>NZ_CP100128.1:602044-903066 GCF_024207115.1 Chromobacterium sp. IIBBL 290-4
AGGCGGCCCCGCCACCACCGCCGAAACCAGGTAAGCCTGCCCGTTGATCTTGATGGATTTGCCCACCGCCGCCGCGCTGCCGAACAGCTGGCGCGCCTTGTCGTCGGTCAGCGCCAGGCGGTCAGGCCGCGTCAAGGCGGCTTGCAGATCGCCGGACAAGGTTTTGAGCTCAAACAACTGGGCAAAATCGGGGTCGACCAACAGCAGATTCTGCATGCTCACCGCCGTGCCTACCCTAACGGGCATCGGCACATCCCAGGCGATGCTGGCGCGCTCGATCAAGCCGCTGTCCTTCAAGGCCTGCGCCGCCGGGAACGGCGCATAGTTGGTCCACTTCTGATCCATGCCTGGCAGATTGAAGCGCGCCTCCAGCTGGTAAGTGTTGTCGGCATCCTGCAAATAGCGGTTGTACTGCATGGAAAAGCGCGTGTAGCCCAGCAGCAGAAAGCAGCAGGCGAAGCCCACCGCCAGGCCGGCGATCACCAGCGCCGACCAACCCGGCTCTTTCGCCAGCCAGCGCCAGCCGACGCGAAAATCTTTCAGGATGTCGTTCATCGCCGCGCCTTATAGTTGGGTTGCGTCGACCACCACGCGGCCGTCCAGCATATTGATGGTGCGCGAGGCCTGGGCGGCGTGCGATGGCGAGTGGGTCACCATGATCACGGTAGTGCCGTCTGCGTTGATCTCGCGCAGCATGCGCATCACCTCGTCGCCGTGGGCGCTGTCCAGGTTGCCGGTCGGTTCGTCGGCGAGCAGCAGTTCGGGCTCGGCCACCAGCGCGCGGGCGATGGCCACGCGCTGCTGCTGGCCGCCGGACAATTGCGAAGGACGATGGTCGGCGCGATGCGCCACGCCCAAGCGCTTCAATGCGGCCTCGACGCGAGTCTTGCGCTCGGCGGCGGGCACATCGGAATACTCCAGGGCGAGCGCTACGTTTTCGCGCACCGTCAGCTCTTCGATCAGATTGAAGCTTTGAAAGATGAAGCCGACTCGGCCGCGGCGCAGCTGATTGAGACGTGCCTCGCTCAAGCCCGCCACATTCTGGCCGTTGAACCAGTATTCGCCGCTATTGGGCACGTCCAGCAGGCCCAGCAAGGACAGCAAGGTCGATTTGCCGCAGCCGGACGGCCCGGTCACCGCCACGTATTCGCCGGACTCAATCTCCAGATCCACGCCATTGAGCGCGCGGGTTTGCACTTCGCCGCCCACATGCAGCTTGGTGATGTTCTTCAGTTTGATCATTTCTCTTCTCCCTTATTGTCTCAATTCAAGGTCAGCGCCTGATATTTGCCGAAGGCGGCGTAAGAGGACACGATGACCTTGTCCCCGGATTTCAGCCCGTCCAATATTTCCAATTGCGTCTGGCTGCGGCGGCCGATGCGGATTGCGCGTTTTTCCGCCCGGCCGCCATCCGCGCTCAGCACCATCGCCCATGCGCCGCCGGTGTCGTTGACGAAGGGACCATAAGGCAGCACCAGCCCCTGTTTCGCCGCGCCCAGCTGCAAACGCGCGTCCAAGCCCTGGCCGGAGTTCAGTCCGGCAGGAGAGCCGGCCGCGAACTGCATCTCCAGCTGAAAGTGGCCATCCTGCACTTGCGGATTGATCGCGCTGACCGTCGCCGCCACCGTGCGGCCATCCAGTTCTACCGACGCTTGCTGCCCGCGCCGGGTGCGCGGCAGATAGAACTCGTCCACCTGGGCGCTGAGCTTGAAGCTGCCCAGGCTGTCCACCCTTCCCACCCGTTCGCCGGGCTTGAGCGTGCTGCCGGTCTGAATATTGAAATTGGTCAATTGACCGGATACCGGCGCGCGCAGCGACAAGGCCGCCAGGCTGCCCGCCACCACCTGGGTGCCGCGGCTCAGCTCGTTCTGCGCCTGCTGCATCTGCTGCAGCGCGGTTTCCTTGATGCCTAGCTCCACCGCCTGGCTGTGTTGCTCCGCAGCGTAATCGCCGCGGTATTGCTCCAGCTTGTCGCGGGAATCCTCCAGCGCGGCGGCGGAGATGAAGCCCTGCGCCGCCAGCGCGGCGTCGCGCTTGAACTGGCGCTCCTGCTGCTTGAGCTTGAGCGCCAGATCGCTCAGCCGGCGGCGGTACTCGCTGCGCCCGGCTTCCAGTTGCTCGCGGGTGGAGGACAGATTGGCGTACTGCTGCGCCAGATCCGACTTGCGGGCCAGCAGGTCCAGCTGCCGCTGCGGATTGGACAAGCGCGCCAGCACCTGCCCGGCCTGAACCTTGTCGCCATCCTTGGCCAACACTTCATCGACGCGTCCGCCTTCCACTAAATCCAGCACCACCGACTGCGCCGGTTGCGCCGTGGCGCGCAGGATGACCTCATCGCTGAAAGTGCCCGTCTGAGCCTGGGCGATCTGCAGTTCGGACGCCGCCACCCGCAGCCCCGCGGACTGGCTATACCACCAGCCGGCGCCAGCCAGCAGAATCGTCGCCCCGGCCATGCCGGCCAGCCACAAAGGACGCCGTCCCCAACGCTTGCGGACAACCGCCTCATCCATGGCCGCGCCGGTAACCGGCTGAACCACGCCCTGCTCGGCCTCGCTCACAAGCCCACCCCCTGCAGGCTCAGAACCTGCAGTTGCAAGTGGACAGGCCCCAGCCGCGCCATCAGCGCGATGCCCTCGCTCCCCACTTTGCCGCTAAACGCCATACTGCCGCTCATCAGCGCCAAGACCACCAGCGCCGGAACCAGCGCCAGGGACGCGCCCATCAGGAATCTGCCCATCATATTCATGCTCCGCATTGTGTTCCCCATCTGATTTAGCAAACACCATGCCAGATTTATTCTTCATAAAAATCAATAAACTAGACAGAAACCATCGCCAAACTGTCCGCAAGCGGACAGCGGACAGTGTTCGAAACCGGACAGTTGCGCCATGACAAACAGCTTGCCAAAGCACCGATGAGACCGCACCATCCCGTGGTCCTTGAAATGAATGCCGTCGCCATGAATCGACCCCGCCTGCTGCTGATTGAAGACGACGCCGATGTCGCCCTCGCCGCCCGTTTGCTGCTGCGCAAACTGAATGCGGACTGCGTCCACCTGCCCCACCCCAGCCTGCTGGATGATTATTTGGCGGCGGGCGCGCCCGATGTCGTGCTGCTGGACATGAATTACACCCCCGGCGCCATCTCCGGCGAGGAAGGCATGGCGGTGCTGCGGCGGCTGCGCGCGCTGCCTCGGCCGCCGCAGATTTTCGTGCTCACCGCCTACGCCGACGTCCCGCTGGCGGTGGCGGCGTTGAAGCAAGGCGCCAGCGACTTCATCACCAAGCCCTGGGATAATCAAAAGCTGTTCCAGACCGTGGATCAGGCTTTGCGCCTTGCCACCCGCGGCATGGAAGGCATGCCGGAAGGCGAATTGCTGGGCCAATCGCGCGCCATGCAAGCGTTGCGGGCCATGATCGCCAACGTGGGCCCGACCGAGGCCAATGTGCTGATCCTCGGCGAGAACGGCGTGGGCAAAGAGCTGGTGGCGCGCGCCCTCCATCTCGCCTCCCTGCGCCAAGACGGGCCGTTTCAGAGCGTGGACATGGGCGCGCTGCCGGAATCCACTTTCGACAGCGAATTGTTCGGCCATCGCAAAGGGGCTTTCACCGACGCGCGCAGCGACCGCGAAGGCCGCTTCCAGGCCGCCGCCAGCGGCACGCTGTTTCTGGATGAAATCGGCAATCTGCCCTTGGCCAACCAGGCCAAATTGCTGACGGCGCTGGAGCGCCGCCAAATCACGCCGTTGGGCGCCGACCGGCCGCTGGACTTGAACGTGCGCGTGCTCAGCGCCACCAATCTGGAAGAAGAAAAGCTGCACGATCCGCAGCATTTCCGCCGCGACTTGCTGTTCCGCCTCAACACCATCGTGCTGCGCGTGCCGCCGCTGCGCGCGCGCAGCGACGATATCCTGCCGCTGGCTCGGCACTATCTGCGGCTCTATGCCGAACAATACCGCCGTCCCCTGCGCGAGCTGACGGACCTGGCAGCCGACGCCCTGCTTAGCCATGGCTGGCCCGGCAATGTGCGCGCCTTGCGCCACGCCTGCGAGCGGGCGGTGATCCTGTCCAGCCAGGAGCGATACCAGGCCGATGATTTCGACCTCTCCAGTCCAGCTCGCCCGCTCCCGTCCGCGGCTGCGGCGCTGAGCAGCGCGCTCAATCTGGAGCAGCAGGAGAAGCAAGCCATCACCCAGGCCCTGCAGCAATTCGCCGGCAATGTCAGCCATGCGGCCAAGCAATTGGGGCTCTCCCGCGCCGCGCTCTATCGACGGATGGAAAAACATGGTCTCTGAAGCCGCGCGCTGGAAAAGCCTGGTCTTGTCGTCATCGCTGAGCTTGATCGCGCTGGGCGGCGCGGCGGTTTACGCGGTCGATTCGCCGCGGCTGGAGGTAGTCGTCGCGCTGGCCGCGGCGACGCTTTTGGCCTGGCAATGGCGCGCCATGGGACATGGCTGGCGAGCGGCAAGCCTTCAGGGACAAACGCAAGACGCGCCCATGCCGCCGGAGCTTGCGCTCTCGCCCGCCCAGATCGAAAACATCAGGCTGGAACACGCTCCCGTCGCGCTGTTCCGGCTCGCCGCCGATCATGCAGAACCCTTGAACGCCCGCGCCCGGCGCCTGGTCGCGCCCGGCTACGCCAGCAGCCCGGCGGCGCTATACCAGCAGCTGCTGAGCCATCAGGGCGAGCGGCGCTGGATACGCTTTGAAACCGAACGCGGCGTGGAGCGCGCGCTGGTGTCCTGCAGCCGCCTGGGTTTGGGCGCGCAACAGGAGCGCCTGCTGGCGCTGCTGCCATTGGAGAACGAGCTGGAAGCCGAAACGCTGCGCGCCTGGCAACAGCTGGTGCATGTGCTGACGCATGAGATCATGAATTCGCTGACTCCGGTCGCTTCTTTATCGCGCAGCGCCAGCGAGTTGCTCGACGACAACGATGCCAGCCTGCCGGAATCGCTGCGCCAGGAGCTGGAGCTGACTTTCCATACCATCAGCCGCCGCGCCGACAGCCTGGCCGACTTTGTCTCCAGCTATCGCAGCCTGTCGTCGGCGCCGGAGCCGAAACCGGAAATCGTGGCCATCAGCCAACTATTCGAGCGCTTGCACGCGCTGACCGCTCCCGCCTGGCGCGCGCGCGGCGGCGAGGCGGTTTTCCATGCCGAATCCCCGTCGCTGGAATTGCGCGCCGATGGCGGTCAGCTGGAGCAGGCGCTGATCAATCTGATCAAAAACGCTTTTGAAGCGACCGCCCATCAGCCCCGCGCCCGCCTGGAGGTGAATGCGACGCTGGCGCGCGGCGGCAGGCTTAGGCTGGAAGTCGCCGATAACGGCCCAGGCGTGCCGGATGAATTGATCGAGCAGATCTTCACCCCCTTTTACTCCACCAAGGCCAAAGGGCGCGGCATCGGCCTCGCCCTGGTGCGGCAACTGGTCAACAGCAACGGCGGCACCGTCCGTTATGCCCGCAAGCTTAACGGCGGCGCCAGATTGATTTTGACATTCTGATTGAAGCGATATTACTCATTAGAATTAGCGTTTTAATTTTTATTAATTAAAAACATATGACATAGAGTTATCCTGTGCTTTCCCCTATCCAAGGACAGCGCAAGCTGTTTGATGAAACGTGAAAACACAACTCGCCCTGCGCCAGACCGTGCTGGCATTGGCGCTTGCCGGCATCGCCCATCCGGCGAGCGCCTCCGACGCCCCGCAACCCGACTCCCTGGAGCAAGTCACCATCACCGGCTCGCGCATCGCCCGCTCCGCCAAGGAAGGGCCGACCAGCGTCACCGTGATCAGCGGCGCCGATATCGAAAAACAAGGCTATTCCAATGTCTACGATGCGCTGAACAATCTGACCCAGAACACCGGTTTCACTCAAGGCGCCGACTTCGGCAACACCTTCACCCCCGCCGCCAATGCCATCAGCCTGCGCGGCCTGGGGCCCAATCACACGCTGACACTGATCAACGGCCGCCGCATGGCCGACTATCCGATGGCGTATGAAGGCCAGGTCAACTTCGTCAATCTGGCAGACATTCCATCCGCCTTGATAGATCGCATCGAGATCCTCAACGGCGGCGCGTCCGCGGTTTACGGTTCCGACGCCATCGCCGGCGTGGTCAACATCATTTTGAAGAAGCGGGTCGAAGGCACCAATCTCAATGTCAAAGTGGGCAGCGCCGAGCATCATGGCGGCGAAAACGCCCGGCTACAGCTGACCGGCGGGACCAGCAATGATCAATTGAGCCTGATCTACGGCCTGGAGCTGAGCACGCGCAATCCCATATGGGCCCGCCAGCGCGGCTTCATGTCCAGTTCGACCCAATTAGGCGAAGCGCCCTCGGTATTCCTCAAACGCGGCATCGCCGGCGGCGGCACGCTGGATGCCAGCAGCGCCTGCGGCAACTTTGCCGGGATGTTCGCCGGAGATGTTCGAACCGTAGGCAGCAGCCAATCCGGCTATTGCGCCACCGGCCTGCTCAAACCGTCCTACTGGACGCTGCAAACCGGCCAAGACACGCGCAACGGCTTCCTCAGCCTCAACTATCAGCTCAATTCGCACGTCGAGCTGTTCAGCGACGCCATGCTGGGGCTCAAACATACCGAAAACAATACCCGCGGACCGCGCTGGGCCGCAGCCGCCGCCCAGAGCGGTTATTTCTACAATCAGACCTCCGGCCAAAATGAAACCTGGGCCAAGAGCTTCGCGCCGGAAGAGCTGGGCGGCGCCAGCAACTTCAACCGCAAGTGGGATGACCTGGCCGCCAATCTGACCTTTGGCGCCAGAGGCGATCTGAGCGGCAGCTGGAACTACGAGCTGGCTTACAACGCCTCGCTATACACCAGCAAGACCACCACGCCCTTGCTGCTCAGCAGCGCCGACAACTATTTCCTGGGGCCGCTGCTTGGCACCACCAGCAAGGGCGCGCCCATCTACGCGCCCAATCTGGACCATTTCTACAATCCCTTGACGCCGGCGCAATCCGCCAGCCTGATCGGCACCGCGACGGGCCAGAACAAATCCTGGCTGCAAGTTTTGAGCCTCAGCGCCAACGGCGAAGCGTTTCAATTGCCGGCAGGCCCGGCCAAGCTGGCAGGCCTGCTGGAATGGGGCAGCCAGGGCTTCAGCAACAATCCGGACCAACGGCTGAATCAAGGCGTGTTCTACAACCCCAGCCCAGCCATCAACGCCAGCGGCTCCCGCGCGCGCGATGCGATAGGCGCGGAGCTGCTGCTGCCTCTAGCCAAGCCACTCAATCTGACCTTGTCCGGCCGTTATGACCGTTATGAAACCGCCAGCAATAGCGAAGGCAAACTCACCTACGGCGCCGGCCTGGAGTATCGTCCGATCAGCAGCCTGCTGATCCGCAGCAACTACGCCACCAGCTTCCGCGCGCCGGACATGAGCTATTTGTTCCAGACCCAGACGCGCGGCTACTATTCGTCCAGCACCGACTACTGGCGCTGCGCCCAGGCGGGCCAGGCCTTGGCCAATTGCGATTACGCCGGCGTTTCTCCTGGGTTCAATTATGTCAGCAACGGCAACGGCACCCTGAAGCCGGAGAGCGGGAAATCCTATGGCCTGGGCTTTGTCTGGTCGCCCAGCAAGGACGCCGACATCTCCATCGACTATTGGAACATCGCCATCAACGATCTGGTAACCACACTGGATGGAGACAAATTGCTGAAGGATGAGGCGTCTTGCCGCAGCGGCAGCTACGACATCAATTCGGCGCTGTGCCAGGATGCGCTCCGCCGCATCGTGCGCTATCCGGTCAATGCCTTGGTCAATCCGGGCGGCATCAACTACATCATCGTCAATCCGATCAATGCCGCCAGCGAACGAACCAGCGGCATCGACCTGAGCGGCAAGCTGCAGGTCCGCACGGAAAACTTCGGCAAGTTCACTTTCCGGGCCGCCTACACCAAGGTGCTGACGCATACCTATCAGCAATTCGCCAACGATCCGGCGCAAAACGAGCTGACCGACATGGGCAATAGCGATTGGCCGGACAAACTGTCGCTGACGACCGATTGGAACATCGGCAACTGGTCCAGCACCTTGCAGCTGACCCGCTACGGCAAGATCCCCAACGCGGCCGGGACAGGCTATCTCACCCCCTCGGTATTGGCGAACGCGAGCGTGACTTATCAGTGGAGCAAGCAAACTTCGCTGGGACTGATCGTCAACAACCTGCAGGACTTCATCAAGAAGGATTACAGCGGCGGCTGGGGATACTATCCAACCGGCAGCTATTCGCCCTATGGCCGCCAAGCCTGGCTGGAGCTGAATCACAAGTTCTGAACCGGAGAGAGGCGAGCGCGCGGCGGGATGTCGAAAGACATCCCGTTTTTTATATCGAGAGAGGCATCCGCGAAGGCGGGAAGAGATATTACAGACAGATGAAATGCGAAAAGCCCAGCATTTTCATGCTGGGCTTTCGCTTGAATCCTGGCGTCCCCACGGGGAATCGAACCCCGGCTACCGCCGTGAAAGGGCGGTGTTCTAACCGCTAAACTATAGGGACGTCTTGGTGCACCCGGAGCGATTCGAACGCCCGACCCTCTGGTTCGTAGCCAGATACTCTATCCAACTGAGCTACGGGTGCAGTTTCTGGCGGAGAAAGAGGGATTCGAACCCTCGATACAGGTTTAAGCCCGTATGCTTCCTTAGCAGGGAAGTGCCTTCGACCTCTCGGCCATTTCTCCGTTCAGAGAGCGCCATATTAACTATAGGTCCGCCCTCTGTCAACAGCTGAATGTAAAAATATTTACGCCGGCTGGTCCAAACCGAAAACCTTATGCAAAACGCGGACCGCCAGCTCCAGGTATTTCTCGTCCACCAGCACCGATACCTTGATCTCGGAAGTGGAGATCATCTGGATATTGATGCCCTCTTCCGCCAGGGTGCGGAACATGGTGGAGGCGATGCCGCAATGCGAACGCATGCCCACGCCGACGATGGAGATCTTGGCGACCTTGTCGTCGGCGTCGATCTTGGCGGCGCCGATATGGGTCTGCACTTCGCGCAGGATGGACAGCGCGCGTTGGAACTCGCCGCGCGGCACCGTGAAGGAGAAATCGGTGGTGCCGTTTTCGCCGACGTTCTGGATGATCATGTCGACTTCGATATTGGCGTCGGCGATCGGTCCCAGAATCTGATAGGCGATGCCCGGCTTGTCCGGCACGCCCTTGACATTGATGCGGGCTTCGTTGCGATCGAACGCGATGCCTGCCACTACCGCCTTTTCCATGCTCTCATCTTCCTCAAACGTAATCAGGGTGCCCTCGCCTTCGTCTTCGAAGCTGGAGAGCACGCGCAAGCGAACCTTGTATTTGCCGGCGAATTCCACCGAGCGGATCTGCAATACCTTGGAGCCGAGCGAAGCCATCTCGATCATTTCCTCGAAGGTCACCGTCTTCAGGCGGCGCGCCTCCGGCACCACGCGCGGATCGGTGGTGTACACGCCGTCCACGTCGGTATATATCTGGCACTCATCCGCCTGCAGCGCGGCGGCCAAAGCCACCGCCGAGGTATCCGAACCGCCGCGGCCCAGCGTCGTGATGCTGCCCTCCTCGTCCACGCCCTGGAAGCCGGCCACGATGACGACGCGCCCCTCTTTCAGGTCGCCGCGCATCACTTGCTCGTCGATGGACTGGATGCGGGCCTTGGTATGGGCCTGATCGGTCACCACCTTCACCTGCCAGCCGCAATAGCTCTTGGCCGGCACGCCGATTTCCTTCAACGCCATGGCCAGCAGGCCGATGGTGACTTGTTCGCCGGTGGAGATCACCACGTCCAGCTCGCGCGGATCGGGATAGTCCTGGATGTCCTTGGCCAGCGCGATCAGACGGTTGGTTTCGCCGCTCATCGCGGAAACCACCACCACCACATCATGCCCCTGGGCTTTCCACTTGGCGACGCGGCGGGCCACATTCTTGATGCGCTCGGTCGTCCCAACCGAGGTGCCGCCGTACTTCTGTACGATGAGTGCCATACGTGCTTCTTGTTTCAAAATGGTTGAAATGTCGAACTTCGATTCTGACCACAGTTCCCCCGGAAATGCAAGACTGAAATCAAGCTTCTATCGTTGCGCCGCGGCGCAAGGACTGCGCTCGACGCTTTGCGGGCCGGAATGGGCCGCCTGTTTGCATCCCCTGCTGGCAAGGGCTACAAAAAAGTAGAGATTACGCACCCGACGACAGGATTCTGCATGACGGCCCCTGTTCAACCCTGGCGCTGGATCCGGCTGGAAATCGGCCTGATCGCAAACGGGGGTATCCAGTACGCGCTATTCATCAACCACCCTTTGTTCTGGCCTGCGCTGGGCCTGACCAGCCTTTTGTGGCTGCTCCTGATGCTGTGGCCGGTGGCCGCGCCGGCGGCTGCGGCCGATAATTCAAGTCAAGACGCGGACAAGCACGTGCTTTACTGGCGCAGCGTCGCCAACCATGTCTGCGCGCTGCTGCCCCTGTGGGCCGGCCACATCGCGCTGAGCCGGGAACAGATAGACGAGGCGGCGGCCCAGCTCACCGAGCGCTTCGAAGGCATGCTGCGCCAGATTGAAAACGGAGAGGACGCGGCGCCTGAAGCGCCCTCGGCCTCGACTCCGCCCCTGCCGCCGTCCAACGCGCTGGAGAGCTTGCGCCAGCTCAGCCTGTCCTGGTCGGAAGCGCTGGGCGGGCTTCATGAGCTGGACAAGCCGGCCATCGCCGAACACGCGCAATCGCTATTGCGCGAATTGGCCGCGCTCGAGCACGCGCTGTCCAGCGGACAGGGCGGCCATGCCTTGCAGCAGAGCCTCGAATTCCGGACCTCCATCGAACAGGTGCTGTTTTATCTGCAGTTTCAAGACCGGGTAAACCAGATCCTGTCGCATGTGCAAAATGATATCTGGCAACTGGAGGCCACCTTGCATGACGCGCTGCACAGCGAAGGCCCGCTGCCGGAACCGCCGGATACCGAAAGCTGGCTGAACTCGCTGAAAAGCAGCTACACCACCCATGAACAACGCGCTTTGCACAACAGGGAAGAAAATAGCCGTACGCCCGGGCAAAGCGACATTACCTTCTTTTGAATACCGGGGAAGCATCGAATGGCCAAAACCATATTGATCGTCGACGACTCCACGACCCTGCGCCAGGTTGTGAGGATGACGCTGGCCGGCGCGGGCTACGACGTGCTTGAGGCCGGCAACGGCAAAGAGGCGCTGGACATTCTGGATGGCAGAAAAATCCACCTGATCATCTCCGATGTGAACATGCCGCAGCTAGATGGCATCAGCCTGCTCAAAAGCATCAAACAATTGCCGCATTACAAATTCACGCCGGTGATCATGCTCACGACAGAATCAGCCGAAGACAAGAAGCGCGCCGGCAAAGAGGCCGGCGCCAAGGCCTGGGTCGTCAAGCCCTTCCAGCCGCCCGTGCTGCTGACGGCCGTCTCCAAGCTGATTCTGCCTTGATCGCTCCCCAGCACGGACGCGCCGCATGACGACTTCCATCCAGGCCGGCAACGAAGAAACCATTTACCAGGCAGCTGAATTCCGGCAGCGGCTGGCCGAAGCCCTGCAAGGCGGCCAGGACATCGAGCTGGATCTGTCGATGGTGGAGGAAATCGACTGCGCCGGCATGCAAGTGCTGCTCTGGCTGCAGCGCGAGGCCTCCCTGCGCGGCCTGGCGCTGCGCTTGATCGCGCCCAGCGCCGCCGTGAGAAGCTTCGCCAGAATAATGGGGTTTTCCGCTCTGCGGCTCCCGCCGCCAGAGGAGTCCGGCCATGGATCTTGAAAAGGCTAAGCAAACGTTTCTGGAGGAGGCGCGCGAGCTGCTGGATGAGATGGAGCGCATTTTGCTGGATGTGGAGGCCGAGCACGCCGACAGCGAACAGCTCAACGCCTTGTTCCGCACCATGCATACCATCAAGGGCTCCGCCGGCCTGTTCGGATTGGATGAAATCGTCGGCTTCACCCATCAGGCGGAAAACCTGCTGGATTTGCTGCGTGAAGGCGCCATGACGCTGGACGATGGCCTGATCGGCCTGCTGCTGCGCTGTCACGACCATGTCAGCGCCTTGATTCAGGCGCTGGCCGATGGCCGGAATTTGCAGGACTTGCGCGATGAAGCCCTGCTGGCCGATCTGATACGGCAGCTGCGTCCGGACGCGCCGCCTCCCCGCCAGGAGACCAGCCTCCCCTGCCCAGACGAGTCGGCGAGCGAGGCGGCCGGCAATGTCGAAACGCACTGGCTGCTGTCGCTGCGCTTCGGCCCCGACGTGCTGCGCAACGGCCTGGACCCATCGTCCTTCATCCGTTACCTCGCGACCTTGGGCTCGATCGAACAAATAGAGGCGATAGACAGCTGCTTGCCGGCAGGAGAGGCCTTCGATGCCGAAAGCAATTATCTGCGCATCGAAGCGCACTATCTGTCGGACATCTCCGAACAATCGCTGAACGAGGTCTTCGAATTCGTCCGCGAAGACAGCGAGCTGCACATTTTCCCGTTGCCGCTGGCCGCTGCTCACTTCCCGGAAGCCACGGCCAGCGCCTCTCAAGACGAAGCCGACGCGGTCCGCCGGGCCTGGCTGGGCTTTGGCGCGCTGGGACCGACCGAGGAAGAACCGCTGGAATACGACCCCGCGCTTGCCGAGCCGCAGGAAACCGCCCGCGCGGAGTTGCCCGAAGCCGTCTACACCGAGCCCACCGCGCCGCCGCCGCAAACGGAAAGCCGCAGCGAAACCGCCCATATCGCGGACAGCCCTGCCGCGGTTGAAACCAAACCCAGCAAGACCACGGAAAGCAAATTCATCAAGGTTGAGGCCAGCAAACTGGACAATCTGATAGACCTGATAGGCGAACTGGTCATCGCCGGCGCGGCGGCCAACCTGACGGCTCGCCGCTCGCAGCAGACCGCGCTGGTGGAGGCGACGCAAACCATCGCCAATCTGATCGAACAAATCCGCACCGGCACGCTATCGATGCGGATGGTGCAGATAGGCGAGATCTTCCACCGCTTTCCCCGCGTCGCCCGCGACGTGTCGCGCGAACTGGGCAAGGATATCCAGCTGCACATCGTCGGCGCCGAAACCGAGCTGGACAAGTCCATGGTGGAAAAACTGGCGGACCCGCTGCTGCATATCGTCCGCAACGCCATCGACCACGGCATCGAGCCTACCCATATCCGGGAGGCCCATGGCAAGCCGGCCGCCGGCAATATCTGGCTCAACGCCTACCACGAATCCGGCAGCGTGGTGATCGAAGTCCTCGATGACGGCGGCGGACTGGACAAAGAGCGCATTCTGTCCAAAGCGCGGCAACGCGGCCTGGTTGGCGAAAATGAAATCCTGCCCGACCGGGATATCTTTCAACTGATATTCGAAGCCGGCTTTTCCACCGCGGAAAAAATCACCAATCTGTCCGGCCGCGGCGTGGGCATGGATGTCGTCCATCGCAGCATAGAACACCTGCGCGGCAGCATAGACATAGACAGCGAGCCGGGGAAAGGCACCGCCTTCCGCATCCGGCTGCCGCTGACGCTGGCCATCATCGACGGCTTCCTGGTCGATGTCAGCCACTCCACCTTCGTGCTGCCGCTCGAATCGGTGGTGGAGTGCATTGAAATGCCGAGCGGCCTGAAGGAAAACAGCATTCACGACTGCATCAATCTGCGCGGCGAGCTGCTGCCGCTCTTGCATCTCAACCGTTTCTTCGAGCTGCCGCCGCTGCCGGTCAAACGCCGCAACGTAGTGGTGACGCAGTACGGCGAACACAAGGCAGGCCTGGTGGTGGACGCGCTGCAAGGCGAATTCCAGACGGTGATCAAGCCGCTGGGCGCCATGTTCAGCTCGCTCAAGGCCCTCAGCGGCTCCACCATACTCGGCACCGGCGAGGTGGCGCTGATTCTGGATGTGCCCTCCCTGATCCAGCATGCCTGCCGCCGCGAGCAATTCCGGTTCACCTCTCTTGCCGGAGGAGCCGGCTTGCCCCGCCACGACAACTCTGAGGAAAGCTCGCCATGACCACCTTGTCTGGAATGCGCGTCGCCACCAAACAGGCGCTGGGCTTCGGCGCCGTGATCCTGCTGCTGCTGATGTGCCTGCTGGTCGCATGGCAAGGACTGGATCAGCAGGACCAATCGGTGCATGAAATCACCCGTGTCAATAATGTGGAAGAACGGCTGGCCCACCAATTATTCGAATCCAACCAGCAAATCCGCATTCAAATACGCAGCAGCCTGCTGGCCCGATCGACTGCGGAACGCGAAACCGCCATCAATGGATTTGAAGAAGCGCTGCAACACTATCAGGCGACCGAGCAACAGCTGGCGGAGAAATTCCAGCGCGAAAGCGCCACACAAGCGCGCGAACGAGAGTTGATGGCGGCGATCCAGCAAGCCAGCCAAGTGGCGCATCAGGGCTATCGCCAGTCGCTGGAGCTGGTGCGCCAGGGCAAGCTGCAGGATGCGCTGGGCCTGGCCAACGCCGGCAAGGGCGCCAGCCTGAACGAGCAGATCGCCAGCCTGGCGAAACTGGAAGATCAAATGAACGACGAGTTGGTCAGCCAGAGCGAGCATGTCAGCCAGAACAGCCGGGAGCGCTTGTTGATCCTGGCCGCGTTGGCGATGGTCTGCAGCGTGGCGGTGGCGGCGACGATACAACGCAATCTGTTGCGCACACTGGGCGGCGAGCCGCAGCACGTCGCCGACATGATGCGCCAAGTCGCCAACGGCAATCTGCAATGCTCCATCGCGCTGCGCCCCGGCGACGACCGCAGCCTGGCTGCATCCATCATGCAAACCGTGCAGACGCTGGGCGCCATCATCGGCGAAGTCAAAAACGGCTCGGAGAGCCTGTCGGTCGCCGCGCAGCACATCCATTCCACGTCGCAGATGATCGCCCAGTCGGCCAGCGAGCAGGCTTCGGGCCTGGAGGAAACCTCGGCCTCGGTGTCGCAGATGTCCAACTCCATCAACCAGACCAATGACAATGCCAGGCTGACGGAAAACATGGCCGAGAAAGCCTCCACCGAAGCCGCCGCCGGCGGCGAAGCGGTGCAGCGCACCATCCGCGCCATGCGCCAGATCGCCGACAAGATCAGCATCGTCGACGACATCGCCTACCAAACCAATCTATTGGCGCTCAACGCGGCGATAGAAGCCGCCCGGGCCGGCGAGCACGGCAAGGGTTTCGCCGTAGTGGCGGCGGAAGTGCGCAAACTGGCCGAGCGCAGCCAGGTGGCGGCCCAGGAGATCAGCGCGCTGGCCGGCGACAGCGTGCACATGGTGGACCAGGCCGGCGCGCTGCTGGAAGAGATTGTCCGCTCCAGCAGCCGCACGTCCGACCTGGTGCAGGAAATCGCCGCCGCCTCCACCGAGCAGTCCAGCGGCGTCGGCCAGATCAGCCTGGCGGTGCAGCAACTGAACCAGACCACGCAGCAGAACGCCAGCGCCAGCGAAGAGCTGGCCGCCACCGCAGAGGAAATGAACCGCCAGGCGGAAAACCTGCACGACCTGATCGGCTTCTTCCATCTGGGCTCCTTGCATGCGGGCGCCTCCGCCCACCCTTCCGCGCCGCCGCCCGCGCGCGATGCGGGCTTCCTTTCCTTTTAGCCGGCAGAGGAGCGACTGATGGCATCCCTGAACATCCTGCGCCGCAACGACGCGCCGCCCAGCCAGGAAGCCGGCGCGGACGTTCGGCAATTCCTGACTTTCCAGATGGCGGGAGAAACGTTCGCCATCGGCATTTTGCGGATACGCGAAATCCTGGAATATGTGCGCCCCACCGTGGTGCCGCTGATGCCGGCCTTCATCCGCGGCGTGATGAACCTGCGCGGCGCCGTGGTGCCGGTCATCGATCTGGCGCTGCGCTTCGCCCGCGATGAAACCCTGGTCCATCGCCGCACCTGCATCGTCATCATCGAGATCGAGCATGAGGAGCAATGCCAACTGATAGGCATTCTGGTGGACGCGGTCCACGAGGTGCTGGCCATACCGGACAGCGAGATCGAGCCGCCGCCGCAGTTCGGCAATCAGATCCGCGCCGACTTCATCGAAGGCATGGCCAAGATCGACAATGGCTTTGTCATTCTGCTCAATGTCGACAAAGTGCTGTCGATGAACGAAATCTCCCTGCTGACCGAATTGAGCCGGCAACACGAAATCGAGGAACCGCAATGGTAAAGCCGCGCCCATTGCGCGGAGAGGCGCGATGAAACAGTTCACCATCAGACGACAGTTCATGCTGCTGACCGCCTGCGTGCTATTCGGCCTGGGCCTGCTCACCGTCACTGCCTGGCAAGGGCTGCGCATGGTGATGATCAATGGCGAGCTCTACCAGCAGGTCGTGATAGGCCAAAATTTCATCAATGATCTGGACCCGCCCTCTCAAGAGCTGGAAGCCAGCTTCCTGGTGGTCAATCAATTGCGCAATACCCAGGACCCTTCGATCCGCCAGCAATTGCTAAACCGCCTGCAGTCGCTGCGCTCGCAGTTTTATCAGGGCCAGCAGCAATGGAGCGGCAGCAGCCTGCCGGACGATATGCGCGCCGCCCTGGCGCAAAAAGTGCGCCCCACCGCCGATGCCTTCTACCAGGAGGTCGATGCTCGCTATCTGCCGGCGCTGGACGCCCATGACCAGCTGGCGGTCAACCAGTCCTTCGACCGTCTGCAAGGCCATTACGATCGCAATCACGACGCCATCCTGCCGCTGATCGAGCAGACCAAGCGCCTGGAACAGCAAATGGAGGCCGACGCCACCCGCAGCACGCATCTGACCTTCACCACCCTGGGACTGGTCAGCGCGGCGGTGTTGATTCTGCTGGTCGGCGCCCAGCTGCTGATTTACCGCCAATTGATCCGACGCCTAGGCGGCGAGCCGCAAGAGGTGGTGCGGATCACGAAAGAAGTGGCGGCAGGCCGCCTGGACATGCCGGCCAAAACCGCGCCGGCAGGCAGCCTGTTGGACGCCATCCAGCAAATGTGCGCCCAGCTGCGCGCCATCATCAGCGAAGTCAAGATCGGCTCGGACGGCATCGCCAGCGCCGCCTTGCAGATCAGTTCGACGGCCTCGTCCCTGTCGCAAGGCGCCAGCACCTCCGCCGCCGGACTGCAGCAGAGCTCCGCCGCCATCGAGCAGGTGTCCGCCTCCATCAGCCAGACCAGCGACAACTCCCACACCACCGAGGCCATGGCGGACAAGGCTTCCAGCGAGGCCACCGAGGGCGGCCAGGCGGTGCAGCAGACGGTGCAAGCCATGCGCCAGATCGCGGGCAAGGTCGGCGTGATCGACGATATCGCCTACCAAACCAATCTGCTGGCCTTGAACGCCGCCATCGAGGCGGCGCGGGCCGGCGCCCATGGCGCGGGTTTCGCCGTAGTGGCGGCGGAGGTCCGCAAACTGGCCGAACACAGCCAGGCGGCGGCGCAGGAAATCGGCGACCTGGCCGAACGCAGCGTCACCGTAGCCGAACAGGCAGGCAAGCTATTGCTGGAGATCGTCCGCTCCAGCGGCCGCACCGCCGACCTGGTGCAGGAAATCGCCGCCGCCACCAAGGAACAGGCCGGCGGCATCGCGCAGATCAGCCAGGCCATCATGCATCTCAACCACTCCACCCAGCAAAACGCGGCGGCGAGCGAGGAGCTCGCCTCCACCGCCGAGGAAATGACGCATCAGGCCGAACGGCTGCAGCACGCGATGAGTTTCTTTCGTCTGAGCGCGGACGCGGCGTTTGCCCCCGCCCCGCTGCCCGCGCCGCCAAACGATGATGATTTGCAAAACCTGTTCCAATATTGATCGCAAGGATATTTGTTAGGAAGGCTGTACTAGATTTAAACAGTTACGCGCAGATCAACACTTCGCCCTGCGCCCGCACAAGGAAGCATAGCCATGGCCCCCACTCCGCCGGCTCTATCGGCGGCATCCTCCTCAGCAGACAGCCGCGGCGCGGCCGAGTCCGGAGGAGACGCCGTCTTCCTCCACCCCGGCGACTGGCATTTCGGCGGCAGCGGCACCCGCATCCGCACCCTACTGGGCTCTTGCGTGTCCATCATCCTGTGGCATCCGCAAGCCAAAGTCGGGGGCATGTGCCATTACCTGCTGGCCCAGCGCAATACGCGCCGCGGCGAGAGCCTGTCCGGCCGCTACGGCGACGAAGCGCTGTTGCTGCTGCTGCGCGAAATCCTGGTCAGCGGCCTGGCACTGCAGGATTTCCATGTCCGGCTGATAGGCGGCGCCTCTATGCTGCTCAGCCGCGAGCGCAAGCTCAGCCACGATGTGCCCTCGCGCAATATCCAGGCGGCCCGGGCCATGGTGAAGCAATTGGGCTTGCGGCTGCAGGCCGAGGATCTGGGCGGCAACTGCCCGCGCCTGGTGCTGTTCGACGTTTCCAGCGGCAACGTCTGGATCAAACAATCGCAGGAAGCGGAGCTGGAGTCCATACCGCAGAAAAACACGAGGACGCGCACATGAGCATCAAGGTTATGATCGTCGATGATTCGGCGGTGGTCAGGCAGGTTTTGACCGCGGTATTCAACGAAGCCAGCGGCATCGAGGTGATGGATGTCGCCAACGATCCGTATATGGCGATGGACAAGATGAAGATCAAATGGCCGGACGTGATCGTGCTGGATGTGGAAATGCCGCGCATGGACGGCATCACCTTCCTCAAGCAATTGATGTCGACCCGCCCCACGCCGGTGGTGATCTGTTCCTCTCTGACGCAGAAAGGCACCGATATCAGCATGCAGGCTCTCGCGGCCGGCGCGGTGGAGGTCATCGCCAAACCGGTGGCCGGCGTAAAGGGCTTCCTCGAAGAAAGCTCCAACCAATTGGTGATGGCGGTGCGCAGCGCCGCGGCCGCGCGGATGAACCGGGTTAGGGTCATGCCTTCGGCCTCGGGCGCCCCGCCCTCCGCCCCTGCGGCGGGCGCCGCCGCCGGGGCCCACAATCTGGAAACCCGGCCCAAGCTGTCCGCCGACGCCATCTTGTCCGCGCCGACCGGCAGCAATGTCTTCGCCACCACCGAGCGCATCATCGCCATCGGCACCTCCACCGGCGGCACCCAGGCGCTGGAAGCGGTGCTGACCGAGCTGCCGCGCACCTGCCCCGGCCTCGCCATCGTCCAGCACATGCCGGAAAAATTCACCCGCTCCTTCGCCGAGCGGCTGAACAGCCTGTCGCAGATCGAGGTGAAGGAAGCCAGCAACGGCGACCGCATTCTGCCAGGCCGCGCGCTGATCGCGCCGGGCGGCAAGCATATGATGGTGAAGCGCAGCGGCGCTTTCTACCAAGTGGAAGTGGTGGACGGCCCGCTGGTCAGCCGCCACAAGCCCTCGGTGGACGTGCTGTTCCGCTCCGCCGCCAAGTTCGCCGGCAAGAACGCGCTGGGCATCATCATGACCGGCATGGGCGACGACGGCGCCAAAGGTTTGAAGGAAATGCATGACTGCGGCGCCAAAACCATCGCCCAGGACGAGGAAAGCTGCGTGGTGTTCGGCATGCCCAAGGAGGCGATCAAACTGGGCGCCGCCGACGAGGTGATGGCTTTGGAAATGATAGCCAAGGCCATCTGCCGCTGACGGACGCCGCCATGCCGATGATGGATATCCAGGACATCCTGGTCGTCGACGATAGCCGGGTGCAGCGGCGGCACGCGGTGGAGCTCTGCCAGACGCTGGGCGCCGGCTCGGTCCGCGAAGCGGAAGACGGCACTCAATGCCTGGCCATGGTGCGGCAGCAAACGCCCAGCCTGTTGCTGCTGGATCTGGAAATGCCGCGCCAGGACGGCGTGCAAGTGATGCAGCAAATGGCGAAGCTGGAGATGGCGGTCCCCATCGTCGTCCTCTCCAGCAAGGATTATCTATTGATCTCCACCGTCGAGCTGATGGGGCGGGAACTGGGTCTGCCGGTGCTGGGCGGCCTGCAAAAGCCATTGCGGCGCGAACCCTTGCTGGACTTGCTGCAAAGGGTGTGGACGCCGCGCCAGGCTCAGCAAGCGCTTGAGCACTGCCCGGCGCAAGAGGTGAAAGCCGCCCTGGAGAACGGCCAGATCCTGCCCTACTACCAACCCAAAGTGCAATTGAGCGACGGCAGGATCAAGGGCGCGGAGATGTTGGCCCGCTGGCACCATCCCGAACACGGCGTGATCGGCCCTGGCCGCTTCATTCCGGTGATAGAGCAGCAAGGCTGGGCCACGGAATTGACCATGCTGATGCTCAAGCAGGGGCTGAAGCAATGGCAAAGCTGGGCGCGGCAGGGACTGCGCCTGCCTTTATCGGTGAATCTATCCGCCTTGTCCTTGAGCGGCGACGAGCTGGTCGATGAAATCGAGCGCTATATGAGCGGCAGCAATGTGCCCGCCCGCTATATCATCTTCGAAGTGACGGAAACCGCCATCGTGGACAATCTGGCGCACGCCATCGGCTGCGCGGTGCGTTTGCGGCTGGCGGGCCTGGGCTTGTCGGTGGATGATTTCGGCACCGGCTTCGCCACCCTGCAGCAACTCACCCGCTTTCCCTTCACCGAATTGAAGATCGACCAGTCGCTGGTCACCGGCATCTCCGGCAAGCCGCATCTGATCGCAGTCTTCAACAGCATCATCGAAATGGCGCGCCGCCTGCAATTGGCCACCGTGGCGGAAGGCATAGAAAGCCCGGAAGACTATCAACTGGTGGCCGAGCGAGGCTGCCACTTGGGACAAGGCTTTCACATCGCCAGGCCTATGCCGGCGGCGGACTTCCTGGCTTGGGCCAGGCAAAAGCCCGAGCCCCCGGCGGCGGCCACGATCAAGGAAAACCTCAGTTAGACCACAGCGGCGGCTCGTCCATCAAGGCGATCTGCTCGCGCAGCGCCAGGATTTGCTCCTCCCAGTAGCGCGTGCCGCCAAACCAGGGAAACGCCGCCGGAAACGCCGGATCATCCCAGCGCCGGGCCAGCCAGGCGCTGTAATGCAGCAAACGCAAGGTGCGCAGCGCCTCCAGCAGATTCAGCTCGCGCAGGTCGAATTCGCAGAAATCCTCGTAGCCAGCCAACACTTCGCCCAGCTGGCGCGACTGCTCGGCGCGGTCCCCGGACAGCAACATCCACAAGTCCTGCACCGCCGGCCCGGTCCGGCTATCGTCGAAATCGACGAAATGCGGGCCGGCGTCGGTCCATAGCAGATTGCCGACATGGCAATCGCCATGCAGCCGCAGCGTCTCCACCGCGCCGGCGCGTTCATAACAACGGGCCGCGCCCTGCAAGGCCTGCTCGGCCACGCCGCGATACACCGTTTCCAGCTCAGGCGGCAGCAAGCCTTGCTTCAGGATGAAATCCAGCGGCTCGCGGCCAAAACTGTCCAGATCCAGCCGCGGGCGATGCGCATAGCTTTCGGTTTTGCCCAAGGCATGGATGCGGCCAAGGAAACGGCCTATCCACTGCAAGGTGTCATCGCGATCCAGTTCCGGCACCCGGCCGCCGCGCTTCTCAAACAAGGCGAAGCGGAAACCGGCATGGGCGTGCAGCGTTTCGCCGCCAAAGACGAGCGGCGGCACCGCTGGAATTTCGCGCTCGGCCAATTGCAAGGAAAAGGTATGCTCCTCGCGGATGGCTGCGTCGCTCCAGCGCGCGGGCCGATAGAACTTGGCCACCAGCGGCGCGCCTTCATCCAGGCCGAGCTGGTAAACGCGGTTTTCGTAACTATTGAGCGCCAGCAGGCTGCCACTGGCCCTGAGGCCCAGGCTTTCCACGGCATCGAGAATGACGTCCGGCGTCAAACCGGCGAACGGAGGGAGGCTAGAGGTGTTCATTCCCCGATTATACCGGCAAGCGGCACGCAATCTGCTAATCCTAAAGAGAGGCCACGACGGTCTTGAGGAACGGCCATGAAATTGCATCCACCCTTCTCTTTTCATCTCGACCGCGAACAATTGCGGCATGGCCCCGAACGCTGGGCCGACATCACCCTGCACGGCTGGCAGCTGCTGTTCGATCCACGCGAGCGTCGCCAAGTCTGGCGGGAATGGCATAGCCAGCGCCCGAAAGCCTGGCAGCTGATCGGCCATTTTCTGTGCTGGCTGAGCGGCACGCTGGTCTTGATGGCCTTGGCCTATCTCTTGTATCTCGCTTCGAGGCTGCGTTAATCCCTGATATCAACAAGGACTCTGCAGCTCATTCTCGTTTTCATTATAATTTAGTTTTGCAATCAATATTTAATGACTGATAGCCAAAATAATGGGAGAATAACGCCTCACGACAGGAAACCGACATGCACACCCACCCGCATCATGACGCAAAAGAACTGGACACCCCGGAACGGCAACGCGCGGCGCGCGTCAGCACGCTGGTGAGCGTGGCGGTCAATATCGTTCTGTCCACGCTGCAGGTGGCGGCCGGTTTTTGGTCCCACTCCTCCGCCTTGATCGCCGACGGCATCCATTCCTTGTCCGATCTCGTTTCCGACTTTGTGGTCTTGCTGGCGGGACGCCATAGCAGCAAAGGGCCGGACAGCGACCATCAATACGGCCATCAGCGCTACGAAAACGCCGCATCCCTGGTCCTGGGCCTGCTGCTGCTGGCGGTAGGCGTCGGCATGCTGTATTCGGCCGCCAACAAGTTCATCCATCCCGGCGAGATCCCCTCGGTGCATTCGCTGGCCTTATGGATTGCCGGCCTGGCGCTGATCGCCAAGGAAACCTTGTTCCGCTACATGCTGGCCGCCGCGCAGCGGGTGCGTTCCAGCATGCTGGTGGCCAATGCCTGGCATGCGCGCTCCGATGCCGCCTCGTCCTTGGTGGTGGCCGCCGGCGTGGCGGGCAATCTGATGGGTTATCCGATATTGGACCCGGTGGCCGCGCTGGTGGTGGGGCTGCTGGTGGGCCGCATGGGCTGGCGTTTCGCCTGGGACGCCATGCATGACCTGATGGACCGCGCCGCCAGCGAAGACGACATCGCCGCCATCCGGCAAACCCTGCTCGCCACGCCCGGCGTGTCCGGCATCCATGATTTGCGCACCCGCAAGATGGGCGATCTGATCCAGGTGGACGTGCATCTGGAGGTGGACGGCAAGATGAATGTGTTCGAAGCGCACGCCATCAGCGAAGACGCGCAGCAAAGAGTGCTGAATCAGCACCCGGTCCTGGATGTGATGACCCATATCGATCCGGCTGGGCTCTATCATCCGCACCGTTTGCCGATGGCGGGATAAGCCAGCAGGGAAACTTAACGACCGCGCCATGGTCTAGCATGGACCATGACAATCACCAAACGCACCATACGCCATGGCTTGTGGCTGATCGCCGCATCGATGGCCGCGCTCTGGCAGTTCGAAGCCTACTCCATCAGCCAGGCCCCCCTTAGAGAGCCATTGGCCATCAGCACCTGGCGCGAAGGCTGGCCAGCGGACACGCCGTTCATGCTGGCGCAAGAAGTCCGCGAGCAATTCCGCCGCGCCGACGCCAAGCGCGACGCCGGCACGCCGGTGCGAGATATCGCCAGCCTGCCGCAAAGACAGGACGAGGCGGTCTGAGCGCAGCCTTGCTCCTCTGACAGCTGCCGGCACGCCCTGCGCCGCCCATGACAAAGCGCCCCATTTGGGGCGCTTGTTCATTGCGCATCCGCTACGCCAGCACGTCTTACAGCGAAGAAGACGGGGCGAACCGCTGATAGCCGCCGCAAACCAGGCAGTTTGGAATATTGCAGTGGATGGCGCTACCGTGCGCCAGCGTGCGCAGCTGCGCCAAACGCTCATAGTCCTTCGCCGCATCAAGCTTCTTCACCAGCAGCGCGCTGCCGTGGCTGCTCAGCGTCGGCTCGGCGGCCATTTGCAACTGTTCGGCATGAGCTACGGCGCTCGCGCCCAGCATCACGCCGCCGGCGCTCAATGCATAAATCAGCTGTTTCTTCATCGTTTTGTTCTCCTTTTGCATGACCAGCCCATTGGGCATGCTAAAAGCATAACCGGATTGGCGCAGATGAGCAGATGCCTAAGCCCGCGCATAGCCTGCCGGCAAGGAGCCATCCAATAAAAAAGCACCACCGGCCCGGGCCATGGTGATGCTTTCTTTAAGATATCGGCCAGCGTCATGACGAAACCGGCCAGAATATCCCTTCGACGACAACTTTACGCCTATCGTCTATTTTGTTAATGAATTTAGCGGACGAACTCGACTTTGTAGCGCGGAGGCAGCAATAAGGCCGGCACTTCGCGTTTGGCCTTGCGGCTGCGGCGGCCAGGGCGAGCTTGCTTCAAGCCCTCGGAAGAAGACGCAGCGGCGACAGGCTGTTCACGCATCGCCGGCTTGGGACGCGGCAGCCAGGACGGCCAGAAGCCATCGACGCTTTGCGGCGTCAAGGTCTGCTTGGTCAGCTTCTCGATCGCCTCGTGCTGGCGGGTTTCGTCCGGACACATCAGGGAAATCGCCACGCCCTTGGCGCCGGCGCGGCCGGTACGGCCGATGCGGTGCACATAGTCTTCCGGCGAATTCGGCATTTCGAAGTTCACCACATAGGGCAGCTCGGAAATATCCAGGCCGCGCGCCGCCACATCGGTGGCCACCAGCACGCGCAGGGTGCCCTCTTTGAAGGCCGCCAGCGTTTCCAGCCGCGCGCCTTGCGTCTTGTCGCCGTGGATGGCTTCGGCATCCAGTCCTTCGCGCTTCAGATCGCGGGCCAGTTGATCGGCGCTGATCTTGGTCTTGCAGAACACGATGACCTGGCTCATCTCGCGCGAACGGATCAAGTGGGCCAGCAGTTGGCGCTTCTTGAAGTTGTCCACCTGGAACACCAGCTGCTCGACCTGGTCATTGGTCGCGTTCTGGCGCGCCACTTCCACCGTCTGCGGCGTATGCATGAAATCCGCCGCCAAGCGCTTGATCTCGGGCGCGAAGGTGGCCGAGAACAGCAGCGTCTGGCGCTCTTTGGGCAGCATGCCCATGATTTTGCGGATGTCCTGGATGAAGCCCATGTCCAGCATGCGGTCGGCTTCGTCCAGTACCAGCACTTCCACTTTGTTCAGTTGCACGGTCTTTTGCTGGATATGATCCAGCAAACGGCCCGGCGTCGCGATGAGGATTTCCACGCCGCGGCGCAATTCCTGCGTTTGCGGGTCCATATTGACGCCGCCGAAGACGGTGGTGGCGCGCAGCGGCAGATACTTGGTGTAGCTCTGCACATTGACGCCGATCTGGTCGGCCAGCTCGCGGGTCGGCGACAACACCAGCGCGCGGATGGGGTGCATGGCCGGCGATACGCTGGTATTGGCGAACTTTTTCAGCCGTTCGAGAATGGGCAGCATGAACGCGGCGGTCTTGCCGGTGCCGGTTTGCGCGGCGGCCAGCAAGTCGCGGCCGGACAGGACCAGAGGAATCGCCTTCTCCTGGATCGGCGTCGGCTGGCTATACCCCTGCTCTTCAATGGCGCGCAGGATTTCCGGCGACAAACCGAGTTCGGAAAACAACATGTAATTCACTCCTGCAATAGGGAAAGGGCACGTTGCGCTTCGCGCCAACGCGCCCTGAATATGTCTAAACGGGCCGCAGCGCGGCCCAAAATCTCGTTAAAGGGCAGCTCAACGCTCAACCCATGCGACTGGCGAGGCTGATCAACAGCGTCACCGCCAGCCATAGCAGCGCAGAGCGCCACACCAAACCGACCGCGCTTTTCAGGTGGCTGGAATCGGCATCGTCGCCCAGGCCCAGCTCCGGCCGGTACTTCAAGGAATAATCCTGCCGCAGCGGATCGCCCAGCTTCACGCCCAGAGCGCCCGCAGCCGAAGCCAGCAAGATCCCATTGGCGTAATTTCCCCAAGCGCGCGCCTGGGAGCGCCAGCAATAGATCGCATCCTCGAAATCGCCCATCACCGCGAATGCCGCCGCCGTCAGGCGCACCGGAATCCAATCCAGCCAGGCAGCCATTCTGGAGGCGAACAAGCCAAAGGGATCCTCCTCCCCGCTTCTATTGCCCCACTTCTGGTTGAGCATGCTGCCCAGGCGATAGAGCAAGGCGCCCGAAGGGCCCGGCAACACGGCGAACCAGAACATGGTTCCGAATACATGGCGATAGCTGTCCAGAATGCCTTGCTCGATCGCCAGCCGGGAAATCTCCCCTACCGACAATTCCGCCGTCGGCTGTCCAGTCCAGTTCGCCAGCGCGATCCGGGCATCCAGATCGCGGCCTTCGGCCAAGGCTTGCGAAATCTCGGAATAGGCGCTGGAAAAATGGCGGAAGCCCATCGTCAGATACAACACCAACACATTCAGCGCCAAAGCCAACACCGGGCTCGCCGCCTTCAGCGAGTAAAACAGCAGCAGGCTGAGCAGCAGCACCGGGGCAATCGCCGCGAACCAAGCCAACACGCCATGGCGCTCGGCGCCGGCGTTCAGATTGCGTTCCAACTGATTGGCATAGCGGGTGAACAGCAGCCACACCCGGTTGCGATTGCCAAGCGGCCGCAATTGTTCCAACGCCAAGGCTAAGATCAAGGAAATCAGGGTCATGGATTCTGGATGCGTTTTTCGGGAATCGCAGGGGAAGATACCATAAAGGCAGGTCCGCGCCCACTTGTGCCGCAGCCCTGCCCAGAGAAAAGACCACACCGCCCCCGCCGTTTCACGGGAACAAACCCGAACGGCGGGTCAGGCCGAGCCCAGAAAACGCCGCCCGGTCACCAGCTCCGGACGCTCGCCGTCGCGCCCATAGCCCAGCGTGGCGGAGGCCGCCTCGCGCAGCACCGTCAGCGACTCTTCGACGCGCTCCAGCTTCTGATGGACGAACTGGCCATTGAGCAGATTGATGCTCTGGGCGCGGCTGACCTGATCCTCCAACTGCATCCAGGCCTCGCAAGCCGCCGGCTTGTCGGCAAGCCAGATATACAGCGTATCGCGGTCTTGCACGCCGAAAGATCGCATCAGTTCGCCGCGCTTGGCCGACTGCGCGGCCAGCAGATCCAGCACTTCGCTCTTGCTGTCCGCCAAAGGCGCGAGTTTGAGGTCATCGCCCTGGATCAAGAACTGTTGTTCCTGCTCCAGAAGCGCAATCAGCCGAGACACGAGTTCGGACTCGGCCCGGCATAGGGAGGAAAATTCTTCTACGACTGGCATGGGCTCACTTCTACCTGCCCGGCGCCAAGCGCCGCGCTCAACTGTTCAGCAATTCCTGGGCCGATGAGATCAGCCCGTCCGCTATCTTATCCGCATTGATGCTGAAAGTGCCATTGGCGATGGCCGACTTGATCGACTCCACCTTGGCCGCATCGAACGACGGTTGCTGGTTGCCCGGATCATTTCCGATGGCGCTGAGCTTGCTGGCCAGGGAATTGATCTGGACGCTGTCGCTGGAGGCGGCGCTGCTGGACGAGCTGGACGGCGCACGGGCGGAGGTCTTGCTTGGCGCGCTGTAGGTTCCCGACAGCTTGCCCGAATTGTCAATTTTCATGGCCTGACTTCCCGTTGCTTAACTCGACTGATCCTATTATCGGTCGAAAAAACAGTCCCTTGAATATTTTTTATCGCTGATGCGAACTAAAAAACCACGACTACGCTGCCATCGGCTTGCACGGTGCCGCGCACCACCCGGCCATTGGCCAATCTGACGGTGATTTGGTCGCCCAATACGCCATTGCCCAGAGCCTGCCCCTCGGCCTCGGCAGAAAAACCGTCTCCTTGAGCCAACACCTTCACTTGCTGGTTGCTGCGCACCAGATAGGGCGCGCGCACCATGAAGTTGCGCACCCAGGCGCCGGCCGGCGCGCCGGTGCGCATCACCTGCCCCACCGCTTGGCTGGCGTCGGCTAGCACATTGCCCGCCAAGGCGGGATTGGCGATATCGACCATGCGGACATCGCCCGCGCCGACGGTTTCGCCCGGCGCCATGGCGCGGCTCAGCACAACCCCCATCCTCTTCTCATTGATGGTTGCGGCAATCCGCAACGACCACCCCAGCGCGGGGCAGGAGAGCGCCACAGCCGTCGTTCCCGTCGTCACCGCCGGGTTGGCCCAGTCGGCTTTGGGCGCGTCGCAGCTGGGCACCGCCAGCCGTCTGTCTAGCTTGCCTAGTTTCCAGGTGGCGGAGCGCATCGACAGCTCGCGCTGCAGAAACTGGCTCGCCAGCGTTTCCAGCTGCGACAAATCCTGCACGCCCCCTGCCCAGGCAGGCAACGCCAGCATGGCGCATAACAAATACGTCACTCGCGTCTTCATCGCTTCATTTTAACGCAAGCGCGCGCGGATGAGGCATGGATTGACAAGGAGGAACAATATTCGAATAATCGTTTGAATAGAGCTTAGACTCTGAAACCTAAATAATACATTAACATACTCGTAATCAAACGAGGAGGAATCGATGCGCAACCGCTTCAAAGCCCTTGCCCTGGCCACCGCTCTGGCCCTGCCCGCAGCAGCCCATGCCTATAGCAATATCTACTACTTTGGCGACAGTCTGTCCGATATCGGCGCCTTTGGCGGCCTGAACTCGCAATACGGCACACTGCCGAAAGGCGCCCATTGGACCAGCGGCTATGCGCCCAACTGGACCTCCATCCTCTCCACCCACTATGGTTTGACTTCGGTAGCCAATAATCCGAGCAATCCGAACAACACTTCCAGCAATGGCAACAACTTCGCCCAAGGCGGCGCCATCGCGCTCCCCTACGCACAGGCCATCGGGCTGATGAGCCAGCTGGGCATTTCATCGCCGTCGATTGAGCAATACGGCGTGGATGCCAGCTCGAACACCCAGATTCTGGAATCCAGCGATCAAGTCGCCAACTATCTGAAGGCAACCGGCGGCAAAGCCGATCCGAACGCGGTGTACTCCGTCTGGATAGGCGGCAATGATATCGCCGCCGCCGCCGCCACCGCTTCCGTGGATAAAACCAATACGGCCGCCATCACCTTCACCACCGCGTCAGCCAATGCGGCGGCCGCGCAAGTGCAGGCGCTGGTCAATGCCGGCGCGAAAACCGTCATTGTGCCCAATGTGCCGAATCTGAGCAGCACCTCGGCGCTGTTGTACCAAATCGTAGCCACAACCGCTCAGACCCTGGCGACAGCCAATCCTGCCCTGTTGAACGGCTTGACGCCCACCCAATACATCCAGAAGGCCGTCGGCGCGGCTTGGTTGACGATTAGCAACGCGAATCTGAATCAAAGCAACCAGACCACCGTCGTCGCAGCCGCCATCCAGCAAGCCAATGCAGCCATGGGCGTAAGCGACGCCATCAGTTCGCTGAGCAGCAACTACAGCGCCTCGACTAGCGGCGCCCAACAGCTGACCACGCTATTCAATAGCCAGGTTGATAACCTATTGGTCAGCAATGGTTCGCAGCATAATATCGTCCGCGCGAATGTAGCTGGGCTCTTGACGGAAATCGCCGCCAATCCAGGCAAGTACGGCTTCAGCAATATCTTCGGCTCCATCTGCGCCGACAGCGCCATCAATCCGCAGTGCGTGCCCTCCGCCTACAACAATGGCCAGACCTATATCTTCAGCGATGGCCTGCACCCCTCGCCTCAAGCCAGCCAGATCATCGGCGACTACGTCTACGGCCTGCTGCAAGCCCCCTACTACGCCGCCGCCATGCCGGATTCGGCGCTGAACAACGCCCGCCAGCTGGGCGGCGCGCTGGATGCCCGCTACCAGGCCATCCGCTCCCAACAGCGCGCGGTCGGCACGGTCAGCGCCTTTGTCGATGGCGCCTTCAATCAGGACAAGGTCGGCTTCAACGGCCTGGCCGCCAAACCCAAGGGCCAGCTCTACACGGTCGGCATCGACTTCCAGGCCACGCCGGCGCTGAGCATCGGCGTATCCATGTCCCAACAGCAGGGCAAGACCGATGTCGCCAGCTCCGGCACCCCGGGCACGCTGAACGACCGCTCCACCCTGATGGCCGGCCTGATCAGCTACAACCAGGACAAATTCTGGGTGGATGGCGACTTCCACGTCGGCTCCGGCGATGTGGACACCAGCCGCGTCACCACGCTGGGTCCGACCACGGTCAGCAATAACGGCACCACCCGCCAGACCCAGTATGGCCTGCGCATCGGCGCCGGCTACAAGCTGCAATACGGCAACATCACCACCGGTCCGGTGGCTGGCCTGGATCTGGCCCACGTGCGCGTGAACGGTTTCGCCGAACAAAGCGGCAACAGCAGCAGCATGATCTTCGGCAGCCAGAACCTGAGCTCCATGGTCGGCCGCGTCGGCTGGCAGCTGGATGCCACCGTCGGCCAATACAGCCCCTACGCCAAGGTGAGCTACGCGCACGAGTTCGACCAGAACGACCGCACCGTGACCGCTGGCCTGACCAGCACCGTAGGCGACTGGACCACCAATCTGGGCAAGCCGGGCAGCAACTGGATGGAATGGACTGCCGGCGTCAGCGCCAACTTCAGCAAAAGCGTGACCGCCTACGGCCAGCTGACCGCCACCAGCGGCCGCAATGGCGGCAATCAGACCGGCGGCAATATCGGCGTCGCCGTGTCGTTCTGATCCGCTTGCGTCAAATGAAACAGGCTCCGCATGCGGAGCCTGTTTTCTTTCACTCTATCCAAACGCCATCAGCGCGGCCGTCACCGCAACTCAGGCTCAAGCCAGCGCCTTCTCCACCAGCGCCTTGACCTGCTCGACATCGGCCGGCAAAGTCACCACGCGCTGCGGCAACGATTCCAGCGCCTCAAAACCGGCCGGCCGCGGCGGATCGCGGTCCAGCGCCTCGCGTATGGTTTCGGCGAACTTGGCCGGCAGCGCAGTTTCCAGACACACCAGGTTTTCGCCTTCGCGGCGCAGCTCGCGCGCCACCTTGATGCCGTCGGCGGTGTGGGTGTCCACCACCACGCCGTCCTCGGCGTCCACCCGTCGTATCGTCGCGATGCGATCCGCGTGCGCGCTGGCGCCGGAGACAAAGCCGAACTCCTCGCTCACCCGCCGCATCGTCTCCTCGCCCAGCTCAAAGCCCCAGCCGGCATCCACCGCCGACCACAGGCGCTTCACCTCTTCGGCGTCGCGTCCGATCAGATCGAACACGAAGCGCTCGAAATTGGACGCTTTGGAAATATCCATCGACGGACTGGAGGTGACATAGGTGCGATCGCTGCCGCGCGGCGCGTAACGGCCGGTGCGGAAGAATTCGTCCAGCACGTCGTTTTCATTGGTGGCGACGATCAGGCGCTCGATCGGCAAGCCCATCTGCCGCGCCACGTGGCCGGCGCAGACATTGCCGAAGTTGCCGGACGGCACGCAGAAGCTGACGGTTTCGTCATTGCTTTGCGTCGCGCGGAAATAGCCGTTGAAGTAGTACACCACCTGGGCGACGACGCGCGCCCAGTTGATCGAGTTGACCGTGCCTATCTTGTGGCGGGCCTTGAAGCCATGATCGTTCTGCACCGCCTTCACGATGTCCTGGCAATCGTCGAACATGCCCTGGATGGCGATGTTATGGATGTTTTCGTCTTGCAGGCTGTACATCTGCGCGCGCTGGAAGGCGCTCATCTTGCCGTCCGGGCTCAGCATGAATACATTGATGCTGCGTTTGCCGCGCATCGCGTATTCGGCGGCGGAGCCGGTATCGCCGGAGGTGGCGCCCAGGATATTCAGCGTCTCGCCGCGCTGGTCCAGCACATACTCGAACAACTGGCCGAGAAACTGCATCGCCATGTCCTTGAAGGCCAGCGTCGGGCCGTTGGACAGCTCCAGAATGGCCAAGCCGTCGCGCAGGCGCTTGATCGGCGTGATGGCCTCGCTGCCGAACACTTCGGCGCGATAGGCCCGCTCGACGATGCCCTTGAGGTCGGCCTCCGGAATATCGTCGGCGAACAGGCGGATGATCTCGAAAGCCAGCTCGGCATAGCTCAGGCCGCGCCAGGCGTCCAGGGCGGCGCGGTCTATCCTGGGATAGCTGGCCGGCAGCAGCAAGCCGCCGTCGGGGGCCAAGCCCATCAATACGGTTTCGCAAAACGGCAGCGGCGCCATGCCGCCGCGGGTACTGACATAGTTCATTGCTGTGTTTCCAGATATTGGGCGCAGGCGGCCGAAGCCTCCTTCAAGCGCTTCTTGCCGCGCGGATCGTCTTTCTTGATCTGGCCGGTCAGCACGCCCATCACCTCTTCCGCGCTGAAGGTGTTGGCCAGTTTCTCGCTGGCGCACTGGCAATAACGCTGCACCTGCTCATTGCCGGGCTGCCCCGCCCCGTCCGAAGCCGGCGTCCGCTTGACACAGCCGCGCATCAGGAAGCCTTGCAGCAATTGATGCTGGCCTGGGCTCAAGGGCGTGGCGGCGGCCATTCCGGAGAGCAGCGCGGCGTACAAGCCGGCTTGCAGCGATTTAGTCATTCAATTCTTCCATGCGCAAGCGCACCACCTTGCCGGCCACGCTGTCCAGCGCCTCGATGCCGGCGATGGCGCGCTTGATCGCCTTCTCCTGCACCCGATGGGTCAGAATCACCACTTCGGCGGTGCCGTCGGACACCGAGCCCTTCTGGATCAAGGCCTCGATCGAGATGCCGTTCTCGGCCAGCAGCCGGGTGATATTGGCCAGCACGCCGGCGCGGTCGATGGCGCCGATGCGCAGATAATACGAGCTGACCACTTCATCGATAGGCAGAATCGGCAGATCTTGCAACTGATCCGGCTGGAAAGCCAGATGCGGCACCCGGTGTTCCGGGTCCGATGTCAGCAGGCGGGTGACGTCGACGATGTCCGCCACCACGGCGGAGGCGGTCGGCAAAGCGCCGGCGCCGGCGCCGTAGTACAGCGTCGGGCCCAGCGCGTCGCCCTTGACCAGCACCGCGTTCATCACGCCGTTGACGTTGGCGATCAGGCGGCTTTCCGGAATCAGCGTCGGGTGCACGCGCAGCTCCACGCCGGCGTCGGTGCGGCGGGTCAGGCCCAGCAGCTTGACGCGGTAGCCCAGCTCTTCGGCATAGCGGATGTCGCGGCCGTCCAGCTTGCTGATGCCCTCCAGATAGCACTGGTCGAACTGCATCGGGATGCCGAAGGCCAGCGCCGCCATGATGGTCAGCTTGTGGCCGGCGTCATGGCCTTCGATGTCGAAAGTCGGGTCGGCCTCGGCATAGCCCAGCTTTTGCGCCTCGGCCAGCACGTCGGCGAAGCTGGCGCCCTTGTCGCGCATCTCGGTCAGGATGAAGTTGGAGGTGCCGTTGATGATGCCGGCGATCCATTCGATGCGGTTGGCCGCCAGGCCTTCGCGCAGCGTCTTGATGATGGGGATGCCGCCGGCCACGGCCGCCTCGAAGGCCACCATCACGCCCTTCTCCTGGGCGCGGGCGAAAATTTCGGTGCCGTGCAGCGCCAGCAGCTTCTTGTTGGCGGTCACCACGTGCTTGCCGTTTTCAATGGCCTTCAGCACCAGCTCCTTGGCGATGGTGTCGCCGCCGATCAACTCGACCACGATGTCCACTTCGGGGTTGTTGACGATCTGCAGCGCGTCGTCCACCACCGGCACATCCGGACCCAAGGCCGCCTTGGCCTTGGCCACATCGCGGTTGGCCGCCTGGATCAGGCGGATCTCGCGGCCGGCGCGGCGGGTGATCTCGCCGGCGTTCCGTTTCAACACAGTGGCGGTGCCGCCGCCGACGGTGCCGACGCCCATCAGGCCGATATTGATCGGTTTCATGCTACATCTCCATTTAGTCCCTGGTTTTTATTCCGGCCGAAGGCCGTCTGGACAGGCGCTTCCTGTCCGGGCGGTCCTCGGAACCTGCCGGCGGCGGCGGAGTGTCCCCCGCCGCCGCATTCAAACTTACTCTGCGCTGCCGTGACGCTTGCGGTAGCTTTCCAGGAAGCGCGCGATGCGGCCGATGGCCTCGATCAGATCATCCGAGTTGGGAAGGAATACCACGCGGAAGTGATCGGGCGCAATCCAGTTGAAGCCCGAGCCCTGCACCAGCAGCACTTTCTCCTGCTGCAGCAGCTCCAGGATGAACTGCTGGTCGTCGGCGACCGGATAGATCTTGGGATCAAGCTTGGGGAACAAATACAGCGCGCCCTGCGGCTTGACGCAGCTGACGCCGGGAATCTCGGTCAACAGCTTGTGGGCCAGATCGCGCTGGCGCGCCAGGCGGCCGCTCGGCGCCACCAGGTCTTCTATGCTCTGGTAGCCGCCCAAGGCGGTCTGGATGGCGAATTGCGAGGGCACGTTGGCGCACAAGCGCATCGAGGCCAGCATGTTCAGGCCTTCGATATAGTCCTTGGCGTGCTTTTTTTCTCCGGACAGGATCATCCAGCCGGCGCGGTAGCCGCAGGCGCGGTAATTTTTGGACAGGCCGTTCAGCGTCACCACGAACAAGTCCGCCGCCAAGGAGGCGATGGAAGTGTGCTTGACCTCGTCGTACAACACCTTGTCGTAGATTTCGTCGGCGTAGATGATCAGCTGGTGCTCGCGCGCCACGTCGACGATCTGCTTCAGCAGCTCGGGCGGATACACCGCGCCGGTCGGATTGTTCGGGTTGATGATGACGATGGCGCGCGTGGTCGGCGTGATCTTTGCGCGGATGTCGGCGATGCTGGGGAACCAGCCCTGCTCTTCGTCGCAGACATAATGCACCGCCTTGCCGCCGGCCAGGCTCACCGCCGCGGTCCACAGCGGATAATCCGGCGCCGGCACCAACACCTCGTCGCCGTTGTCCAGCAGCGCCTGCATCGCCATCACGATCAGCTCGGACACGCCGTTGCCGATGATGATGTCGTCCATCGCCACATTGGGCAGATGCTTTTGCTGCGCGTAGTGCATGATGGCCTTGCGCGCGGCGAACAGGCCCTTGGAGTCCGAATAGCCCGAAGCCGCCGGCAGGTTTACGATCACGTCCTCGATGATCTCGTCCGGGGCGAAGAAACCGAACGGCGCCGGGTTGCCGATGTTCAGCTTGATGATGCGGTGCCCCTCGTCTTCCATCTTCTTGGCGTGCTCGAGCACCGGGCCGCGGATGTCGTAACAGACGTTGGCGAGTTTCTGCGATTTATGGACTGGCTGCATGGCGGCGGCGGCTTCCGTTTCTGGCCGCCCGCCGGAGGCGACGGCGTTGCGTTGGCGGTGTGGTTGTTTCATGTGATCTCTTGTCGTTGCCGGCCGGCGCGTCAAACCACGCTCACGTGAGGGTCGCGCCGGTCCGGGGTCTGGGTATAATCCTATCCCAATATTTGGTACGCTGCACGAGGGCCGCCCAGCGCCCGCGCAGACGCCTCACACCGCCGCTTTTTGGAGTCATCCCGAATGAAAATGCATCAAGCTTCCGGGCAAGGCAAAAACCTGTTCACCGGCTATGGTCCCGGCCATGTGCTGATCAATGGCCAGCGCCACGACGGCAACCTGATCGTCAGCTCCGACGCCATCCAATCCTGGGCGGCCGCGGATATCGCCAGCCTGGGCGCGGAACATTTCGACGCGCTGCTGGCCCTGCAGCCGGAAGTGGTGCTGTTCGGCTCCGGCCTGAACCAGCGCTTCGTGCATCCCAAGCTATACGCCGCGCTGACCCAGGCCGGCATCGGCTTCGAATGCATGGACACCCAGGCCGCCTGCCGCACCTTCAACATCCTGCTGGCAGAAGACCGCCGCGTCGTCGCCGCCCTGCTGGCCATCTAAGCCCCGGTTTGCTCCCCGGCCTGGCGATACGCCCAGGCCAGGGCCGCCAGCAGCACCGCCAGCGAAACCAGGGCGCAGGACAAGGCCGCGGCGTTCCAGCCCGCGCCTATCGCCGCGCCGCCCAGGCTGGGACCCAGCACCGAACCGATGCGGCCTATGCCCAAACTCCAGCCCACGCCGGTCGCCCTTAAATTGGTAGGGTAGGCGCCGGCCGCCAAGGTATTGAGCGCCGGCTGCGCGCCGATGATGAAATAACCGGCGCAGAACAACACCACGAACAGCCAGGGCGCCTGGTCCTCAATCATGCCCAGCTGCCAGAAACTGAGCGCCGCGCCGAGAAAACACACTGTCAGTATGCCCTCGAAACCGCGGCGGTCCATCCAGTATCCCAGCTCGAAAGTCCCCGCCACGCCGCCCAGTTGCAGCATGCTGCTGGCCAGCAAGGCATAGTGCAGGGATAAGCCTTGGGTATGCAGCAGCAAAGGCATCCAGCTGGTCAGAAAATACAGAACGATCAAATTGATGAAGCTGAGCAGCCACAGCATGATGGTTCGCCGCGCCCGGCCGTTTTGGAACAAGGCGCGCACCGCGCCTCTTGGCTCCGGCCGCTCTTCCTGCGCCCATTCCACATCGGCCGGCAGCTTGGGCTCCATCCGCCGCAGCCAATGCGCCGCCGCCTCAGCCCGCCCCCGCAGCAGCAACCACTTGGCCGACTCGGGCAGCTCGCGCAACATCCATGCCCACAGCAGCAAGGGCAGCACGCCGCCCACGCAAAACACCCAGCGCCAGCCGTATGCCGGAATCAGCCAGGCCGACAGCAAGCCGCCCAACAGGCCGCCCACGGTAAAACATCCGGAAATCAGCATGGTCAGACTGGCTCGCCGCCGCGCCGGGCTGTACTCGCCCACCAGCGCCACCGCGTTCGGCAACACCCCGCCCAGCCCCAGCCCCGTCGCCAAACGCCAGCCCAGCAACTGCCACAAAGAATCCGCTCTGGCGCAGCAAAGCATTCCGCCGGCAAACAGCAGCGTGGAACACAGCAATACCGGACGACGGCCGATGCGGTCCGACAGCGCGCCGGACAGCAAAGCCCCCAGCAGCAGCCCCAACAAACCCGCGCTCAGCATCGGCCCCAAGGCCTCGCTCTCCAGATGCCACAGTTGCCGCAAAGACGGCGCCGCATAGGCCATTGCCTGCAGATCGAAGCCATCCAGAATGGCGCATAGCCCGCACATCAGCGACAGCCGAATCTGAAAGCCGCCCAAAGGCCTTTCATCCAACCATCGCCCCAACTCCACCTTCATCGCCGTCCGCTCCGATTGCCAGGGCTGCCAGCATCAAAGAAAGCGCGCCCGGGGTCAAGCTGGGACAAAGCATTGCTCATGCCATTTGCTTGTTTTATTTTCACAAACATGCCAAAAAAACGGCCATCGCGCGCAAGGCGGATGGCCGTCATTCCATGTCTGCGGTCTAAGCCTAATGCAGCTTCAGCGCCGGCCTCGCGGCGCGGCGCAGCTTGTCGCCGATGAACAGCAGCACCGCCAGCACCCAGCCATGCACCGCCGCCTGATGCATGCGGTACAGCGAGGCGTAGATCAACTTGGCGCCGCGGCCTTCCACGTGATAATCGCGCTTGGGTCCCACCACCGCCGCCAGACTACCCACCGCGGTATGCTTGCCCAGCGACACCATCATGCCCTGCGGCTTGAACACAAAGGGCCTTGCCGGCTTGTCATCCAGGCGGCGCGCCAGCTCGTCAGCCAGATAACGCGCCTGCTGGTGCGCCACCTGGGCGGTGGCCGCCAGCATGCGGCCGCTGTCGCCGTCCGGCGCGGCGGCGCAATCGCCCATCGCGTAGACGCAGTCGCCGCCGGCGCAATGCAGGCGAGTGTCCACCACCAGCTGGTTGACGCGGTTGGTTTCCAGGCCATCCAGCCCCGCCAGCCAGCCCGGCGCTTTGACGCCGGCCGCCCAGACGGTGATGTCTGCGTCCACCTTGCGGCCGTCTTTCAGCATCACGCCGTCGGCCGTCACCTCCGCCACCAGGCTCTTGGTCAGCACATTGATGCGCTTGCCGGCCAGTTGCTCCTCGGCATAAGCCGACAGCGTCGGCGGCGCGGCGGCCAGAATGCGCTCAGCGCCCTCGATCACGCTGATCTTCACCCGCTCCGGCTGCAAACGCGCGCCGTAATGGTGCAGCTCGCACATGGTGTGATTCAGCTCCGCCGCCAATTCCACGCCGGTGGCGCCGCCGCCGACAATGGCGATGGACAGCGCGCGCGCCGGCTCTTCGCCGCTGCTGGCGCGGAAGGCCTGCTCCAGCACGCGATGGCGCAGCTTCTCGGCGTCATTGGGCGTGTTCAGGAACATCGCGTGCTCCGCCACGCCGGGCGTGCCGAAATCATTGGCCTCGGCCCCGACGGCGATCACCAGCCAATCGTAAGCGATCTCGCGCGCCGGGCTCAGCGGCAGGCCGTCGCGGCCCAGAATGGCCGACAATCGGATGGTGCGGCGCTTCTGGTCCAGGCCCTGCATATAGCCGAACTCGAAGTCATAGCCGTTGCGATAGCCATGGGCAAAGTAGTTCACCTCGTCCTCGCCGGTATTCAAGGCTCCGGTGGCCACCTCATGCAGCAACGGTTTCCAGATATGGGTGGGCGAACCATCCACCAGCACGATCTGCGCTCGATGGCGCGCCCCCAGCGTGCGTCCCAGCCGAGTGGCCAGTTCCAGGCCCCCTGCCCCGCCCCCGACGATCACGATCCGCGGCACCGCCGCGTTGCGGCTTAACATAAGCTGCTCCTTATTAGTGGTATTTTTCGCCAAGATTACCGCATTTTCGCCGCCACAAGACGCGCTTGCCGATAATTAGCACCATGCCATGGCCAAAACATGTCAATCGCCTGATTCCAAAATCATTTTCCGCCACAGGTGCCGACTTTCCCTCCCCTACCCAAGCCCCTCCATGCGCATGCCATGGCACGCCTTTGCCATCATTCTGGCCGTGGGGCGGAAGCCGATTTCCCGCCGCGAAACGCAAGAAAAAAGCCGCTCGAAAGGAGCGGCCAGGGGCATAGCTGAAACAAATGGCGGATCGCCCCGCGCAAACAAAAGCCGCCCGGCGGGGGCGGCTTGCGGCGTGGACAACACGCACGGCGGATCGCCCGCCAGCGGCGGCATCCGCCCTACAGCAGGGTTTTGGCCAGCAGCGCGGCCAGCAAGATGGCGATGAGCAAGAGCAGGAAGTTCTGCCGCTTCTGCTCGCGCATCAGGTGGATATAGCCCTCCACCAGCAGATCCGTCTTGGCCGAGTTCAGCGTGTCGTGCAGCTTGCGCGGCAGCGTCGGCAGCGTGGTGGCCCATTGCGGCGCTTCGTTCTTCAGCGTGCGCAACATGCCGCGCCAACCGATCTGCTCATTCATCCACTTGGTCAGGAAAGGCTTGGCGGTGTCCCACAGGTCCAGCTCCGGGTCCAGCTGGCGGCCCAGCCCTTCGATATTGAGCAAGGTCTTCTGCAGCAACACCAGCTGCGGCTGGATTTCCACATTGAAGCGGCGGCTGGTTTCGAACAGGCGCAGCAGCACCATGCCGAACGAGATCTGGCTCAGCGGCTTCTCGAAGATGGGCTCGCACACGGTGCGCACCGCAGCCTCCAGCTCCTCGGCGCGGGTATCCTTGGGCACCCAGCCGGACTCGATGTGGGCGGTGGCCACGCGGTGGTAGTCGCGATTGAAGAAGGCCAGGAAGTTGACGGCCAGATAATGCTTGTCGGTCTCGGTGAGGCTGCCGACTATGCCGAAATCCAGCGCGATATAGCGGCCGTCGGCGGCGACGAAGATATTGCCCGGGTGCATGTCGGCATGGAAGAAGCCGTGGCGGAACACCTGGGTGAAGAAGATCTCCACGCCGAAACGGCTCAGCTTCTTCAAATCCACGCCCGCCTCGCGCAGCCGGTTTATCTGCCCCACCGGGATGCCGTGCATCCACTCCAGCGTCAGCACTTCGCGGCTGGAATAATCGTAGAACACCTCGGGCACGATCAGCATGTCCGAGCCCTTGAAGTTGCGGCGCAGCTGCGAGGCGTTGGCCGCCTCATGCATCATGTCCAGCTCATCGTGCAGATATTTGTCGAACTCGGCCACCACCTCGCGCGGCTTCAGGCGCTTGCCGTCGGCGAACAGTCTCTCCACCCAGCCGGCCAGCGTGCGCATCAAGGACAGATCCTGTTCGATCACCGGCTGGATGCCGGGACGCAATACCTTGACCGCCACCTCGCGACCGCGGCTGCCATCCGGCTGCCGCAGCCAGGCCTTGTGCACCTGGGCGACCGAGGCGCTGGCCACCGGCTTCAGATCGAAATCGACGAACAGCTCGCCCACCTTGCGGCCCAGGCTGCGCTCCACCACGTCGCGGGCGATTTCGCCGTCGAAAGGCGGCACCCTATCCTGCAGCAAAGCCAGCTCTTCGGCGTACTCCGGCGGCAGCAGGTCGCGGCGGGTGGACAACACCTGGCCGAACTTGACGAAGATCGGCCCCAGGCTCTCCAGCGCCAAGCGCACCCGCTGCGGCAGCGGCGCCGAGGTGTCGCGGCGGACCGGGCACAGGCCGAACAGGCGGTGCAGGAAGGCGAGCTTGGAATGCCCTTGCAGGAAATCGTCCAGACCGTAACGGTACAGGGTGGCAACTATCTTCAGCGAACGCGATATCGACATAAGTCCGTCAGGTTTAGGAGTTCTGTTTATTGTTGAGAGCGGCTTCCAGCCGCGCCAGCCGCTTTTCCAGCCGGCCGGCGTCGTCGCGCAGGCTATCCACGCCGGCGACGAAGCCATGCACCTGATTGCGGCCCGCCAGCAAGGGGGCCTCCTCGCGCAGGTGCTCGATCCAGCCGTCGGCCAGACGGAACGCCAGCTGGCCCTTGAAGCCGAACAGGCCGCGCGCCAAGGTTTCCATGCGCTGCGCCGCCACGTCGCCGAACACCCGCGACAGGTCTTCGCTGGCATGCCATTGCAACTGGCCGACGATGCGGCCCAGCGCAGACGCGAGCTCGCTGTCGCCTTCCAGGGCGATGTCCGACATCTGCAAGTCCTGGCCGGACAAATGCGCCAGCACCGCGCCGTGGCGCAGCTTGAGCCGCGCCTCCGGCTCGCCTTCGCAGGCGGCCAGCCAGCCTTCCTCGGTAATCACGCCGGCCACATGCAAGGGCGGCAGCGCGATGGCCACGCGGCGGCCGACATGAAGCGCCAGCTCGGCGCGGCGCGCCGGATGCTGGTTCAAAAGATGGTTGAAGGCGGCGATGGTCAGCGCCATGTGTTTCCTCCCGCTATGCCCGCCAGCGCCAATGCCAGGGCTCGTACAGATAGCCGCTGGCATTGCCGCGCGGATAGCTCAGATGAAAGCCGAAAGCCGCGGCGCGGCGGTTCAGCCAGGCGAAGGCGGCGGTGGTTTCAAACGCTTCTTCCAGCGGCTCCGATCCCGGCGCGCCGATATCGACGGCGCAGCCGCTGTGGTGCTCGCTGAAGCCCGGCGCGGCGCTGACCTGCAGAATCTGCTCCAGGCTCAGGCCGCGCGCCAGCTTGGCGGCGACGATCTCATGCTGCCGCGCCACGCTGCGGAAAGCGGACAACAGGAAAATCTCCACGCCCTCTTCCTCCGCGGCGCGCCGCATCGCCGTCCAGGCCGCCGCCGCCGCGGGCGTGAGCAGAAACTCGCGCCCCTCGGCATTGGTTTCCGCCACCGCCAGCTCGGCCGGCTCGGCATGGACCTCCAGCCCGCGCGCTTGCAGGATGGCGGGATCGATGCCCAGTTCGGCCAAACGCGCCGCCAGCTCGGCTGGCATCAGAACTTGACGCCCTTGTGCAGCGCAACAACGCCGCCGGAGAGATTATGGTAGTCCACCTTGCCGAAACCCGCGTCCAGCATCATCTGCTTCAGGGTTTCCTGATCCGGATGCATGCGGATGGATTCGGCCAGGTATTGGTAGCTGTCGGCGTCGTTCGCCACCAGCTTGCCCATGACCGGCAGTGCCTTGAAGGAATAGAAATCGTAGATGGGCGACAGCGGCTTCCACACCTTGGAGAATTCCAGCACGAACAGTTTGCCGCCCGGCTTCAGCACCCGACACATTTCCTTCAGCGCCGCGTCCTTGTGCGTCATATTGCGCAGGCCGAAGGCCACCGACACCGCGTCGAAATAATTGTCCGGGAAGGGCAGCTTCTCGGCGTCGGCCAGCGACACCGGCAGGATCACGCCTTCGTCCAGCAGGCGGTCGCGGCCCACGGTCAGCATGGAGCTATTGATGTCGGTCAGCCACACTTCGCCGCTCTTGCCGACGCGCTTGGCCCAGCCGCGCGACAGGTCGCCGGTGCCGCCGGCGATATCCAGCACCTTGTCGCCGGCGCGCACGCCGGAGGTGGTCAGCGTGAAATGCTTCCACACCCGGTGCAGGCCGCCGGACATCAGGTCGTTCATCACATCGTACTTGCTGGCCACCGAGTGGAAGACTTCGGCCACTTTGCCGGCCTTCTCGCCCTCCGCCACGGTCTTGTAACCGAAATGCGTGCTCTTTTCCATGCTCACTCCCTGCTCGCGCCGGCGGCGGCGAGCTTGTCCAGATATTGCTGCCAATACTGGTCGCGCTTGGCGCCCAGCTCGTATAGATAGGTCCAGCTGTAAAGGCCGCTGTCGTGGCCGTCGTCGAAAGTGATCTTCAAGGCGTAATGGCCAACCGGCTCCAGCGCGGTGATGCCGACGTGCTGCTTGCCGGTCTGCAGCCTCTCCTGGCCCACGCCATGGCCGCGCACTTCCGCCGACGGGGAGTAGACGCGCAGGTATTCGCAGGACAGCTCGAAGCGGGCGCCGTCGTCGAAAGCGATTTCCAGCAGTTTGGATACTTGGTGCAGCTGGATTTCCACCGGCTGCGCGGAAGGCAAAGACTGTCCTGACATGACCATCCTTCTCGTAAAATTCAATAACCGTCAGCTCACCCCATGATAACTGTGGGAAACTGCAAAACAGTCCCAATCACAATCAGGGATATCGCCAGCCATTGCTTATGCAACATGCGCCGGTTACTTCTCTTGAGTTCGTTTAACAGTGAGTCATTCATAAGCGCACTAGGCGCATAACCGCTTGGACTTCCCCGCCACAGCAGCACTGTCCCAACGCCTACCAAACACATGCCCAAGATCGTCATCACCTTAAACAGCACTTGGTAGGCCATGGGTATCAGTCCTTTTTCTCCAGCAGCATGGCGTCGCCATAGCTGAAGAAGCGGTATTCGTTTTCCACCGCATGGCGGTAAGCGTTGCGGATTTCCTCGTAACCGGCGAAGGCCGACACCAGCATCAGCAGCGTGGACTTGGGCAGGTGGAAATTGGTCAGCAGGCCTTCGACCACGCGGAAACGATAACCTGGCGTGATGAAGATGTCGGTTTCGCCGCGGCCGGCCGCCAGCTCGCCGCCGCGCGCGGCGGACTCCAAGGCGCGCACGCTGGTGGTGCCGATGGCGATCACGCGGCCGCCGCGGGCGCGGGCGGCCGCGATGGCGTCAACCGTGGCTTGCGGGATGTCGTAGATCTCGCTGTGCATCTTGTGCTCGGCCACATTATCCACCTTCACCGGCTGGAAGGTGCCGGCGCCGACATGCAAGGTGACGAAGGCGGTTTCCACGCCCTGCGCTTTCAGCTTGGCCAGCATCTCATCAGTGAAGTGCAGGCCGGCGGTGGGCGCGGCCACCGCGCCCTGCTCGCGGGCATAGACCGTCTGGTAACGCTCGTCGTCGTCGTTCTCGGCGCTGCGCTCTATATAGGGTGGCAGCGGCAGCTTGCCGGAAGCCTCCAGGATGTCGAACACGTTTTCTTCGGCCAGGAAGCGCAGTTTGAACAGCGAATCGTGGCGCTCCACCATCTCCGCCTCCCAGCGGCCGGCGAAAATCAGCCGGCTGCCCGGCTTGGGCGCTTTGGAGGCGCGCACATGCGCCAGCGCGGTGTGGTCGTCCAGAACCCGCTCGATCAAGGCTTCCACCTTGCCGCCGCTGGCTTTTTCGCCGAACAGGCGGGCGCGGATCACGCGGGTGTCGTTGAACACCAACAAATCGCCCGGCTGCATCCTGGCGGGAAAGTCGGCGAAAGTCAGATCGGACAGCGCCATGCCGTCCACGTGCAGCAGGCGGCTGGCGCCGCGCACCTCCGGCGGATGCTGGGCGATCAGGGCTTCGGGCAGGTGGTAGTCGAAATCGGAGAGCTGCATTGTGGAATCTATCATTCAGAATCGGCGAATTATACTCGCGCGCGGCGGACGGGCACAGTGGAGGAATGAAAGGAAGCGCCCGTAAAACGCTTGCCGACGCAAATATACTCATGACATATTGCAAACAAGCAACAGACAAATTTCTCAGCAAAATCTAGGGCTTTCACTCTAGTCCATGCTCGAAATCACTATAGTCCGCACTTGAACGGGTGTTTTAATTTCGGTAATTGCTGGACACTTTGCGGCGAATTGCGGCAAACTCGCGGCCAATGATGAAAAACAGGAGTCTGGCCTTGAGCCGATCCATCCTCGTGCTGCACGGCCCCAACCTCAACCTTTTGGGCGTGAGGGAGCCTCAACACTATGGTAGCGATACTCTGGACGACATCAACCAGCGCCTGTCGCGACAGGCCAAGGCGGCAGGTTACGCCTTGTCGGCATTGCAAAGCAACGCCGAGCACATTCTGATAGAACGCATACACCAATGCCTGGATGACGGCACCGCCTTCATCCTGATCAATCCGGCGGCTTTCACCCACACCAGCGTCGCTCTGCGCGACGCGCTGGCGGCGGTGAAAGTGCCGTTCATTGAAATTCATCTATCCAACGTCCACGCCCGCGAACCCTTCCGCCAGCATTCGTATTTTTCCGATCTGGCGGTCGGCGTGATTTGCGGCTTGGGCGCCCATGGTTACGAGCTGGCCCTGGCGCACGCGCTGCGTCGCCTGGAAGCGACAGCCTGACCACTCTCACAGAACACCATTCGAAGGATCGACAATGGACCTGCGTAAACTGAAAAAACTGATCGACTTGGTCGAAGAGTCCGGCATCGCCGAACTGGAAGTGACCGAGGGCGAAGAAAAAGTCCGCATCACCCGCGTCTCCTCGGCGCCGCAAGCCGCGTTCGCCCAGCCGATGGCCCAGATGTACGCCGCCCCGACGGCAGCGCCGGCCGCCGCTCCGGCCGCCGCCGCTCCTGCCGCCGCGCCGGCCGCCGACACCCAGAACGCGATGAAGTCGCCGATGGTCGGCACCTTCTACCGTTCGCCGAGCCCGGGCTCCAAGTCTTTCATCGAAGTGGGCCAGAGCGTGGCCGCCGGCGATACGCTGTGCATCATCGAAGCGATGAAGCTGATGAACGAGATCGAAGCCGATCGTTCCGGCGTGGTCAAGGCCATCCTGGTGGAAGACGGCCAGCCGGTGGAATACGGCGAACCGCTGTTCGTGATCGAGTAAGCCTCGAACGACATCGCGAGATTCAGGGCACGGCCAAGGTCTGTGCCCTTGTCGTTTGACGTGACAGCATTGGCCCCCGGCCCAGGCCCTAGCCCTGACCGGGATCAGCCAGCGGAGAAAATCCATGTTCGAAAAAATACTGATCGCCAACCGTGGTGAAATCGCACTGCGCATCCAGCGCGCCTGCCGCGAGATGGGCATCAAGACCGTGGTGGTGCATTCCGAGGCCGACCGCGACGCCAAATACGTGAAACTGGCCGACGAATCGGTGTGCATCGGCCCGGCCCCGTCGGCCAAGAGCTACCTCAACGTGCCGGCGCTGATCGCCGCCGCCGAGGTGACCGACGCCCAGGCCATCCACCCCGGCTACGGCTTCCTGTCGGAAAACGCCGACTTCGCCGAGCGCGTGGAGCAATCCGGCTTCGTCTTCATCGGCCCGCGCCCGGAAACCATCCGCACCATGGGCGACAAAGTGTCGGCCAAGCACGCGATGATCGCGGCCGGCGTGCCTTGCGTGCCCGGTTCGGACGGCGCGTTGCCGGATGATCCGGTGGAAATCACCAAGATCGCCAAGAAAATCGGCTATCCGGTCATCATCAAGGCTTCCGGCGGCGGCGGCGGTCGCGGCATGCGCGTAGTGCATTCCGAAGGCGCGCTGATCAATGCGGTGCAGATGACCCGCACCGAAGCGGGCGCGGCGTTCGGCAATCCGACCGTCTACATGGAAAAATTCCTGGAGCAGCCGCGCCACATCGAGATCCAGGTGCTGGCCGACGAATACGGCAACGCCATCTATCTGGGCGAACGCGACTGCTCGATGCAGCGCCGCCACCAGAAGATCATCGAAGAGGCGCCGGCCCCCGGCATCACCGACAAGCAACGCCAGAAAATCGGCGAAGCCTGCGCCGAAGCCTGCCGCCGCATCGGCTATCGCGGCGCCGGCACTTTCGAATTCCTGTACGAAAACGGCGAGTTCTACTTCATCGAGATGAACACCCGCGTGCAGGTGGAGCATCCGGTGACCGAAATGATCACCGGCGTGGACATCGTGCAGGAGCAGATCCGCATCGCCGCCGGCGAGAAACTGCGCTATAAGCAAAAAGACATCGTGATCGCCGGCCATGCCATGGAATGCCGCATCAATGCCGAGGACCCGTTCACCTTCGTGCCGTCTCCCGGCAAGATCGAGAGCTACCACCCGGCCGGCGGCCCCGGCATCCGCATCGACTCGCACATCTACCAAGGCTATGTGGTGCCTTCGCACTACGACTCCATGGTGGGCAAGCTGATCTCCTACGGCGACACCCGCGAGCAGGCGATGGCGCGGATGCGCGTGGCGCTGAGCGAAATGGCCATCTCCGGCATCAAGACCAATATTCCGCTGCACCAGGAACTGTTCCTGGATGCGGCCTTCCAGCGCGGCGGCACCAGCATTCACTACCTGGAGCACCGCCTGGCGCAACAGAAAAAAGGGAGCATCTGATGGCATGGTTGCAAGCCACCATTGATTCCGATTCCGCCGTGGCGGAAAAACTGGCCGACGCGCTGATGGACGCCGGCGCCCTGTCCACCGCCATCGAAGACGCATGGGCCGGCACCGACAAGGAACAACCCATCTTCGGCGAACCGGGCGAGCCGGTGGACCAGCTGTGGAGCCAAAGCCGCATCATCACGCTGTTCGACGAAGAGTCCGATCCGGCGCTGTTGATCGCCGCCGCCGCCAACGCCTGCCAGCTGGCCATGCCGAGCTACAAGATCGAACGCGTGGAAGAGCAGGACTGGGTGCGTCTGACGCAATCTCAGTTCGAGCCCATCCGCATTTCCGACCGGCTGTGGATCACCCCGACCTGGCACGACGCGCCGTCGCCGGACGCGGTGAATCTGCAGCTGGACCCGGGCCTGGCCTTCGGCACCGGCAGCCACCCCACCACGCGGCTATGCCTGCAGTGGCTGGACAAGCAGCTGCAAGGCAATGAAAGCGTGCTCGACTACGGCTGCGGCTCCGGCATCCTGGCCATCGCCGCGCTGAAGCTAGGCGCCGCCTCCGCCGTCGGCATCGACATCGACCAGCAGGCCGTTCGCGCCAGTAAGGACAATGCCGAGCAGAACAATGTGCAGGCGGACTTCTTCCTGCCGGACGCGAATCCGCAAGCCCAGTACGACGTGGTGCTGGCCAATATTCTGGCCAATCCGCTCCGCATGTTGGGCGACTTGCTGGCAAGCCATGTGAAAACCGGTGGTAGAATCGTGCTTTCCGGCATCCTCGCCGAACAAGCCGACGAATTGTCCGCCATCTACAGCCAGTGGTTCGAGATGGACGCGCCGGTGTTCGACGAAGGGTGGACACGATTGACAGGAACCCGACGCGCCCAGGTATGACGTATACGACTCAGTGCCCCAACTGCCAGACCCGCTTCAAGGTCAATGATGCCCAGTTAGCAGCCGCCAATGGACTGGTGCGCTGCGGGCGCTGTTCGCACGTATTCCAGGCGCCGGATCATTTCGTCGTCACCCAGCCGGCTCTCGAGCCGGCCCCCCTTCCCACTTTCGCCGCGCCGCCGCAAGCGCCCGCTCAGCCGGAGCCGCAAGCGGAACGCGATCCCATGGACGATTTCGAGCTGGAAGTGCCGGCCGATTTCGACCCGCAGCACAGCGCCGACGTCGCCCTCCTTCCGCCCGACGAGCCTTTGCTGGAGCCGCCAGCCGCCATCCGCCATGAAGCCGCGGCGACAGCCACGCCGGCGGAGCCCGCTCCTCGGCAAGAGGACATGGAAGAATTCCAGCGCGCGCTGGCCGAGGCGATGCAGAATCGCCATGCCACCGCGCCGATAGGCAATCCCTTCGACGACGCCCATCCCGCGCCCGCCGTGGAAGCGCCGGCTGAGCCTGAGGTGTACGGCAGCCGCCGCCGCGCCGATACGCCGCCGCCGGAAAATCTGCGCCCGGTTCCGCAGCCGGAACCCTTGTTCACCGACGCGGACGCGGAGGAAGAGGAAGAGGCCCGCCATCAGAAAAACCCGGCGGCCTGGGTCAACGCCTTGCTGGCCGTGCTGGCCACGGTGGGCATCCTGGCCCTGGCCGCGCAACTGGTGTACATCAACCGCACCCGCATCGCCGCTGAAGTGCCGGAATCGCGCCCGGCGCTGGAAAGCCTGTGCCGCGCGCTGGATTGCCAGGTGCCCTGGCCGACCGATATCGCCTATATCCGTACCGAATGGTCCGAGCTGGCCTTCGTGCCGGACTATCCCAATCTGATCCAGCTGTCGGCGACGCTGAAAAACCACGCTCAATACGCGCAGGCGTATCCGATGCTGGAAGTCACGCTGAAGGACAGCGATGATCAAGTGCTGATCCGCAAGGTATTCACGCCCAAGGAATATCTAAAGCCGGACGATCTGAAGCTGGGACGCTTCAACCCCAACTCCGAAGCGAAGATCACCATGCGGCTGGATGCCGGCAAGGTGCATGCGATGGGCTACAGCCTGTACTGGTTCTACCCCTGAGACACTGAAGAATCGGGCGCTGCCTGCCATCGGCGCCCCAGCGCTTCAGCGCGCGTCTTCCGGCACGAACTCAAAGTCCTGGCTCAAGCTGCGATTGGCTGGACATTGATACTCGCGCAAGGCGTTTTTGATCGCCACGCGAAAACTGCTGCGGTACTCCGGCGGCACATGGTCATAGTCTATGCGCTGCACATCGCTGTAACGCCCATCCGCCCCGGTAGTGAAAGTCACATGCACCACGCCGCCTACATCATCCCTCAAAGCTTGCAATGGATAACGCGGCGCCGCCGTTTGCCCGCACGTGGCGGCCCAAGCAGGCGCAGCAGCGCTCAGCGCCAATACGCATGCCCATGCAGATAGCTTGCCCATGTCTTTCTCCCTAAACAAATGAATAAACGGCGCGCCGCAAGCGGCCGCCGTTTTCGTTATAGGGACAGGAAGAATGTTTTTTATTAGAACAATATCAAATAGATACACCTATCTGCCGCTTGATCCGCCTCCGGCGGAAAAGCGCTCTTCCAGATATTCGACAAACGCCCTGACTTTGCCCGGCACATGGCGGCGCACCGGATACACCACCGACAAGTCCAGACAATGCCAGTCATAGTCCGGCAGAATCGCCACCAGGCTGCCGTCGGCCAAGGCTTTCTCCAGCAGAAAGCGCGGCTGCAGCACAATGCCGATGCCATTCACCGCCGCATCGGTCAGCACATCGCCGTTATTGGCCCTGAGCGGGCCTTTTACCCTCACCTTGTCCTGGCTGCCGTCCGGCGCGCGGTAATCCCAGACATTCGGCTGAGAAGTCAGCGCGTACAACAAACACTGATGCTCGGCCAATTCGGCCGGATGGCGCGGCTCGCCATGCTTGGCCAGATAATCCGGAGAAGCGGCCACCAGATCACGGATCTGCGCCAGGCGTTTCGCCACCAGCGTGGAGTCGGCCATATTGGATACCCGCAAGGCCAGGTCAAAGCCCTCCTCCACCAAGTCCACCCGCCGGTCGTTCAGGCTCAGCTCCACCTCGATGCGCGGATGGATCTGATGAAAGCCGCCGACGATGCCTCCCAGATAGCGCATGCCGAAGGAAACCGGCGCCGATACCCTCAAGCGCCCCACCGGCTCGCTAGCCCCATGCGACAGGCGGGCATCCAGCTCGTCCAGCTCCGCCAGCAAGCTGCCGGCCTCCGCGAGATAAGTCTCTCCCGCTTCGGTCAAGGACAGCTTGCGAGTGGTGCGATGCATCAGGCGCGCGCCGAGACGGTTTTCCAGCGCCGCCACCAGCTTGGTCACCATCGCCCGCGACAACTCCAGCCTATCCGCCGCCGCGACGAAGCTGCCTAGTTCAGCCACCGCGACGAAGGCGCGTATTTCCGAGAAACGGTCCATTTTATTTCTTAAAAGTAAACAATAATTTTAAAAAACAGATGTTTATTGAATATAACGCCAATGGTTAAATAGCGCCATACTCATCGACACCAAGGAATGCCCACATGAACCGCCTGCAAAACCCCTATCTTGCCGCCCTGACGCTGCGCCTGGCCCTCGGCCTGATGTACCTGTCCCATGGCGCGCTGAAGCTGTTTGTTTTCGGCCCAGCCGGCACCGCCGCTTACTTCTCCAGCCTGGGTCTGCCCGGCTTCATGGGCTACTTCGCCATTCTGATCGAGATCGGCGGCGGCCTGCTGATCCTGGCCGGCATCCAGGCGCGCTGGGTGGCCTTGCTGTTGATACCGCAACTATTGGGCGCCATCGTTCTGGTGCACGCCGCCAATGGCTGGATGTTCGCCAATGCCGGCGGCGGCTGGGAATACCCGGCCTTCCTGATCGCCGCCTCGCTGGCCTTGTTCCTGCAAGGACAACCGGAACGGCAAGCCAGCCGCTGATGACGCTACGCCCCGCCACGCGGGGCGTTCATTTTTCCGCCATGCCGAACGCGCCGAAGCCCCGACTCAGCCACGGCAAGCACACCGCGCCGCCCTCAAAAAGAGGACCAAGCAGAATCAGGCGCTTTGCCTGCGGCGCCATGCCGCTGCGCCGCGCTTTTAAGCGCCCGCCCAGCCTTGACTTATCCTCTGTTCCCGCCCCGGCGACTCGCGCTCTCGACGCAATCACCAAAATGCAACAGCCATGTTTCACGCATCCCGGCTATCAATCCGAAGCGACGTTCCACGCCCGCCATTCATTGCTGCGGCGCAACATCCAATCAAAACAATTTCAACTTGCACATTTTCTTGATTGCCATCAAGCTGCTGCGTAATTTGCATGTAGTTTAACTACAAAGTTGGCAAGATATAGACAAGCCCGGTCGCGCTGGCAGACAGGCCTGAGTCTGCTTATTATTGTCGCATCCTGTCAGGACAAGTCGCACTGCTAGGTGTACCCTAACGGTCCGCTTGCCGCGGTATAAAATAACAGCTTAATTGACGCTCGTAATAAAACGACTGGAATTATCCACGAATTGAGGAGTTTCGCATGGGCACCCCCGCACCAAGACTCGACGTCCTGGCCCCCCTTTCCGGGTGGCTCGTTCCCTTGGACAGCGTTCCGGACCCGGTATTCGCCGGCAAAATGGTTGGCGACGGCGTTTCGCTCGACCCCACCTCCGGCAGCCTGTTGGCGCCGGTCAGCGGCGTGGTCAGCAACCTGCACTCCGCGCATCACGCGCTCACCATCACCACCGCCGAAGGCGTGGAAGTGATGGTGCACATCGGCATCGACACCGTGATGCTGAAAGGCCAAGGCTTCTTCCCGCTGGTGGAACAAGGCCAGCAAGTGAAAGCCGGCCAAGCCGTCATCGATTTCGACATCGACCTGGTCGGCCGCAGCGCCGCCAGCTTGCTCACCCAGATCATCATCACCAATGGCGAAGCCGTCGCGCAGATGAAGCCCGCCAGCGGCATGGTCAACGCCGGCCGCGACGTGGTGCTGTCGCTGCAGTTGGCCAATGGCAAGGATGTGCTGCAAAGCCAACTGGGCGAGCCGCAACTGTCGTCCGACATCACCATCGGCAACCCGGCCGGCCTGCATGCCCGTCCCGCCGCGGTGTTCGCCAGCAAGGCCAAAGCCTTCTCCTCCGACATCCAGCTGTTGCTGGACGGCAAATCCGCCAACGCCAAATCGGTGGTCGCCATCATGGGCCTGGCCACCAAGCTGGGCGATGTGGTGCGCATTCAGGCTCAGGGCGGCGACGCCGTGCTGGCCATCGCCGAACTGACCCAGTTGCTGCTGGACCGCTGCGGCGAAAAGCCGGGCGAAGCGCCGCAAGCGCCGGCCGAAGCCGCCGCCTCGGCTCAACAGGAAGACAGTGCCACCCAATTGGCCGGCGTCGGCGCTTCGCCGGGCCTGGCCATCGGCCGCATTGTCCACCATCGCCTGCAAGAATTCGACGTGCCCGAGCAAGGCAAAGGCGCCAATATCGAGCAGCAGAACTTCGCTCGCTCCACCGAAGAGGCCGCGGCGCAGATCGAACTGGTCAAGGTGCAACTGACCGACCCGGCCAAGCAAGCCATCCTGTCCATGCACCAGGAACTGCTGCAAGACCCGGACCTGCTGGCGCAAACCTACGCCGGCCTCGCCGACGGCAAGTCCGCCGCCTGGTCCTGGCGCGCGGCCTTCAGCGCCTATTCCGCCCGCCTGGAAGCGCAGGACAACGCCTTGCTGCGCGAACGCGCCAATGACATCCGCGACGTGGGCCGCCGCGTGCTGGCCTTGCTGGCCGGCGTGAAGCAGGCCTCGCTGGATCTGCCGGCCGGCTCCATCCTGATCGCCGAAGACCTGGCCCCGTCCGACACCGCCTCGCTGGATCCGTCCAAGGTGATGGGTTTCTGTACCCGCACCGGCGGCGCCACCAGCCACGTCGCCATTCTGGCCCGCTCGCTGGGCATCCCGGCCATCTGCGGCATCTCCCAGGCCGCGCTGAAGCTGCCGGAAGGCCTGCAAGTGATTCTGAACGGCAATGAAGGCACGCTGGCCATCGCCCCGACGGCGGAAGACCTGGCTGCCGCCGAGCAAGACATCGCCCGCCTGGCCGAGCGCCGCGCGGCAGAAGCCAAGCTGTCCATGCAGCCGGCCCTGACCAGCGACGGCGTGCGCATCGACGTGGTGGCCAATATCCGCAACGCCGCCGACGCGCGCGAAGCGGTGGCCAAGGGCGCCGAAGGCGTGGGCCTGCTGCGTTCGGAATTCCTGTTCGACAACCGCGACACCGCCCCGTCGGAACGCGAACAAGCGGCCGAATACTGCGCGGTGGCTGAAGCGCTGGGCAAGAACCGCCCGCTGGTGGTGCGCACGCTGGACGTGGGCGGCGACAAGCCGCTGTCCTACCTGCCGCTGCCCAAGGAAGACAACCCCTTCCTCGGCCTGCGCGGCATCCGCGTGAGCCTGGACCGTCCGGATCTGCTGCGCACCCAGTTGCGCGCCATTCTGCAAGCCGCGCCGCTGACCCAGCTGCACATCATGTTCCCTATGGTGGCCTCGCTGGAGGAGCTGCGCGCCGCCAAGGCCATCCTGGCGGAAGAGCAAGCCTCCACCGGCGTGACCGACGTCAAGGTCGGCATCATGGTGGAAGTGCCTTCCGCCGCCGTGCTGGCCGCGCGCTTCGCGCCGGAAGTGGACTTCTTCTCCATCGGCACCAATGACCTGACCCAATACGTACTGGCGATGGACCGCGGCCATCCGCAACTGGCCAAGCAAGCCGACGCGCTGCACCCGGCGGTGCTGGCGATGATCGCGCTGACCTGCGAAGGCGCCCGCGCTCACGGCAAGTGGGTGGGCGTGTGCGGCGGCCTGGCCTCGGACGAACGCGCCGCGCCGGTGCTGGTCGGCATAGGCGTGACCGAGCTGTCGGTCAGCACCCCGGCCGTCGCTTCGGTCAAGGCCACGCTGGCGCGCTGGAGTCTGGCGGAATGCCAGCAACTGGCCCAAGACGCGCTGGCGCTGTCCACCGCCGCCGATGTGCGCCATTACCTGAATCAACACGCTCGTTAATAAGGATAAGTCCCGGCGCGGGCCGGGTTCGCGGCGCTGGATGGGGAGACCTTCGGGGCAATCCGATGCCATCCGGCGCCACTCAAGCGAGCCAGGCGGGCGATGGGGCTTTATAGAGGGGACGGCGTCACAGCCGCTCGACATTCCATAAGCATGTCAAAGCAGGATAATAATCATGTTTAGTCAATCATTCGCTTTTCTGCAGAAGATAGGCAAATCGCTGATGCTGCCGGTGTCAGTTTTGCCGGTCGCCGGTCTGCTGCTGGGCATCGGCGCCACCGATTTCCACACCACGAATAGCATCGCCCTGGCGATTCTGTCCTTGATGAAGAACTCCGGCGACGTGATCTTCGGCAACCTGCCGCTGATCTTCGCCGTAGGCGTGGCGCTCGGCTTCACCGAAAACGACGGCGTGGCTGCCATCGCCGCCGTGATCGGCCACCTGGTCACCACCGTGACCCTGGGCGTCATGGCCACGCTGATGGGCATCAAGCCCGACACCATCATGGGCCTGCCGTCGATCCAGACCGGCGTGTTCGGCGGCATTCTCGCCGGCTGCCTGGCGGCCTATATGTTCAACCGCTTCTACCGGATCAAGCTGCCCGAATACCTGGGCTTCTTCGCCGGCAAGCGCTTCGTGCCCATCATCACCGCCATCAGCGCCATCGTGCTGGGCGTCGTGCTGTCCTTTGTTTGGCCCCCGATCGGCAACGCCATCAAGTCGTTCTCGCAATGGGCCGCCGTAAGCGATCCGCGCACCGCCGCCACCGTGTACGGTTTCTTCGAGCGCATGCTGATCCCGTTCGGCCTGCACCACATCTGGAACGTGCCGTTCTTCTTTGAAATCGGCAACTTCCCGGATCCGACCACCGGCAAGATCATCCACGGCGACATCAACCGCTTCTTCGCGGGCGACCCGACCGCCGGCATCCTGTCCGGCGCCTTCCTGTTCAAGATGTTCGGCCTGCCGGCCGCCGCCATCGCCATCTGGCATTCGGCCAAACCGGAAAACCGCGCCAAGGTAGGCGGCATCATGATCTCGGCCGCGCTGACCTCCTTCCTGACCGGCATCACCGAACCGATCGAGTTCTCCTTCCTGTTCGTCGCTCCGGTGCTGTACCTGATCCACGCCGTGCTGGCCGCTTCCACCCAATTCGTGGCCAATACGCTGGACATGCACATGGGCTTTACCTTCTCGCAGGGCGGCATCGACTTTCTGATGTTCAACCTGATCGGCGACAAGGCCAAGCACGCGACCTATGTCTTCATCCTCGGCCCGATCTACGCCGTGATCTACTACAGCGTGTTCCGCTTCGTGATCGCCAAGTTCAACCTGAAGACCCCGGGCCGCGAAGATGAAAGCGTGGAAACCGTCGGCCCTGTCAGCGAAGACCAGCGCGCCCGCGAACTGGTGCTGGCCTTCGGCGGCCGCTCCAACATCCGCAGCCTGGACGCTTGCATCACCCGTCTGCGCATCGCGGTGCAAGACACCGCCAAGGTTGACCAAGCCAAGCTGAAAGCCTTGGGCGCCTCTGGCGTGGTAGTGGTCGGCAGCGGCATCCAGGCCATTTTCGGACCGCTGTCCGAAAACATGAAGACCGATATGGAAATCTACCTGCGCAGCGCCGGCAGCGACGCCGAACTGTCCGCCGCCCCGGCAGCCGCCAAACCGGCTCCGGCAGCAGCCGCGCCGGCAGCAAGCGCAGCCGCGGCGCCGCAAGCCAATGTATCCGCGCTGAAGCAAGCGCTGGGCGGCGCGGCCAATCTGGCCAAGGTGGAAGCCATCGCCCACACCCGCCTGCGCGTGGAACTGAAGGATGCGGCCAGCTTCAATGAAGAAGCCGCCCGCGCCGCCGGCGTAGTAGCAGTGATGCAAGTGTCTCCAGGCACGCTGCATTTGATCGTCGGCGAACAAGCCGCCGCGCTCGCTTCGGCATTGCAAGCCTGATCGCAGCCTTAAGCGCAAAAAACGCCAGCAGGTTTCTGCTGGCGTTTTTCATTTCACTTCGCGCATCAATCAGCCAAGGCGAACGCTTCGCGCAAATGCCGCGCCATGCCGGAATCGGCATGGTGATAGATTTGCTCGGCATCGGGCAGCGCGCCGCGCAATCGGGCATGCGCGTTGCCCATCAGCCGCGGATGGCCGGCGGTGCGCAGCAGCTCGACATCGTTCTGGCCGTCGCCGAAGGCGATGCAGGTTTCGGCTGCCAGCCCCAGCTTATCCAACACCAGCTTCAAGGCTTCGCCCTTGGACACGCCCGCAGCCATGACCTCCAGGCAGAAATCCAGCGAGAAGGTGATGTACAGCCTGTCGCCGTAACGCTCGCGCAGCACGCGCTCCAGGCCAAGCAAATGTTCATGCGGCGCGACGTACAGCACCTTGTAGACGCCCTCCCCGCCATGGCCTTGCAGATCGGCCACGGCATAAGGCGGCTCCTCCTCCCGGATCAGCGCGTCCAGCAAAGGCGAGCGGCGATTGGCCAGCCAGTTCTCATCCATGAAGTAGTGCATGGCGACATCGCCTGAAAACTCCGGCGCGGAAATCTCCCTTACCAGCTCGGCCTCGATATCAATGCCGAAGATCAGCTCGTCCTCCTCGCCATGCACGCGCGCGCCGTTGGAGCTGATCAGGTAGGCCGGCACGCCCAAGGCCTCGCGCACCGCGCGGACATCGCGATAATGCCGTCCCGTGGCCAGCACCAGCGCCACGCCTCGCGCGCGCAAAGCCTGCAAAGTAGCCGCGGTCAGCGGCGTGACGGCATGATGCTGGTCCAGCAAAGTGCCGTCCAGGTCGGTGGCGATCAGGCGGTAGGGCATGACGAGTCTCCAGAGAAAAACCGATTATAACGGGGACAATTATCCAAGAGCAGCCTTTCACTACCACATTGCTGCGATGCAATAATGTTTGACATTGGGATTTTTTGAAAATAGATTTTCATAACTATCTCAAAAAATAAAATTTCCTATTACACGACATGCGCAATCCTTACTTCGCTCTACTCCAAACGCCTGGCGCGCTCTCGCTGGCGGCAGCCGGCCAGTTCGCCAAATTGCCCTCGGCCATGGTCGGCATCGCGGTGATCACCATGCTGGCGCAATCTCGCTACAGTTATGGCGAGGTCGGCGCCATCGCCGCGACGCTGACGCTGTCCTGCGCCTTTCTCGGGCCGCAAATCGCCCGCCTGGCCGACCGTTTCGGCCAAAGCCGCGCCCTGCCGCCGGCCGTCGCCCTCAGCGTGCTGGCGCTGGCCTCGCTGACCGCCGCCAGCCATTTCCACGCGCCGTCTTGGCTGCTTTGCCTGCTCGCGGCAGTCGCAGGCTGTCTGCCCAACATCACGGCGATGACGCGCGCCCGCTGGCCCAATCTGCTGCAGGACAAATCGCTGCTGCCCACCGCCTTCGCGTTGGAAAGCGTCTGCACCGAAATCGCCTTCGTCGTCGGCCCGCCCATCGCCATCGGCTTGAGCTTGTCCTGGTTTCCCGAAGCCGGCCCCATGCTGGCCATCGCGCTGCTCATCGCAGGCATCGCCGCCTTGCTGAAGCAGAAACATACCGAACCACCCGCGCACGCGGTAAAAGGCGACGGCAAGTCCGCCTTGCGGCATAGGGCGGTGCTGCTGCTCGCCAGCCTGATGGCGGCCATGGGCGTCATCGCCGGCACGGTGGACGTTTCCATTGTGGCTTACGCGCGCGAGATCGGCTGGCCGGGCGGCGCCAGCCTGGTGCTGTCCGCTTACGCCCTTGGCTCCTGTATCGGCGGCCTGCTGTTCGGCGCCGTCCGTCCGAACAAGCCGCCACTGCAACTGCTGTTCTATTGCAGCGCCGGCACCGCGCTGTCCACCCTGCCCATCGCCTGGGCCGGCGGCATCGCCTCGCTGGCGTTCTCCATGCTGTTGTCCGGCTTCTTTTTCGCGCCCAGCATCATCCTGGCGCTGCAGCTGGTGGAAAACGCGCTGCCGCGCCACAAAATCACCGAAGGCATGACCTGGCTGGCAACCGGCGTGTATCTCGGCGTGGCGGGCGGCGCGTCGCTGTCGGGCCAAATCATCGACGCCGCCAGCCCCAGGCAAGGCTTTTTGCTGACCCTGGCCGCGGGTTGCTGCGTACTGTCGATTTCCTGGCTATGCGGAAAGCGGCTGGCCGACACGGCGCTGCGCGATGCGGCGGCGGAGTTGGCGGAAGCGAAGTGATAAGGGAAATGCAAAAAGCCGAACGGGGAAGTTCGGCTTTTTTGATCGCGCGCGAAAAGATATCCAAACCGTCTGATCAAGCCGCGAAACAATTCCAAATGAATTTCAATTTGCACCATATAGTCAATATAAATACAATGACAATTGGATGCAAGTCCACTGCTGATTAATTCAAATATTCAATCGAAGGATGCAAAATGCAGCAAAGCGAACAAGGCAAGGCAATGGTTCAGACCATGATGGAATTGAGCGAGACCGAGCTGGAGTTGACCGTCGGCGGCAGCGGCCCGCGTTCTTCCGCAGCCGAGCAAGAATGGAGCTTGTGGGACAGCGTGACCAATTACTTCACCGGCTGGAGCCGTTTCGACCACTTTATCCACAACACGCCGTAAACGCATAGCGCAGCGGACGACAAATCCGGCGCAATGCAAAACGCCCAGCAACAAGTTGCTGGGCGTCGAATTCTGGTGGCCAGTCGCGGAATCGAACCACGGACACGCGGATTTTCAATCCGCTGCTCTACCAACTGAGCTAACTGGCCTTTAGGCTGTGGTGGCCAGTCGCGGAATCGAACCACGGACACGCGGATTTTCAATCCGCTGCTCTACCAACTGAGCTAACTGGCCACTTATCCTCCAGCGCTTGCGCGCCGTCAGAGCCATGCATTTAATCAGAGCCGCCCTTTTGCGTCAAGCGATAATTGCGAAAAGAGCGAAAAAAATGGCCGAAAAATCCGGCCATCTCGAAAAAACAAATGCTTGCCTACACGGCATCCGGCTGTCGGGATGGATGCGCATCGGCAAAAGCCGGTATCGCTTCCAAGGCATCCGCGATCCGAACGATGTTCGGATACGGCGCCAAGTCCACGCCAAAGCGGCGCGCGCTGAATACCTGCGGCAGCAGGCAGATGTCCGCCAAGCTGATGGCATCGCCCACTGCGTAGCGGCTGGGCTGCTCAGCCAGCTGTTGTTCCAGCGCGTCGAAGCCGGTGCGGATCCAATGCCGGGTCCACTCCGTTTTTCCCTCTTCGTCAGCGCCGAAGGTCATCTGCAAGTGCTTGCCCACGCGCGGGTTCTGCAAGGGATGGATGTCGGCGGCGATGGCGAGCGCGATGCTGCGCGCCCGCGCCCGCGTGGCCGGGTCGGCGGGCAGCAGCTTGACGCCGTCCGGATACGCCTCGTCCAGATACTCGCAGATGGCCAAGGACTGGGCGACCTTCACCCCGCCATCATCCAGCAGCGGCACCAGGCCATGCGGATTGATCGCCAGATACTCAGGACTCTTTTGCTCGCCCTTGAGCAGATTCACCGCGCGATACTGATAGGCCAAGCCTTTCAGATTCAGCGCGATGCGCACCCGATAAGCCGCGCTGGAACGGTAGTAGCCGTACAGGACGCGCTCAGCCATGCTTCACCACGGTCTGGGCGATGGCGCCGAAAATGCTCTGTCCGGCCGCATTCTTCATCTCGATGCGCACGCTGTCACCCACCTTCATGAACGGGGTTTTGGCCGCGCCCTGCTCGATGGTTTCGATCATGCGCTGCTCGGCCAGGCAGCAGGAGCCCACCGAGCGGTCCTTGTTCGAGATGGTGCCGGAGCCGACGATGGAGCCGGCAGCCAGTTCGCGCGTCTTGGACACATGCGCCACCAGCTGCGGGAAATTGAACTGCATTTCCACGCCGCAATTGGGCTTGCCGTAGAAAGCGCCGTTGTAGTCCACCAGCAGCGGCAGGTTCACCTTGCCGCCCTGCCAGGCATCGCCCAGCTCATCGGGGGTAACAGCGACCGGCGAGAAGGCGGTGGCCGGCTTGCTCTGGAAGAAGCCGAAGCCCTTGGCCAGCTCGCCCGGGATCAGGTTGCGCAGCGTGACGTCGTTCACCAGCATCAACAGACGGATGTGCTTTTCATCGGCCGGCGCGCCCAGCGGCACATCGCCGGTGATGATCGCCACTTCGCCTTCGAAATCCAGACCCCAGGCTTCGTCGCGCAGCGGGATGTCGGCCGTCGGCGCCAGGAAGGCGTCGGAACCGCCCTGGTACATCAGCGGATCGGTGTAGAAGCTTTCCGGCACTTCCGCGCCACGCGCCTTGCGCACCAGCTCCACATGGTTCAGATAGGCGCTGCCGTCGGCCCATTGATAAGCGCGCGGCAGCGGGCTCAGGCAACGCGCGGCGTCGAAGGACACCTCGTCCGGCACCTGGCCTTGATTCAAGGCGGCGTACACTTCCTGCAGCCGCGGCGCGGCATGCGCCCAGTTGTCCAAGGCGGCTTGCAAGGTGGCGGCGATGGCGGGCACCGCCACGGCGCGGCTCAGGTCGCGGCTGACGACCATCAATTGGCCGTCGCGGGTGTGATTGTGATAAGTGGCTAATTTCATCTTGATGTTCTTTCTGCTTGCGGCCGCTGCGGGCCGCTCCTCTATATCGATTTTTCAGCTTGGCAGGCGCGCGATCGCGCCGCGAGCCGAGCTTGGTGGGTAAAGCTCACGGTGCGCATCCCACCGCGAGCAATACAGCGCCGGGATCGGCTCGCGCAGCCGCAATGGCGTCAGGCCTGTTTGGGCTTCCAGCTGTCCACATAGCCCTGCCACTCCACGCGATCCAGCCCTGGCCCCTGCTCCAGCGCGTCGCGGGTGTCTATCATCACCGCCACCTCGTCGGTGAACTTCTTCGGCTCGGTCATCGCCTTGGCGAAAGCCTTCGGATGCGGGCCATGGGTGAAGCCGGCCGGGTGGAAGGTCAGCATGCCAGGTTTGATGTTGTCGCGGCTGAAAAAGTCGCCGGCATGATAGAAGATCACTTCATCGTAATCGTCATTGTTGTGATAGAACGGCACCTTCAGCGCGCCCGGATCGGACTCTATCGGCCGCGGCACAAAGGTGCATACCACGAAGCCGTCAGCGACGAAGGTGGTGTGAGCTGACGGCGGCAAGTGGTAGCGATGGCTCATCAACGGCCGGATGTCGCGCCAGTTGATCCGCGCCACGCTGTTGTTGCCGTGCCAGCCGATGGCGTCGAGCGGGTTGAAGGGGTAGGTGACGATGGACAAGGTGCCGCGGCGCTTGATCACCACTTGCCACTCGTCTTCGGTTTGCTGCGCCTTGAAAGCGTCGTCGATGGCCGGCACGTCCAGCATCGCCTCGTCGAAGATGGCGTGCGGGCCCACCAGGCCTTTTTCGGGCAATTGATACGCGCCGTTGCTGGTTTCGATCAGCAGCATGGTGGTGGGGCTGGCCGGCTCGATGCGCCAGCTGGTGGAGCGCGGCACCAGGATGTAGTCGCCGTCGCGATAGCTCAGGTGGCCGTAATCGCAGAACAGCTCGCCGCTGCCGCCGTGGATGAACAGCAGATCGTCGCCGTCGGCATTGCGGAACAGCTGGGTCATCGCCTTGTCGCAGCGCCACAGGCGCAGCTTGCACTGGGCATTGTGCAACACCAGCGGCGCGTCCCAGGGCGCGGCCGCGTCGTGCGGCAGCTCGTTCAGGTCGAAGGCGCGCGGACGCAGCGGGCCTTCCCAGGCGCTCCAGCCGGTGGGCGCGTGCTTGTGGTGCATATGGGTGGCCGGGCCGAAGAAGCCGCTGCGGCCCACTTCGCGCTCGTAAATGCCTTCAGCCGGCAGATCGACGTGCGCCTGGCGCGAGATGATCCCCTCGCGGTGCGGGAAACTGATCCATTTACGCATTTTGGAATGTCCTGTCGCGCGGCCATCCAAGAACAGCCGCGCCTTGCATGTCTTCACGGCGAAAGACCGCGCCGCGCCCACGCCGGGACGCGGCGGCGGCCAGGAGCGATCAGTCTGCCTTCAACACGCCGCGGCGGATCTGGTCTTCTTCGATGGACTCGAACAAGGCCTTGAAGTTGCCTTCGCCGAAGCCCTGGTTGCCCTTGCGCTGGATGATCTCGAAGAAGATCGGCCCGATGACGGTTTCGGTGAAGATCTGCAACAGGATGCCTTCCACCGGCGCGCCGTCGATCAGGATGCTGTTCTTCTTCAGGCGGGCGACGTCCTCGCCGTGATTCGGCACGCGGACATCCACTTTTTCATAATACGTGTCCGGGGTATCCAGGAAGCGGGTGCCCTGCGCCTTCAGCGTTTCCACCGTGGCGTAGATGTCTTCGGTGGTCAGCGCGATGTGCTGGATGCCCTCGCCCTTGTATTCGCGCAGGAATTCCTCGATCTGGCTCTTGTCGTCGGACGATTCGTTGATCGGGATGCGGATCTTGCCGCAAGGGCTGGTCATGGCCTTGGACACCAGGCCGGTCAGCTTGCCTTCGATGTCGAAGTAGCGGATTTCGCGGAAGTTGGCGATGCCGGTGTAGAAATCGGCCCAGGTAGCCATATGGCCGCGCGCCACATTGTGGGTCAGGTGGTCGATTTCGGTCAGGCCGACGCCGTAGGGATGCTGATCCACGCCGTCCAGCGGCACGAAGTCGATCTCGTAGATGTCCTTGTCTTTGCCGTAGCGATCGACGAAGTACAGCGCCGAGCCGCCGATGCCTTCCACGGCCGGAATGTTCAGCTCCATCGCGCCCACCGGGCGCTGATAGGGCTTGGCGCCGTGCGCAAGCGCGTATTCATACGCCTTGGCGGCATCCTTGACGCGCCAGGCCATCGCACAAGCGGACGGGCCGTGCGCCTGGGCGAACTCGCTGGCCGGCTGGCTGCGCTCGGCGTTCAGGATGAAGTTGATGTCGCCCTGGCGGAACAGGCAGACGTCCTTGCTGCGATGGCGGGCGATCTCGGTAAAGCCCAGCGACACGAACAGCTTGCGCAGCTTTTCCACACCCTCCGCGTCCGGGGCGGTGTACTCCACGAACTCGAATCCGTCGGTGGCTAGCGGATTTTGCAGCATGGCTTCCATTTTCATCAGTTTCTCCTCTGTTTGTGATGGCCCGCGGGACAAAACCGCGCGGGTAGAACAAGTTTGAGCACAACTTGTAAACGTCCTCAGGCGAACCGCGTTATGTAAGCAGGCCGCCCTTCTCCCTCTGTAGCGGGGAGTTGGCAATACCAAGGGTGGACAGGAGCGGAGTCAAGAGAAGGCGGCATGCGGCAAACTCATGCGGCAGGCGCCGGAAGCCGGTGGCAGCGCGGCGAACTCTCCTCTGAACAACCGTTTTATCTGTTTCACACTCGTTCGACATGCGTCGGCAGTCTTTGCTGCCGTTTGCTGAATTTAGGCTTTTTATTCTATGGAAAGCGCGTGGCAATTATCTTGCTAAATAGCTTAGCCTAGTCGATATTGAAGAATAAAATGTCTCAACATACCGATATACAGGAGAAAATATGCCAAGTCTCACATTAGACAAGACAGACTTGCGTATTCTGGCCGAATTACAGCATGACGGCCGACTAACCAACGTCGAGCTGGCCGAACGCGTCGCCCTATCGCCTTCGCCTTGTCTGCGCCGGCTGAAACAGTTGGAAGAGTCGGGCGTGATTCGCCAATACGTCGCCCTGCTCGACCCTGCCCATATCGGTCTGGGGCTGCAGGCCTGGGTGCGTGTCACGCTGGAAAAGCGCGGCAACCTGCATCTGCAAAGCTTCATCGATGCGGTGCAAAACTGGCCGGAAGTCATCAATTGCTTCGCGATGACCGGAGAAATGGACTACCTGCTGCAGGTGTACTTCGAAGACATGGAGCACTTCTCGCGCTTCGTGATGGACGAGTTGCTGCAGCACCCTGGCGTGGAAGACGTGAAGTCGAGTTTCGTGCTGAAAGAAATCAAACGCACCACGGCCCTGCCGCTGGGCCAGATGCGCAGCATTTGATGATTGTCAGACAAAAAATGGCCCTGCGGGGCCATTTTTCATTTCAGAACGCCTGCCCAAGGCGACAAACAGCCCGGACAAGCAAACCGCTCGGTGCAAACTCTCTTTATCATCAATTTAACAACACTTTTCAACTGGACTTTATACATCGCCGTCCCGCCCGGATTATCAATCAACCATCTTGCGCGCAAAACTCCATCGGACTATCCATTTGAATTAAAAATAACAAAAGCATCACGCCCTGCCCGGTAAGACAAGAAGTGTCCGTTCTTCAATCCAGAAAGGCGCGCCATGAGCTATCTCAGTCTTCCCCGCTTAGTCTTCGCCGGCCAGTTCCAGGCCGACCCCTCCACGGTCAACAATGACCCCGAGCATTTCGACGACCGCCATTTCCAATCCAGCTACCAACTGCTGGGAAATGATTCCAACTTTAGCAATAACGGCTGGTGGAACCCTGCCGGGACCGGCTCCTGGCGGTTGCGGCACTGCCAAGTCACCAGTGTTTGCTATCAGGATGGCAGCCAGTCCGTCGACCCGAACTACGATCCGGTCATCGGCCTGCCCTTGACCGATGCCGACAATCGCGTCGCAGGCAAGATCGTGGATCTGGACCCGGAACAACAGATGGTTTCTCAACTGTGGGGCTTTTCGGTCACTCTGGGGCCCGCCGGTTCGCCGATTCGCTTTCGCGGCGACTTCGCCGTCGCGCCGTTTGCCGACATCTGGTGCATCGTCAACCATTCCGGCTTCAGCAACAGCACCGCCGCCGCGTATTACCAATCCGTGCTGGAAAACCTGAATTGGTTCTCTACCGATGCCGCTCAGTCGGGCTCTCGTTTCTTGCGGGAACTGTTCCAGCATGCCGCCGGCGCGCCGGCGCGGCTAAGCATCAAGTTCAACATCGATGGCTATGACGACGAACCCGACAGCGCCGGCTTCACCTTCGGCCGCATCGTCGGCTGTATAGGCTTGAGCCTAGACGGCGAGCCTCGCCACTTCGTCCCCGGCCGCCGGCTGTTTGCCGTGAGCAACCCGTCTCCAGCGGCCAGCCTCAATGACGCCATCGCGGTCATTGAGCAGAATCGGCTGACGCTAGATCTGGGCAACAGCCTGCCCACCGCCAGTTCTGGCGGCCCCCGAAGCGACAATGGCCCGCTGGCGCTGGTATCGCAGCCCGGCGTCAACGGCGAGCCTTATCTGCTCTTGGGAGAAATCGATTACCGCGCGCCCGGCTGGCATGAGCGCACCGCCGGGATTGTTTCCTTTCCGCTGACTCAGCAAACGGCTGACCGCATTGCGGCGCAACCTTTGGCCTTGCAACAACTCTCAACGCAGCTCGACATTCTGCAAGAGAATGCCAATGGCCAGTGGGTGCGCGCCGATCAGTTCGTCTACCGGATGAGCCCGAACGACGCGGCGGAAGTCAAATTCTACGCCAGCCAGTTCGGCCAGCCGCTGCCCCAGGCCCAGATCAGTCTGACGCTGGACCCCAGCGCCTTGCAGGGACAGCAGCAACAAGGCCCTATTCCCGGCCCCACGCCCGGCATGCCGACGCAGGCAATGGAGTTTGCCAAGAGCCTCACCACCAATGCCAGCGGCCAGGCCACGCTGCGGCTGCATGCCGGCGATCCAGGCAATCCGCGCGGCTATATCGACGGACAGGTGTACTGCATAGGCTACCAACTAGGCCCTCAAGCGCCGCAGATAGGCAGCCAGAGCAATTACGCCTTTCAGATCAGCGCGCTGATCTTCGACGCTTACGTCCAACCCGCCACGCCGGATTGGATGCATGATGTGCGGCCCATCCTGCAGCAATACGCAGACCTGTATCCGATCATGCGCAAGATCGTCGATCTATCCAACTACGCCAGCCTGCTCCGCAATATTTACGCGCTGAAAAACGTATTCAGCGCGCCCGAGCATGACCCCAATTACATGCCCGTCACCCGAGACTTGTCGCCGGCCAAACGCAAGATGCTGCTCGCCTGGCTGGACCATCCGGTCTACATGCGTATGGACTCGGTCGAGGAGTTGAAAGAAGCGCTGCAACTGGCGATAGAGCTGGAGCATGCGACGCTGCCGCCTTATTTGACCGCGCTGTTCAGCATCAAGCCGGGCTGCAACACCGAGGTGGCCGCGCTGATCCGCAGCGTGGCGATGGAAGAAATGCTGCACATGGCCTTGATGTCCAATCTGCTGATCGCCATCGGCGGCAAACCGCGCTTCAACCACGCCCGCTTCATTCCCGACTATCCAGGCTCGCTGCCGGGCGGATTGCGCGCCGATCTGCAGGTGCGGCTGCGCAAGTGCTCGATCGAACAGCTGCGCGCCTTCATGTCAATCGAGCAGCCCGCTGCCATGGCGGAGCCCGTGAGCGGCCAAATCACGTCAGCCGACCCGCTCATTCCTTCCGACAACACCATCGCCTGGTTCTATGACAAGATCACTCAATCGCTGACAACCTTGAGTCAGCAGGGCAAGATCCGCTTTGGCCATCCTGAGCGGCAGGTCACCGACTGGCCCGGCGCCGGCCAGCTCTATCTGATCGACAGCCTGGAGACCGCGCTGCAGGCCATACGCGAAATCCAAAGCCAGGGCGAAGGCAATAGCCCGGATGACCCTTGCGATGTCGATCACGAGCTGGCGCACTATTACAAGTTCGCGCAGATCGTGAATGGCAAGCGGCTGGTCAAGACGACGCAGGGCTATGAATACAGCGGTCCGGAGGTGCCCTTCGATCCGCAAGGAGTGTGGCCGATGCAGGATGATCCCATGCTCAGCAGCTTTCCGCCGGGCTCGCGCGCCAGATTGCTGGCAACACAGTTCAATCACAGCTACCACGCCATGCTCAACGCGCTGCATGAGGCGTTCAATGGCGAGCCGACGACGCTTGGGCAAGCGGTCAGCCTGATGCGCAGCCTGCAACTATCGGTGCAGCAACTGGTGCAGACGCCATCCGGCCGCGATGACGGCCTCAATGCGGGTCCGACTTTTAGTCGACCAGCCCGCTAAGTCCCGGTAGGGCTATCCGCCTGGCGGATAGCCCTGCCGCTTGCTCAATGCGAAGCGTGCTGAGCGGTGGCGCCGGCCAGCAGCTTATCGGTGTAAGCGATGGCCGCCGCCGACAACAAAAAGGCCAGATGCAGGAACAGTTGCCACTTGATGGTGTGCTCGTCGATGCGGCTGGCGTTGATGAAAGTTTGCAGCAAGTGGATGGAGGAGATACTGATGATGGCCATCGACAGCTTCACCTTCAACACTGAGGCGTTGACATGGTCCAGCCACTCCGGCTGGTCCGGATGGCTGTCGATGCGCAGCCGCGACACAAAGGTTTCGTAGCCGCCCACCGTCACCATCACCAGCAGGTTGGCGATCATCACCACGTCTATCAGCCCCAGCACCGCCAGCATGATGTCGGTTTCGGTCAGGTGGTTCAGCCCTTCCAGAAGCTCCCACAGCTGCGCGAGAAACTTCCAGGCGTATACGCCCTGCACCACGATCAGGCCCAGATAGATGGGCAGTTGCAGCCAGCGGCTGCTGAAAATCACCTGCCCCAGCAGCGATTTTCGGACTTCAGGTTGTTGGGTGGTTTGGTCTTGCATTGGCTTGTCCCGTGTGTATTGCCGACGGCCGCGCCAGGCGGCCGCCGCGCGTCACAGGCCCAGCCTCTGCCAGATGGTGGAGACCAGGCCCGCCTGATTCAAGGTATAGAAATGCAGCCCCGGCGCGCCGCCTTGCAACAGGCGGTCGCACAGCTCGGTCACCACATCCAGGCCCAGCGCGCGGATGGACGCGGTGTCGTCGTAATAGGCTTGCATCCGCAATCTCAGCCAGCGCGGCACTTCCGCTCCGCACATATCGGAAAAGCGACAGAGTTGGCCGAAATTGGAGATCGGCATGATACCGGGCACGATGGGGATGTCCACCCCTCTCGCGCGCGCCTCATCGACGAAGCGGAAATAGCTGTCGGCGTTGAAGAAGTATTGCGTCATCGCCGAGTTCGCGCCGGCCCGCACCTTGCGCACGAAATTGTTCAGATCGTCCTCGGCCGAGCGCGCTTGCGGATGGAACTCCGGATACGCCGCCACCTCGATGTGGAAGTGGTCGCCATGCTCGGCGCGGATGAACTCCACCAGCTCGTTGGCGTAGCGGAACTCGCCGGCCGCCACCATGCCGGACGGGATGTCGCCGCGCAAGGCCACCAGATGGCGGATGCCGTTGTTGCGGTACTCGTTCAGGATGGCGGCGATATTCTCGCGGGTGGAGCCGATGCAGGACAAGTGCGGCGCAGCCGCCTGCCCCTCGCTGCGGATTTCCAGCACGGTAGACAAGGTGCCGTCGCGAGTGGTTCCGCCGGCGCCGAAGGTCACCGAGAAGAATTGCGGTTTGAACTGGGCCAGTTGCTGGCGCGTGGTGCGCAGCTTGGCGATGCCTTCCGGCGTCTTGGGCGGGAAAAACTCGAAGCTGAAGGTGCGTGGCGTCTGTGTCATGGTGATCCTCTCTATCGCTGTCCTGGCTAGCCTGCCGGTCTGCCGCCGGCTATGGTTTCGTTTCCGCCTAAAAAAACGGACAGCTCCATTCTAGGGTCGCTGTCCGTTTCGCCTTGGTTCAAAAATCAATAACGATAGTGGTCCGGCTTATAAGGCCCTTGCTTGGGCACGCTGATATAGGCCGATTGCAGGTCGGACAACTCGGTCAGGCGTGCGCCGATGCGGGCCAGGTGCAGGCGCGCCACTTTCTCGTCCAAATGCTTGGGCAGCACATACACTTTCTTGTCGTACTTATTGCCATTGGCGAACAGCTCGATCTGCGCCAGCACCTGATTGGTGAAGCTGTTGGACATCACGAAGCTCGGATGGCCAGTGGCGCAGCCCAGATTCACCAGGCGGCCTTCGGCCAGCAGGATCACGCGCTTGCCGTCCGGGAAGATGATGTGATCGACCTGCGGCTTGATGTTGTCCCATTGATACTGGCGCAAGGACGCGACTTCGATCTCGCTGTCGAAGTGGCCGATATTGCAGATGATGGCGTTGTTGCGCATCTTCTTCATGTGCTCGTGGGTGATCACGCCGACGTTGCCGGTGGCGGTGACGAAGATGTCGGCCTGATCGGCCACCTCGTCCATGCGCACCACGCGGTAGCCTTCCATCGCCGCCTGCAGCGCGCAGATCGGGTCGATCTCGGTCACCCACACGGTGGCGCCCAGGCCGCGCAAGCTTTGCGCGCAACCCTTGCCCACATCGCCGTAGCCCAGCACCACCGCCACTTTGCCGGCCACCATCACGTCGGTGGCGCGCTTGATGCCGTCCACCAGCGATTCGCGGCAGCCGTACAGATTGTCGAACTTGGACTTGGTGACCGAGTCGTTGACGTTGATCGCCGGGAAGGGCAGATGGCCATCCTTTTCCAGCTGATACAGTCGGTGCACGCCGGTGGTGGTTTCCTCGGTCACGCCCTGGATATGCTCAAGACGCTTGGAATACCAGTGCGGATCCACGGCCAGATGGCGCTTGATCGAGGCGAACAGCGCGGTTTCTTCTTCATTGGTCGGGTGGGCGATCACGCCGATGTCCTTCTCCGCCTTGCTGCCCAGCATCAGCAGCAAGGTGGCGTCGCCGCCGTCGTCCAGGATCATATTGGCCGGCTGGCCTTCGGGCCATTCGAAGATCTTGTGGCTGAAGTCCCAGTACTCGTCCAGGCTCTCGCCCTTGAAGGCGAATACCGGGATTTCGGCTGCGGCGATGGCGGCGGCGGCGTGGTCCTGAGTGGAGAAGATATTGCACGAAGCCCAGCGCACTTCCGCGCCCAGCGCGGTCAGCGTTTCGATCAGCACCGCGGTCTGCACCGTCATGTGCAGGCTGCCGGCGATGCGCGCGCCGCGCAGCGGCTGGCTGGCGCGGTACTCGTCGCGCGTAGCCATCAGGCCCGGCATTTCGGTTTCGGCGATGTTCAGCTCCTTGCGGCCCCAGGCGGCAAGGCTGATGTCAGCAACGTGAAAATCGGAAAAATCAGCCATCGTGAGCAATCCTTGTTCACGCAGCCGGAAGGGATGGGGCTCACCCGTCATCCCGTACCCGCTACGGTAATGAGTCAGGTGAGCGTCGTTGACTGGCGCTGAGCGCCATCCGCGATTCCCGAGCCTGGGGCGGTTTCGCCTCGCAACGCTCCTCGGGATGTTCCGTGATTATACCTAGCCATTCAAGAAATGATAGGAGTTGTCATGTCAAAGCGATAAACTATTCCAAACGTATATTTCCAGTCGGCCCATGCACTTCGTTTTCACACCTCTGGCGGCACTTTCAGGTCTGGCGGCGCTGATTTCCGCAGCCATCTGCATCATGGCCTGGAACCGCCGACGCTTCGCCGGGGTGGGCGGCCTGGCCTTGCTGATGGCGTCGGTGGCATTCTGGTCGGCCGGCGCGATGTGCGAATTGTCCGTCACCAGCATAGCCGCCAAGGTGTGGTGGTCCAAGATCGAATACATCGGCACGCTCAGCACGCCGGTGCTGTTTTTCCTGCTGGCGCTCGATTACAACCATATCTATCTGCTGCGCAGCCGCCGCTGGCTGTGCGTGCTGTTCGCGGTGCCCCTGCTCTGCCTGCTGCTGGCCTGCACCAATGAATGGCATCAGCTGATCTGGACCAGCTATCGCTACAGCCCATCGGGCTACAATCTGTTGATTTACGGCCATGGCCCCGTGTTCTGGCTGGGCGTGGCCGGCTATTCCTATCTGATGATGCTGCTGGGCAGCTTGCTGATGATCCGGGCCATGCACTATTACCCGGCGCACTTTCGCGGCCAGTCCATCATCCTGTTGCTCAGCGCCACCGCCCCCTGGTTTGGCAATGTACTCTACCTGACCGGCACCTTCCCCCTGCATGGACTGGACCCGACGCCGCACTCCTTCGCCATCACCGGCATCGTCTTCGCCATCGATCTGCTCTACCTGCGCCAGCTTTACCTCGTGCCGGTGGCGCGCGCCCGCGCCTTCGAGGCCATGGGCGACGGCATCGTGGTGGTGGACCATCAGTTGCGCATCCTCGATCTCAACCCAGCCGGCGCCCACATGCTGGGCAGGCCGCTGGACGCGCTGCAAGGCGGCACGCTGCCCGCGCCCTGGCTGGACATCCGCATGCTGGATGAGGATGGCAGGCATCTGGAGTTGATGTCGCCGGAGGGCGGCAAGATTCTGGACATCCGCGCTTACGCGGTGGATCAAGGCAACAGCGCCGCGCACACGCGCATGCTGGTGATGCGCGACATCACGCTGCGGCGCGAAGCGGAAGATGCGCTGAAAAACGCCAATCAGCAATTGATCGAACGATTGGCGGAAATCGAACAACTGCAAACCGCGCTGCGCGAACAGGCCTTGCGCGACCCGCTCACCGGGCTGTTCAACCGCCGTTATCTGGACGAAACCTTCGAGCGCGAGAAAAACCGCGCCGAGCGCGAACGCCACCCCATCGCGGTGGCGATGATAGACCTGGACAATTTCAAGCGCATCAACGATCAGCATGGCCACCAGATGGGCGACCAGGTGCTGCGCTCGCTGGCCGGACTCTTGCAAAGGGAAAGCCGCGCCGCCGACATTGTCTGCCGCCTGGGCGGAGAAGAGTTCCTGGTGCTGCTGCCGGGCAGCGACGCCGAACAAGCCCGCCAAAGAGTGGAGCACTGGCGATGCCTGTTCGCCGCCATGCTGCATGTCAGCCAACGCCAAAGCTTCCACACCAGCTTTTCCTGCGGCATCGCCGCCCTGCCCGACCACGGCGCGGACTTGCATCAACTGTATCAACGAGCCGATCAGGCCCTGTACCAGGCCAAGGCGGCGGGTAAAAACCGCAGCTGCCTGGCTGGCGAATCGGCAAACTGATTGGCAGGAATCATTGCCAAATCCAATCATCCATGTCATTAATTGCATTTTTTAAATACCAATGGCATGAAACATATCGCATGGATTCTGGCTTTGGCGCTCCCCGCAGCCCAAGCCGCGCCCGAGCTGAATTGCTACATTCCCGGCAAAGGCAAGCCCGCTCATTGCGGCGAACTGCGGCGGCCGTTGAACCCGCAGCGGGCCGACGGACCCGGCATCTCCATCCGCTACATCGTGATTCCGACCAAGGCCCCACATCCCGGCCATCCCGTCTTTTTCCTGGCAGGCGGCCCCGGGCAAAGCGCCAGCCGTTTTGCCGGCGCGCTGGCTCAGCTCTTGAAAGAAACCAGCCGCAAGCACGATCTGGTCTTTGTCGATCAGCGCGGCACCGGCCAATCCGCCCCCTTGCCCTGCCCGGAAGATAGCCGGCAGGGCAGCGATCCCGCGCGCTACGCTGGCGAATGCCTGCAGCGCCTAGCCAAGACGCCATGGGGCCAACCGCAATTCTTCACCACCTCGATAGCCGCCCAAGACATGGAGGCCGTTCGCCGCCACCTGGGCTATGGCAAAGCGGACCTGCTGGGCGTGTCCTATGGCACGCGGCTGGCGCTGGAGTGGCAGCGCCAGTACCCCGACAGCATAGACCGCCAATTGCTCGATAGCGTCGTTCCGCCGGACATCAACCTGCCCTTGAGCGCCGCCGTCGACGCCGACCGCGCGCTGAGGCAATTGCTGCAACGCTGCGCGGAAGACCAAGACTGCAAGCGGCGCTATCCGCAATTAAGCCAGCGGGTGGCGGATTTGTTGAACCATTTGCCGCCGACAATCAAACTGCCGCGCCTGAGCGGCGGCATCCACGAACAGGCTGTGCCTCGCGAGCAGATTCTGGATTGGATACGCCAGCCTTTGTACGCTCCGGCCAGCAGCCGCGCCCTGCCCGCCGCCCTGTACGCCGCCAGCCAGGGCAATTGGCTGCCGCTCTCCGGCCTGGGGCAACAAGGCGGTCGCCAATTAGCCTACGATCCGCTCGCCATCAGCCTGGGCATGCACTTGTCCGCGGTCTGCGCCGAAGACATGCCGCTTTACCGCCCGGCAGCCGCGCCAGCCGGGCTGTTCGGCGACGGCTTGGCCAAGCGTTACCGCCAAATGTGCGCGCAATGGCCGGTTAGCCCGGCGCCCGCCGCGTTTTATCAGCTGACACCCAGCGCCGGCGCCGTCTGGATGCTGGCCGGCAGCGCCGACCCCATCACTCCGCCTCGGCACGCGCAGCGTCTGGCCGGGGTCCTGGGACGCAACGCGCGCGTCAGCGTCATTCCCAATGCCGGCCACAATGTCATCGGCCTGGCCTGCCTGCCCCAAGCCGCCGCCGAATTTTTCGACGCGCCGGATTCCGCCGCCGCGCTGAAAGTCGATATCCATTGCGCAGACAAGCTCCCCGCCGCCCGCGCCTTCGTTCCGCCCAGCGTGGAGAACCCGTCATGATACAGATCGAAAACCTGAGCAAGACCTTTCCGGCGCGCCGCGAAGGCTGGAAACGACGACCGCCGGTCGTGGCCGTAAACGGCCTGAACTTCCGCGCCGAGCGCGGCCGCATCACCGGCTTGCTGGGCCCGAACGGCGCGGGCAAAACCACCACGCTGCGCATTCTGGCCGGACTGATGCAGGCCGACCAAGGCGTGGCGACCGTAGATGGGCTGGATGCCCGCGCCCAGCCGCTGGCGGTGCGCGCGCGCATCGGCGTGCTCAGCGATGGCCGCGGCCTGTATCCGCGGCTCAGCGCGCGAATGAATCTGGCTTATTTCGGCCGTCTGCAAAGCCTCAGCGAGACTCGCATCGCCGAGCGCATCGAGGAACTGTCGGCCTTGCTGGACCTGACGCCCTTGCTGGACAGACGCTGCGCCGGTTTCAGCACGGGAGAGTCCATGCGCATCGCGCTCGCCCGCGCCATGCTGCATCAACCGGACTATCTGATCCTGGATGAGCCGACCAATGGCCTGGACGTGCAGGCCACCCGCCATCTGCGCGACATTCTCCGGCATCTGAAAACCGCCGAGGGCGGCAGTTGCGGCATCGTCTTGGCCACCCACATCATGCAAGAAGTGGAAAGACTGTGCGACGACGTGACGCTGATCGTCGCCGGCCGCCACCGCAATCAGGGCAGCGTGGCGGAACTGAACCAACAAGCCGGTTGCGACAATTTCGAGGATAGCTTCGTCCGGCTGGCCTTTGAACAAGGGAGCGCGCGATGATGCGGACCTGGTTCGCCATTGTGGCGAAAGAATTGGTAGACGCGCTGCGCGACCGCAAAACGCTGTGGCTGATCCTGGCGCTGCCGCTATTGAACGGCACCGTGATGATAGGCATGGCCAGCTTCATGGTCCAGGAAGCGGAAAGCCAACAGCAAGAGAAACAACTGCTGCTGGATCACCGGGAATACGCCCCGGCCTTGAGCAACTACCTGGAGCGGCAAGGCTTCCAGCTGCAGCCGGCGCCCGCCGATTACAGGCAGCGCATCAGCAAAGGCGAACTCAAGCAAGCCGTGCTGGCGGTGCCGCGCGGTTTCGACGCCAGCGTGGCCGCCGGCGAAGCGCCGCAACTGGACATTGTCAGCGACAACAATAACCGGCTCTCCAGCGGCAATGCCGATCAGCTGGAAAAACTGCTGGAGGGCTACCGCCGGGAAGTCGTCAGCCTCAGCCTGGCATGGCATGGCCTGCCCGATGCGCTGCAACGCCCCTTCACCCAGGAGTATCAGGAGCTGAGCAATCCCAACGGCTCGATGATGGGGCCGATGATCAGCATGGTCTTGCTGTTGACGCTGAGTTCCATCGCCATGCTGGGCGTGCTGGACAGCACCGCTGGCGAACGCGAACGCGGTTCGCTGTTTCCCTTGATGCTGAATCCCGTCTCCGGCCGCACCCTGGTGTATGGGAAATGGTTTGCCGTCTTGTTGCAGTGCTGCATCGTCGTGGTGCTGCAATTGGTCAGCATGAAGGCCGCTCTGGCTTTCAGCCCAGGCAGCGTGCAGCAAATGATGGGATTTGGCTGGCTGCAGGCATGGCAAGGCCTGGGACTGCTGCTGCCGCTGGCGGCGCTGCTCGCCGCGATGTTCATGGCGCTGGCCAGCCAAGCCAACTCTTATAAAGAAGGGCAGGCCAAATGCAATGTGCCGCTCATGCTCATCTCCTTCATGCCTGCGGCGCAGATGCTCAACACCACCGGCCGCGACATTCTGTGGCAGCAATTGGTGCCGGGCCTGGCGCAATCCAAGCAACTGACAGCCTTGCTGCAAGGCCGTCCCCTGGATAGCGGCCTGCTGCTGGAAAGCGCCGTCATCACCTTGGCCCTGGCCGCGCTGGCGCTGGAGCAGGCGCGCCGCACCTTGACGCGCGCCGCCTGAAGAAGCGGGTTCTAGACGTAAAAAAACCGCCGAATCGATTCGGCGGTTTTTCTTTTCCTGCTCGCGGAGAATTACAGACCGGCGTCGGCGCGCAGCGCTTCCACCTTGTCGGTGCGTTCCCAAGTGAATTCCGGCTCTTCGCGGCCGAAGTGGCCGTAAGCCGCGGTCTTGCCGTAGATCGGACGCAACAGGTCCAGCATCTGGATGATGCCCTTCGGACGCAGATCGAAGTGCTTCTTCACCAGTTCCACGATCTTTTCGTTCGGAATATTGTTGGTGCCGAAGGTATCCACGGCGATCGAGGTCGGCTCGGCCACGCCGATGGCGTAGGAAACCTGGATCTGGCACTGGCGCGCCAGGCCGGCGGCGACGATGTTCTTCGCCACGTAGCGGCCGGCGTAAGCCGCCGAACGGTCCACCTTGGACGGATCCTTGCCCGAGAAAGCGCCGCCGCCGTGCGGCGCCGCGCCGCCATAGGTGTCGACGATGATCTTGCGGCCGGTCAGGCCGCAATCGCCCATCGGGCCGCCGATGACGAAACGGCCGGTCGGGTTGATCAGGAACTTGGTTTCTTCGGTGATCATCTCCGGCGGCAGCACCGGCTTGATGATGTCTTCGATCACCGCCTCGGTCAGCGTCTTGTGGTCGATGTCCGGGCTGTGCTGAGTGGACAGCACCACGGTGTCGATGCGCTTGGGCAGGCCGGTGGCGGCGTCGTACACGCAGGTGATCTGGCTCTTGGCGTCCGGACGCAGCCACGGCAGGCGGCCGTCCTTGCGCAATTCAGCCTGGCGCTGCACCAGACGGTGCGCGTAGTAGATCGGGAACGGCATCAGCGTCGGCGTTTCGTCGCAGGCGTAGCCGAACATCAGGCCCTGGTCGCCGGCGCCCTGGTTCAGGTCCAAGCCCTCGCCTTCGTTCACGCCCTGGGCGATGTCCGGCGATTGCTTGTCGTAGCAGGCCATCACCGCGCAGCCGCGGTAATCGAAGCCCAGCTCGGAGTCGTCGTAACCGATGCGCTTGATGGTTTCGCGCGCGATCTTGATGTAATCGATGTTGGCGGTGGTGGTGATCTCGCCCGCCAGCACGACCAGACCGGTATTCACCAGCGTTTCGGCAGCCACGCGAGCGTGCTTGTCTTCGCGCAGGATGGCGTCCAGAATCGCGTCGGAAATCTGGTCGGCGACTTTGTCCGGATGGCCTTCGGATACCGATTCAGAGGTAAACAGGTATTCACTCATTTATTATGCGTTCCCAAAAAAATACAAAACCTTGTGATGGTAAAATAGGCCGCTTTCAGACCAAGACTGCTCAGATCCATGTCCAAGCTAGTCCAATTATTGCTGTCTGTCCTGGCGCACCTCCCCTTATCCTGGCTACAAGGTTTGGGTGCCGCTCTGGGGCGACTGACTTATCACGCCTCCCCCCGCTTCGCCGCGAGGCTGCGAGAGAATCTAAGTTCTAGTAAAATCTACGAAAATTATCAGGTTTTACCAGCAAAAGTCAATCAATGCGCCGCCGAGACCGGCAAGGGCGCGCTGGAGTTGTCCATCGCCTGGTGCCGCAGCCCGGAAGACATCGCGGCCATGGTTCAATCCTGCCAAGGTTGGGAGCATGTGGATGAGGCTCTGGCTCGCGGTGACGGTATTATATTCGTAACTCCGCACTTAGGCAGCTATGATATCGCCGGACGTTATATCAGTTCCCGCCTGCCCTTCCCCTTGACTGCCATGTACCGCCCGCCCAAGCTGCAATGGCTGGAACCGGTGATGCAGGCCGGCCGCGCCCGCGGCAAGGGCAAGACCGCACCCGCCACCGCCGCCGGCGTGCGCGTATTGATGAAAGCGTTGAAATCCGGCGAAGCCACCATCATCCTGCCCGATCAGGTGCCCGGCAACGGCGAAGGCGTCTGGGCGCCGTTTTTCGATCAGCCGGCCTACACCATGACCCTGGTGCCGCGGCTGGCGCAAATGAGCGGCGTGACCACGCTGTTCTTCGTCGGCGAGCGTTTGCCGCGCGGCCAGGGCTTCGTCGTGCATATCCAGCCCTTGACCCAGCCCTTCAGCGGCGACAAGGAGGCCGACTGCGCCTTGATGAACGCGCAAGTAGAAAACCTGATTCGCCGCTTCCCCAGCCAGTATCTGTGGAGCTATAACCGCTACAAGTGCCCGGCCGGCGTCAGCCGTCCGGAGACAGAACAACAAGGACACGCATGAAATTCGCTTTCGCCCTGTTATGGCTGATCCGCCTGTTGCCGATGCGGACCATCGGCCTGATTGCCGCCGGCATGGGCAATATCGCCTATTTGCTGGCTGGCGGCCGCCGCCGCGTCGGCCTGATCAATCTCAGGCTGTGCTTCCCCGATATGCCGCTGGCCGAGCGCAGACGGCTGATCCGCAAAAACTGCCAGCACATGATGCGCATGGTGCTGGAATACGGCGTGTGCTGGTGGAGCTCCGCCAAGCGCATCGACAGCCTGGTCGACATCAAGAACCTGCACTACGTCACCGAACTGCGCGAGCAGGGCGAGGACGTGATCCTGTTCTACCCGCACTTCGTCGGTTTCGAGATGTGCGTTTACGCGCTCAATCAATACATTCCGCTGGTCAGCGTTTATTCGCACCAGAAGAACGACACCTTGGACCGCCAGATCTACGCCGGCCGCCAACGCTATGACAACGCCTACATCGTGTCGCGCCAGGAGGGTCTGCGACCGATCATCAAGGCGATGCGCAAGGACCACGCCCCCTTCCTGTACCTGCCCGATCAGGACTTCGGCGTGCGCGATTCACTATTCGTCGATTTCTTCGGCGTCAAGGCCGCCACCATCACCGGCATGTCGCGCATCACCAAGCTGGCCCGCGCCAAAGTGGTGCCGGCCATCGCCCGCCGCGTCGGCGACCGTTTCGAACTGGAGTTCTACCCGGCTTGGGATGATTATCCGAGCGAGGATATCGAAGCCGATACCCGCCGCATGAACGCCTTTCTGGAAGAGCGCATCCGCGAAATCCCGGACCAATACTTCTGGCTGCACAAGCGATTCAAGAGCCGTCCGCAAGGCGAAGCGCGTTTCTACTGAGCCGAGTCAATGCCAATTCAATAAGCGTTACATCCCCCGGCCTACTTGAGTTATATTATTAAGCTTTCTTAAGTTTTTTCTTATAATTATCAAGGCTCAATAATAAATGTTGAAACGATCCATTGTAACTCTCGCCCTGGCCGGCACCGCGGCAACCCTGGTGGCCGGTTGCGCCACCGAAAGCTCTCAAGCACTCGCAGTTCAACAAGTCGCCAGCGCCGGCACGCCATACAACGGCCCGCGCTCGCCGATCTCGGTCGGCAAGTTCGACAACCGCTCCAGCTATATGCGCGGCATCTTCTCGGACGGCACCGACCATCTGGGCAACCAAGCCAAGACCATCCTGATCACCCATCTGCAGCAAAGCAACCGCTTCAATGTGCTGGATCGGGCCAATATGGAAGAGATCAAGCAGGAAGCCGGCCTGAAGAAGCAAGCGCAGACGCTTAAGGGCGCGGATTATGTGGTAACCGGCGATGTCACCGAGTTCGGCCGCAAAGAAGTGGGCGATCAGCAACTGTTCGGCATCCTGGGCCGCGGCAAAGAGCAAGTCGCCTACGCCAAGGTGAATCTGAACATCGTCAACACCCTGACCTCGGAAGTCGTCTACTCCGCGCAAGGCGCCGGCGAATACAAGCTGTCCAACCGCGAAATCATCGGTTTCGGCGGCACAGCCAACTACGACTCCACGCTGAACGGCAAGGTGCTGGACCTGGCGATCCGCGAAGCGGTCAACAACCTGGTGAAGGGTGTCGATTCCGGCGCATGGCAACCCGCTAAATAATCTCGCGACAACAATAAATCAGACAATGAAAACGAAGAAAACCCTGAGCAGCGCAGCTGCCGCTTTCGCTTGCGCTGCGCTGCTGTCCGCCTGCGCCGGCGGTCCGCCCACGCTGTACCAATGGGAAGGCTATCAGCCTCATGTTTACGCCTATCTGAAGGGCGAGGCGCAAGACCCGCAGAAGCAGATCGCCGAAATGGAAGAAGGCCTGCACAAGATCCGCTCCTCCGGCAGGCATGAACCCCCGGGCTACCACGCCCATATGGGGCTGCTGTACGCCTCGGCCGGCCAACTGGACAAGATGAACGACGAATTCCAGACCGAGAAGAAACTGTTCCCGGAGTCGTCCGCCTATATCGACTTCCTGCTCGCCAAACAGAAGCAATCCTAAGGAGCCCGCCATGCTGAAACTCTTCGCGAAAATGGCGTGCATCGCCGCCGTGGCCATGCTTGCCACCGGCTGCGCCAGCTCGGTCAAGCGCGACTACACCGCCTACAAGCAAAGCCGTCCGCGCACGATTCTGATTCTGCCGCCGCTGAACGAGTCGCCCGATGTCAATGCCACCAATGGCGTTCTGGCGCAAATGACCTATCCGCTCGCCGAGGCTGGTTACTATGTGTTGCCGGTGACGCTGGTCAATGAAACCTTCAAACAGAATGGTCTGACCGTCGCCGGTGAAATCCACAACGTGCCGCCAGCCAAGTTGCGCGAAATCTTCGGCGCCGATGCCGCGCTTTACACCACCGTGAAACGCTATGGCGTCCACTACTCGGTGCTGGACAGCGTAGCCGAAGTGTCGGTGACCGCGAAACTGGTGGATCTGAAAACCGGCCAGGAATTGTGGGAAGGCAGCGCTGCCGCGAACAATGGCGGCAGCAACAACTCCGGCGGCGGCCTGATCGGCGCGCTGGTCAATGCCGCCATCAAGCAGATCGTCAACAATGTCACCGACGCCACCTACCCGGTGGCAGGCGTAACCAGCAATATGCTGCTGACCGCCGGCCATCCCAACAGTGTGCTCTACGGCCCGCGTTCGCCGATGTTCGGCACCGACTGAGCGTCTGACCGATGAAGCAGCCGCCCGCCCTTCTGGCCGGGCGGCTTTTTTTCGTCTGTTACCAAGCCTGCAAGATAAACGGCTGCGCGCAGCTGTCCTCGTACTCGCCGTCCGGCGTATCGACGAACGATTCCTTGGCCGGGAACGATGCCAATTGGTCGGCTTTCAAGGTAAACCAGAACTGCGTCAGCACATTGCGGCCCTGCTTGTCCTTGCCGCACTGCAGTTGCAGCGAGCGGCGCTGATCGGTGCCGAAAGACTGGGAGAAGGCGTCTTCCAGCGCTTTGCGCGTGCGCGTCTGGCCGGCTTGCTCCAAAAGATAGTCGCCGAATTTGCTGTCCACCACCGCCTGGCGCATCGTCATCGCGGTTTCGAAAAACTGCGCGGCTGGAAAACCAAAACACTGCGCATGTTTGACGTACTCATGCAACTGCAGATCATCCTGCAGTTGCGGCATAACCTGCTTCAACTCCTGCTGCGTTTGCGGCGGCAGCGCCGGCACCGCATGGATGTGCGGGAAGAAGGCGCAGCCCTTGGCCCACCATTGCTGCACCGGCACTTTTTGATCGATCAGGCTTTGCGGCTCCGACGCCCACAGGCCATGCAGGCCGATCAAAACCTCATTCGACTGTTCCGGCAGACAGCCCGCGCCAGTGGCGCAAAAGCCCGGCTGCCAGGTCAAGGCATAGGTGTAACGCGGAAAGTCAGTATGCTGGGCCGGTTTCAGGGGTTCGGCATGCGCAATCGCGCCAGCCAGCGCCAGGGCGGAAATCAGACAACGGATCATAGTTTTCATAATGCCTCGCAGAAATGAATAGCCCGATTTTGAATCAGGCGCGTCGCGACATGCAAATGTCAATTCTTTCCGCCCGCGGCGCAAGCCCTAAAAAACAATTTAACAAACTAGATCGCCTCGCGAGATGCGGCATCGGCCTTAAGCGCGGGCAAACAAAAAGCGCTGCCGAGGCAGCGCTTTCGCGGATAAGGGCTTTGGCCTATCAGCCCGGCTTGCGCCAAAAGTAGCGGTAGACGAAGCCTGGAAAGGCCGCCACCAGAAACAGCGCCAGCGTGGTGACGTAGAACTGCCAATGCTGTTCATGCACCGGCATTTCCCTCGCCTCCAGCAAGCGGGCCAAGCCGCCCATCAGGCCGAACAGCACCGCCAATTCCAGCGCCTGCCAGCCGAAATGCTTGTTCGCCACCCGCACGAAGCCCGCCACTTTAGTCGTGACGAAAGGCAGGTTGGCGGCCAGCGCGGCCAACAGAAGCAGAATGGTGATGCTGGACGGCATGATGTTTCCCTTTTCCCTTTACATTACAGCGCGGTCAGCGATTGACGCATCGCCTGCACGCACAGTTCCACCACCGACTCCGGCAAGATGCCCACCACCAGCAAGGCCAGCGCATTGATGGACAGCACCAGCTTCATGTCGGCGCGAACCACGATGGGCGACTTGTCTTCGGCTTCGTCGAAGTAAATGGTCTTCACTACGCGCAGGTAGTAATAAGCACCGATCACCGACATCAGCACCGAGAACACGGCCAGCTTGACCATGCCGAGGCTGAGGATGGACTTGATCACCACGAACTTGGCGTAGAAGCCCACCAGCGGCGGGATGCCGGCCATCGAGAACATGGCCAGCGTCATCAGGATGGCGTACCAGCTGTTGCGGCTGTTCAGGCCGCGCAGGTCGTCGATCTTCTCGCACTCGAAGCCCTGGCGCGACAGCGCCAGCACGATGCCGAAGCTCACCATAGACATGGCCACGTACACCACGGCGTAGAACAGCGCGGCCGAGTAGCCCTGCTGGGTGCCGGACAGCACGCCCAGCAGCAGGAAGCCCATGTGCGAGATGGTGGAGTAAGCCAGCATGCGCTTGATGTTCGTTTGCACGATGGCTGTGATGTTGCCGATGGCCATCGACAGCACGGCCACGATCACCAGCATCGATTGCCATTCGCCGACCAGCACGTCCAGGCCCTGGGCCAGGATGCGCAGCACGAACACGAAGGCGGCCAGCTTGGGCGCGGCGCCGACCATCAGCGTCACCGAAGTCGGCGAGCCCTGGTAAACGTCAGGCACCCACATGTGGAACGGCACGGCTCCGAGCTTGAAGCTCAGGCCGGCGACGATGAACACCAGGCCGAAAATCAGCAGCACCGGGTTGTCGGAGTGCGACTTGATGGACTTGGCGACGGCAGCCAGCTCCAGCGAGCCGGTGGCGCCGTAGATCATCGAGATGCCGTACAGCAGCAGGCCGGAAGCCAACGCGCCCAGCACGAAGTACTTCATCGCCGATTCGGTGGCGGACACCGAGTCGCGTTGCAGCGCGATCAAGGAGTACAGCGCCAGCGACAGCAGTTCCAGGCCCATGTACAGGGTCAGGAAGTGCGAGGCGGACACCATCAGGTTCATGCCCAAGAGCGCGAACAAGGACAGCGAGAAGTACTCGCCCTTGAACAGGCCGCGATCGGCGGTGTACTGACGGCTATACACCAGCACGATGGCGGTAGTGGCGTACATCGCCAGCTTCACCAGCGAGGCCAGCGGATCGGCCACGTACATGCCGGAGAAGGTGACGACCGGGTACGGCGTAAAGGTGCAGACCTGGGCGACAGCGGTGCCGACCAGGGTCAGCAGCGTCAGGCCGTAGGTGATGCAGCGCTTTTCATCGGGGATGAAAAGATCCAGCATCAGCACCACCAGCAGCGCGCCGATCAGGAACAGCTCCGGCATCGCGGGTATCAGGTTGAGATCAGCCCAATTCATTTGTGTGTATTCCTTCCGCGCTTACAGCTTGCTCTGCGCAACATGCGCGATCAGGTCATTGACCGCCAGGTGCATCTTGGAGACGAAGGCCTGCGGGTACATACCCATGCCCAGCACCATCAGCGCCAGGATGGCCAGCACCAGAAACTCGCGCTTGTTCACATCGGTCAGTTCCGCCACATGGCTGTTGGCCACATCGCCGAAGATCACGCGCTTGTACATCCACAGGGTGTAGGCGGCGCCAAAGATCAGCGTGGTGGCGGCCAGGGCGGCGTACCAGAAGTTCACTTGCACCGCGCCCAGGATCACCATGAACTCGCCGACGAAGCCGGAGGTAATCGGCAGGCCGGAGTTGGCCATCGCGAACAGCATCATGAAGGCCGCGAAGATAGGCATCTTGTTGGCCACGCCGCCGTAGTCGGCGATGTTGCGGCTGTGCACGCGGTCATACATCACGCCGATGCAGAAGAACATCGCGGCGGAGACGAAGCCGTGGGACACCATCTGCACCAGCGCGCCCTCTACCGCCCACTGGTTCATTTCGTTGCCGGTGAACATGAACATGCCCAGCGTCACGAAGCCCATGTGGGAGATGGACGAGTAAGCCACCAGCTTCTTCATGTCGGACTGCACCAGCGCCACCAGGCCGATGTAGACCACCGCCACCAGCGACAGGCCGACGATGATCGGGCCCAGCTCGCGCGAGGCGTCAGGCAGGATGGGCAGCGCGAACCGCAGGAAACCGTAAGCACCGATCTTCAGCGTGATCGCGGCCAGCACCATGGAGCCGCCAGTCGGCGCTTCCACGTGGGCATCCGGCAGCCAGGTGTGCACCGGCCACATCGGCACCTTCACCGCGAAAGACAGGAAGAAGGCGATGAACAGCAGGATCTGCACCGTCAGCGGAATCTTGGCGATCTGATGGAAAGCCTGGATGTCGAAGCTCTTGCCAGCCTGGAAGTACAGGTAGATCAAGGCCACCAGCATCAGCAGCGAGCCGAGCAGCGTGTACAGGAAGAACTTGATCGAAGCGTAAACGCGGCGCGGACCGCCCCAGACGCCGATGATCAGGTACATCGGAATCAGCATGCCTTCGAAGAAGACATAGAACAGGATGGCGTCCAGCGCGGCGAAAGCGCCGTTGATCAGGCCGGACATGATCAGGAAGGCGGCCATGTACTGCGCCACGCGCTTCTGGATCACTTCCCAGCCGGCGATCACCACCAGCAAGGTGGTGAAGCTGTTGAGCACCACGAACAGCATCGAGATGCCGTCCACGCCCAGGTGATACTGGATGCCCAGGGAGGCGATCCACGGCTTCAGCTCTTCATACTGCATGCCGCCGTTGAGGTTGTTGAACTCGGTGAACAGCGGCACCGACAGCAGGAAGCCCGCCAGGGCTCCTGCCAAGGCCAGCCAGCGCGCGAGCGGAGCGCGCTGGTCGCCGCCGGTGGCCAGCACCAGGAGGCCGGCCAGGATCGGCGTCCAGATCACCAGACTTAGCAGATTAGTCATAGTCAAACCTATATTGTTATTTCAATCCCGGAATCCGGACTCAACGCAGAATCAGCGGCAAGAACCACCAGGTCATCAGACCCAACACGCCGATAATCATCGCGGTGGCGTAGCTGTAGATGAAACCGGTCTGCAGACGGCGGGTCACAGTCGAGAACCAGCCCACCAGCTTGGCGGTGCCGTTCACCATCAGACCGTCGATCAGCAGCATGTCGCCCACCTTCCAGAAGAAGGTGCCGATCGCGCGCGAACCCTTGGCGAACACGGCGAAGTAGATCTCGTCCAGGTAGTACTTGTTTTCCAGCAGCTTGTGCACCGGAGCGCATTTTTCCTTGATGGCGGCCGGGATGTGCGGGGCCTTCATATAGAAGTACCAGGCGGTCGCCACGCCGGCCAGCGCCAGGATGAACGGCAGGCTGGTGAAGGAATGCAGGCCCATGGCCACGGCGCCGTGGAACTCATGCGCCAGCTCTTCCATCGCCGGGTGCGCTTCGTTGTTCACCGCCAGCACGCCCTTGAAGAAGTCGCCGTACACCAGCTTGTCGATGCCGAAGAAACCGACCAGCACCGACGGGATGGCCAGCAGCACCAGCGGCAGCGTCACCACCCACGGGCTTTCGTGCGGCTTGTCGTTCGGGCCCAGACCGTGGTGGTGGTCGTGGGACACTTCTTCCTCATCGCTGTCGCCATGATGCTCGTGGTGCGAGCCATGGTTCTGCATCCAGCGTTCCTTGCCGTGGAAGACCAGGAAGTACATGCGGAAGGAGTAGAAGGCGGTCACGAACACGCCGGCGATCACGGCGAAGTAGGCGAATCCGGATGCGGACAGATGCGAAGCGGCGACCGCCTCGATGATCGAGTCCTTGGAGTAGAAGCCGGAGAAGAACGGCGTGCCGATCAGCGCCAGCGAACCCAGCAAGGAGGTCAGCCAGGTGATGGGCATGTACTTGCGCAGGCCGCCCATGTTTCGCATGTCCTGATCATGGTGCATGCCGATGATCACCGAACCCGCCGCCAGGAACAGCAGCGCCTTGAAGAAGGCGTGGGTCATCACGTGGAACATCGCGATCGGGTAGGCCGAAGCGCCCAGCGCCACGGTCATATAGCCCAGCTGCGACAGCGTGGAGTAAGCCACCACGCGCTTGATGTCGTTCTGCACGATGCCTAGGAAGCCCATGAACAGCGCGGTGATCGAACCTGCCACCATCACCACGTTCAGCGCGGTGTCGGACATTTCGAACAGCGGGCTCATCCGCGACACCATGAAGATGCCGGCCGTCACCATGGTGGCGGCGTGGATCAGCGCGGAGATCGGGGTCGGGCCTTCCATCGAATCCGGCAGCCACACGTGCAGCGGGAACTGCGCCGACTTGCCCATCGCGCCGATGAACAGCAGGATGCAGGTGACGGTCATCAGCGACCACTCGTGGCCCGGGATGATTTCGATGGTCTTCTGCGCCAGCGCCGGAGCGGCGGCGAACACGTCGCTGTAGTTCAGCGAGCCGCCGAAGTAGGCCAGCACCAGGCCGATGCCCAGCAGGAAGCCGAAGTCGCCGACGCGGTTGACCAGGAAGGCCTTCAGGTTGGCGAACACCGCGGTCGGGCGCTTGAACCAGAAGCCGATCAGCAGGTAGGACACCAGGCCCACCGCCTCCCAACCGAAGAAGAGCTGGACGAAGTTATTGCTCATCACCAGCATCAGCATCGAGAAGGTAAACAGCGAGATGTAGCTGAAGAAACGCTGATAGCCCGGATCATCCTGCATATAGCCGATGGTGTAGATATGCACCATCAGCGACACGCTGGTGACCACCACCAGCATCATCGCGGTCAGCGAGTCGACCAGGAAGCCGACCGAATACTCGTGGCCGGCGACGGTCAGCCAGGTGTAGACCGGTCCGTTGAACACTTCCGCGCTTCCATTCAGGAAGCCCAGAAGCACCTTGAGCGACAGCGCGGCGGACACCGCCACGCCGGCTATCGTGACGACGTGCGAAGCGCGTCGGCCGATCGCCCAACCAAATAGGCCTGCAATGATGGAACCCGCCAGCGGAGCGAGTGCAATCAGCAGGTATAAGCTCTTCATATCCATGCTTTTGTGCTTTGTAGTGGTTCCGGTTTGCCTTAGCCCTTGAGGCTGCCCAAGTCTTCAACGTTGATGCTCTGCAGGTTGCGGAACAACACCACCAGAATCGCCAGACCAATGGCGGACTCGGCGGCGGCAACCGTCAGGATGAAGAACACGAAGATCTGCCCCGCAGAATCCGACAGATAGTGCGAGAACGCGATGAAGTTGAAATTCACCGCCAGCAGCATCAGCTCGATCGCCATCAGCAGGATGATGAGGTTCTTCCGGTTCAGGAAGATGCCCAGCACGCTGATGGAAAACAGGATGGCGGCCAGCACCAGAAAGTGAGTCAGTGTCAGCACGTTTCCTCCCTTGTGGTTGATTGGCCGTCAGGCCTGTTGCTCACCGGAATCGGCCGCATCGGCCTCTTCCACTTTTTTCACGGCGTCCATCTTGACGATGCGGACGCGGTCTTCGCGGCGCACCTTCACCTGGATGGCCGGATCGATCGCCTTGCTGTCCTTGCGCGCGCGCATGGTCAGGCCGATGGCGGCCACCATGGCCAGCAACAACACCACTGCGGCGATTTCAAACGGCAGCAGGTAGGTGGTGTACAACTGGCTGCCCAGCACCTTGACGTTGCTGTAGTCGGCGGCCAGCGGCGCGGCGGCCTTGAACTGGCCCAGGCCCGCCTGCGGGCTGACCAGGATCAGCGCCATCTCGAACACCATGATGATGCCGACGGTGGCGGCGACCGGCAGATTCTGCCAGAAGCCTTCGCGCAGCTTCTCGATGTTGATGTCCAGCATCATCACCACGAACAGGAACAGCACCATCACCGCGCCGACGTAAACCAGCACCAGCGTGATCGCCAGGAACTCCGACTCCATCAGCAGCCAGTGGCCGGCGCTGGTGAAGAAGGCCAGCACCAGGTACAAGGCGGCGTGCACCGGGTTCTTGGCCGTCACCACGCGCAGACCGGCGAAGATCAGGATGGCGGACAGAACGTAGAAAATTACCGTAGTTAGGTTCATGGCCTCCCCTTAGCGATACTTGGCGTCAGCCGCTTTATTGGCGGCGATCTCGGCCTCGTACTTGTCGCCCACAGCCAACAGCATCGGCTTGGTGTAGTAGAGGTCGCCACGTTTTTCACCGTGGTATTCGAAGATGTGGGTTTCCACGATCGCGTCCACCGGACAGGCCTCTTCGCAGAAGCCGCAGAAGATGCACTTGGTCAGGTCGATGTCGTAGCGCGAGGTGCGGCGGGTGCCGTCTTCGCGCTGCTCGGACTCGATGCTGATCGCCATCGCCGGGCACACCGCTTCGCACAGTTTGCAGGCGATGCAGCGCTCTTCGCCGTTGGCGTAGCGGCGCTGCGCGTGCAGGCCGCGGAAGCGCGGCGAAATCGGCGTCTTCTCTTCCGGGAACTGCACGGTGATCTTGCGGGCGAAGAAGTAGCGGCCAGTGACCATCAGGCCCTTGACCAGCTCCACCAGCAGGAAGGTCTTGAAAAAGTTGCGGATCGAATTCATTTTTTCACCTATCCCCTGTCTCAGTGCCAAATCGACAGCGGGGTAAACATCCACACGCCCACCACCAGAATCCACACCAGGGTCACCGGGATGAACACCTTCCAGCCCAAGCGCATGATCTGGTCATAGCGATAGCGCGGGAATGTGGCGCGGAACCACAGGAAGCAGAACAGAACCATCGCGACCTTGACCGCCAGCCAGAAGAAGCCGCCGGCGCCCAGGATGCCCCAGGAAGCCGGGAACGGCGACAGCCAGCCGCCCAGGAACATGATGGAGGTCAGCGCCGCCACCAGGATCATGTTGGCGTATTCGGCCAGGAAGAAGATGGCGAACGCCATGCCCGAGTATTCCACGTGGAAGCCGGCGACGATTTCCGACTCGCCTTCCGCCACGTCGAACGGGGCGCGGTTGGTTTCCGCCACGCCGGAGATCAGGTAGACGATGAACAGCGGGAACAGCGGCAGCCAGTTCCAGGACAGGGCCGAGCCGCCGGCCATGCCGACGCCTTGCTGTTTGACGATGTCGACCAGGTTCAGGCTGCCGGACACCATCAGCACGCCGACCAGGGCGAAGCCCATCGCCAGCTCGTACGAAACGATCTGGGCGGCGGAACGCATCGCGCCGAGGAAGGAGTACTTGGAGTTGCCCGCCCAGCCGGCGATGATCACGCCGTACACGCCCATGGACGTCAGCGCCAGGATGTACAGCAGGCCGGCGTTGATATTGGACACCACCAGGCCTTCGGTGAAGGGAATCACCGCCCAGGCGGCCAGCGCCGGCGCGATGGCCAGCACCGGAGCCAGCAGGAACAAGCCCTTGCTGGACTTGGTCGGCAGGATGATTTCCTTCATCAGCAGCTTCACCGCGTCGGCGATAGGTTGCAGCAGACCGAAAGGACCGACCCGGTTGGGGCCGATACGGATCTGCATGTAACCGATCACCTTGCGCTCGGCCAGCGTCAGATACGCCACGCAGCCCAACATCGGCAGCACGATGGCGACGATTTTCAGCAGGGTCCAGACCAGGAGCCCCGCTTCAGTGCCAAGAATACCTTGCAAGAACTCCATGGCTTACCCCTGCTTGATCTCAATAGCGTCGAACATGCCGCCCAAGCCCAACGTGGCGGCAACCCGTAGCACATCGGCCGGCAGGCTGTCGTCGGCTTGCACCGCGACGCGGACTTCGGCTTCGCCCTGCTTCAGCAGCGCGGCGCCGGACACGCCCAGCTTGGCCAGCAGGCTGCTGTGCGCGCGAGCGACGGCAGCGCCCTTGGCTTCGTTGGTGGCCTGCAGCGACGGCGCGCGGCGGCAGATGGCGTCGGCCTGGTACATCGGCACTTCGCCTACGCGGACGATGCCGGAGGACACGGCCGGATTGGCGGCGACCTTGGACAGCGCGTTGTTCAGTTTGGCGGCGAAGTCGCCGAACTCGGCGCGCACTTCCTCGGCGCTGTTCTGCTCGAAACCGGCCAGATTCAGCATATTGCCCAGCACGCGCAGCACCTTCCAGGCCGGACGGGTTTCGCCCAGCGGCTTGACCACGCCGTTGAAGGTTTGCAGCTTGCCTTCCATATTGACGAAGGAGCCGGCGGTTTCCGAGAACGGCGCGATCGGCAGCAGCACGTCGGCGTAATCGAGCAGGCCCTTGCCCTGGTAGGCGGTCAGCGCGATCACGGTGGCGGCTTGCTTCATCGCGGCCACGGCGGCTTGGCTGTTGTAGCTGTCGAATTCCACTTCCGTGTTCAGCAGGAAGTAGGCCTTCTTCGGCTTGGCGATCATCGCGGCGGCGTTGTCGCCGTTTTGCGGCAGCGCGCCCACCAGTTCGGCGCCCACGCTGTTGGCGGCTTCGGACAGAACGCCGAAACGCGCGCCGCTCAGGCGGGAGATTTCCTGGGCCAGCGACAGCAGCTGGCTGTAGGCCGGATGGTGTTGCGCCACATTGCCCAGCACCACGGACGCGGTTTCCGCGCCGCTCAGGCTTTCGGCGATGAGGCGCGCTTGCGCGGACACTTCCACGGCAGCCAGATCGATCTCGCTGGTGCCTGCCTTGATCTCGGCCACGGCCTTCAGCACTTGCGACAGCGCGTTCACCAGCGCCAGCGGCGATACGATCAGCTTGCCCTTGATCTGGGTCAGCAGATTATCGTCGGCGATGTGGATAATGTTCAGCTCGTTGCCCTGCTTCACCGATTGACGCAGACGCGAGGCCAGCAGCGGCTGTTCCTTGCGCAGCGTGGAACCTATCACCAGCACCGACTTGGCGGCGGCCAGTTCGGAGATGGTCGAACCCAGCCATTCGACGCCTTGCTTGGCGGCATCGGCCGAGAAATCGCTGCGACGCAGGCGGTAGTCGATGGCATTGACGCCGAAGGCGCGCGCCAGCTTCTGGGCCAGGTGCAGTTCCTCAGTGGTGGAGTGCGGGCTGAGCAGGAAGCCGATGGCGTCCTTGCCGTGATCGGCGGACACGCCGTTCAGGCCCTTCACCACGTAGTTCAGCGCGGTTTCCCAGTCGGTCTCGTGCCACTTGCCGTCGAACTTGATCATCGGCTTTTGCAGGCGTTCGGCGCTGTTCAGGCCTTCGTAGGAGAAGCGGTCGCGGTCGGCGATCCAGCACTCGTTGATGGCTTCGTTTTCCAGCGGCAGCACGCGCATCACTTCATTGCTCTTCACCTGAACCACCAGGTTGGAGCCGAGGCCGTCGTGCGGGCTTACCGATTTGCGGCGCGACAGTTCCCAGGCGCGGGTGCTGTAGCGGAACGGCTTGGAGGTCAGCGCGCCCACCGGGCACAGGTCGATGACGTTGCCGGAGATTTCCGAATCCACGGTCTTGCCCAGGAAGGGCAGAATTTCCGAGAACTCGCTGCGGTTGGCCATGCCGATTTCCTGGAAGCCGCCCACTTCTTCAGTGAAGCGGACGCAGCGCGTGCAGTGGATGCAACGCGACATTTCCTCGGCGGAAACCAGCGGGCCCATGTCTTTGCCCACCACCACGCGCTTCTCTTCCTCGTAACGCGAGGTGGAGTTGCCGTAGCCGACGGCCAGATCCTGCAGCTGGCATTCGCCGCCCTGGTCGCAGATCGGGCAATCCAGCGGGTGGTTGATCAGCAAGAACTCCATCACGCCTTGCTGGGCTTTCTTGGCCAGCGGCGACGCGGTGTGGACCTTCATGCCGTCGGTGACCGGGGTGGCGCAAGCCGGCAAAGGCTTGGGCGCTTTTTCCACTTCCACCAGGCACATGCGGCAGTTGGCCGCGATGGACAGCTTTTTGTGGTAGCAGAAGTGCGGAATATAGGTGCCCACCGAGTGGGCCGCCTCGATGACGGTGCTGCCTTGCGGCACCGTCAGTTTTTTACCGTCGATTTCGATTTCAAGCATCGCTCAACACCATTTGTGATCCACCAAGGTCTTTCCGTGTTCGATCGCGTGCTCGAACTCATTGCGGAAATGCTTGGTGAAGCTGCGAACCGGGAACACCGCGGCATCGGCCAGCGCGCAGATGGTGCGGCCGGCCATATTGTTGCCCACGGACTCCAGAAGCTCCAGATCGCCCTTGCGGCCCTGGCCGTTGGCGATGCGATGGATGACCTTGTACAGCCAGCCGGTGCCTTCGCGGCACGGCGTGCATTGGCCGCAGGATTCTTCGTGGTAGAAATAAGCCAGACGCTCCAGCGCCTTGACCATGCACACGTCCTCGTTCATCACGATCACGGCGCCCGAACCGAGCATGGAGCCAGCCTTGGCGATGCTATCGTAGTCCATGGTGCATTGCATCATGATGTCGGCCGGCAGCACCGGCGCGGAGGAACCACCCGGAATCACCGCCTTCAGCTTCTTGCCGTCGCGCATGCCGCCGGCCATTTCCAGCAGCTCGGAGAACGGCGTGCCCAGCGCGATCTCGTAGTTGCCCGGACGATTGACATGGCCGGAAACCGAGAACAGCTTGGTGCCGCCGTTGTTCGGCTTGCCCTTCTCCAGGAAGGTCTGCGCGCCGTCGCGGATGATGAACGGCACCGAGGCGAACGATTCGGTGTTGTTGATGGTGGTCGGCTTGCCGTACAGGCCGAAGCTGGCCGGGAACGGCGGCTTGAAGCGCGGTTGGCCCTTCTTGCCTTCCAGCGACTCCAGCAGCGCGGTTTCTTCGCCGCAGATGTAGGCGCCGTAGCCGTGGTGGGCGAACAGGTCGAAGTTGAAGCCGGTGCCCAGGATGTTCTCGCCCAGGAAACCCGCCTTGCGCGCCTCTTCCAGCGCCTCTTCGAAGCGCTCGTAGTCTTCGAAGATTTCGCCGTGGATGTAGTTGTAACCCGCCTTGGTGCCCATCGCGTAACCGGCGATGATCATGCCTTCGATCAGCGAATGCGGGTTGTAGCGGATGATGTCGCGGTCCTTGAAGGTGCCCGGCTCGCCCTCGTCGGTATTGCAGACGACGTACTTGTCGCCCGGAAACGAGCGCGGCATGAAGCTCCACTTCAGGCCGGTCGGGAAGCCCGCGCCGCCGCGGCCGCGCAGGCCGGAGTTCTTCACTTCCGCGATCACGTCTTCCTGCGTCATCTTGGAGTCGAGGATGCGACGCAGCGCCTGATAGCCGCCGCGGGCCACATAGGCGTCCAGACGCCAGCAGTCGGGCTGGGCGGTGTCGACGCCGTCGAAAATCACGCCATTAGCGAAGACAGCCATTATTTCAACTCCGCCAGTTTTTTATCGATTGCTTCGAGCGTCATGAAGCTGCACATCTTGTGGTTGTTCACCAGCAAGACCGGCGCGTCGCCGCAGGCGCCCATGCATTCGCCTTCCAGCAGGGTGTACATGCCGTCGGCGCTGGTTTCGCCGATGGCGATGCCCAGCTTCTTCGAGATGTACTCCGCGGCGTTGACGCCGCCGGACAGCGCACAGGGCAGATTGGTGCAGACGGTGATCTTGAATTTGCCCACCGGCTTCATGTCGTACATGTTGTAGAACGTGGCGACTTCGTAGGCGGCCACCGGGGCGATGCCCAGGTAGTTGGCGACGAACTCGATCAGTTCCTGGTTCAGGCAACGCGCTTCCGGGGTTTCACCGGCGGCGCGCCGCTCTTCCAGCGCGATGCGCAGCGCGCCCATGACGGCGGAGCGCTTCTGGTCGGCCGGGTATTTGGCGACCTCGCGGTCGATCAAGGCTAGCGATTGTGCGGACAGCATCAGCGGTCAATCTCCCCAAACACGATATCCTGCGTACCGATGATGGCCACGACGTCGGCGATCATATGGCCCTTGGCCATTTCATCCAGCGCGGCCAAGTGGGCATAGCCCGGCGCGCGGATTTTCAGACGGTACGGTTTGTTGGCGCCGTCGGACACCAGATAGATGCCGAATTCGCCCTTCGGGTGTTCCACCGCCGCGTAAGCCTCGCCTTCCGGCACGTGCATGCCTTCGGTGAACAGCTTGAAGTGGTGGATCAGGTCTTCCATATTGGACTTCATGCCTTCGCGCGAAGGTGGCGCCACCTTGTGGTTGTCGGTGATCACCGGACCCGGGTTGGCGTGCAGCCAGGCCACGCACTGCTGGATGATGCGGTTGGACTGGCGCATCTCTTCCACGCGCACCAGGTAGCGGTCGTAGCAGTCGCCGCCCACGCCCACCGGCACGTCGAAGTCCATCTTGTCGTAGACGTCGTACGGCTGGGTCTTGCGCAAGTCCCAGGCGATGCCGGAGCCGCGCAGCATCGGGCCGGTCATGCCCAGATTCAGCGCGCGCTCGGCCGTCACCACGCCGATGCCCACGGTACGCTGCTTCCAGATGCGGTTATCGGTCAGCAGGGTTTCGTATTCATCGACATAGGTCGGGAAGCGCTTGGTGAAGTCTTCGATGAAGTCCAGCATCGAGCCCTTGCGGCCTTCGTTCAGGCGCGCCAGCTCCTTGGCGTTCTTGATCTTGGACACGGTGTACTGCGGCATCGAATCCGGCAGGTCGCGATAAACGCCGCCCGGACGGAAGTAAGCCGCGTGCATGCGCGCGCCGGATACCGCCTCGTAGCAGTCCATCAGGTCCTCGCGCTCGCGGAACGCGTACAGGAACATGGTCATCGCGCCGATGTCCAGCGCGTGGGCGCCGATCCACAGCAGGTGGTTCAGGATGCGGGTGATTTCCGCGAACATCACGCGAATATATTGCGCGCGCTCGGGAACTTCGATGCCCATCATCTTCTCGATAGCCAGGCAGTAGGCATGCTCGTTGCACATCATGGACACGTAGTCGAGACGGTCCATATACGGCAAAGACTGGATGAAAGTCTTGCTTTCAGCCAGTTTCTCGGTGCCGCGGTGCAACAGGCCGATGTGCGGGTCGGCGCGCTGAACGACTTCGCCGTCCAGCTCCAGCACCAGGCGCAATACGCCGTGCGCGGCCGGGTGTTGCGGGCCGAAGTTCAGGGTGTAGTTACGGATCTCAGCCACCGTAGTTCTCCTCGCGAATGATGCGCGGAGTGATTTCGCGCGGTTCGATGGTGACAGGCTGATAGATCACGCGCTGCTGGGTGGGGTCGTAGCGCATTTCCACGTGGCCGGACAGCGGGAAGTCCTTACGGAACGGGTGGCCGACGAAACCATAGTCGGTCAGCAGGCGGCGCAGGTCGGGGTGGCCTTCGAACACGATGCCGTACAGATCGAACGCTTCGCGCTCGAACCAGTTAGCTGCATTCCAGATGTCGTTGACCGACGGCAGCACCGGGAAGCTGTCGTCTTCGGCGAAAACGCGCAGGCGGATGCGGTGGTTCAGTTTGACCGACAGCAGATGGTATACGGCGGCGAAGCGCGGACCGTCCCACGGCTGGTCGCGGTAGGCGCTGTAGTCCATGCCGCAGACGTCGATGCACTGTTCGAAAGCGAGACCGTCGTGATCGCGCAAGGTTTGGGCGACGGACAGCAGGTCCGCGGCCTTGCACACAATGGTCAGCTCATCCAGGGCCAGCGTGCTGCGCACGAGCTTGTCGCCCAGCGCCTCGGCAACGACCGAACCCAACGCTTCCATTTTCTTGGAGGCCATAAGTATTTACCTTAGCGGGCGATGGTGTTGGTACGTTTGATCTTGTTCTGCAGCTGGATGATGCCGTACAACAGCGCCTCGGCGGTCGGAGGACAGCCCGGCACGTAGACATCGACCGGCACGATGCGATCGCAGCCGCGAACTACAGAATAGGAATAATGGTAATAGCCGCCGCCGTTGGCACAGGAACCCATGGAAATCACCCAGCGCGGTTCGGCCATCTGGTCATAAACCTTGCGCAAGGCCGGGGCCATCTTGTTGCACAGCGTGCCGGCGACGATCATCAGGTCGGACTGGCGCGGGCTGGGACGGAACACGATGCCGAAACGGTCCAGGTCGTAACGGGCCGCGCCGGCGTGCATCATTTCCACCGCACAGCACGCGAGGCCGAAGGTCATCGGCCACAAGGAACCCGTGCGGGTATAGTTGATAAGCTTGTCGGCTGTCGTCGTGACGAAGCCTTTCTCCAGAATCCCTTCTACTCCCATTCCAGAGCTCCCTTCTTCCACATGTAGACGAAGCCGAGCGTCAGCACGGCTAGAAATTCGACCATCACGCCCAAACCATAGACGCCCAGATCCTTCAATACCACGGCCCACGGAAACAGGAAGGCGATTTCCAGGTCGAACAGGATGAAGAGAATGGCGATGAGGTAATAGCGGACGTCAAACTTCATGCGGGCATCTTCGAAGGCCTCGAAGCCGCATTCGTACGGAGAAAGTTTTTCAGCATCGGGACGATTAGGCGACAGCAGTTTGCCCAGAACGAGCGGGCCCACGCCGACCAACACACCGACGATGACAAACATCAGAATGGGAAAGTAGTTTTGCAGCATTTCCCGTACACCCCCAAAAAAAGAGGGGTCACCCCCTCTTGGCTCCAAATAAAACAGGCCACCGGAGTCCCGGTGGCCTGTTTTTGAATGGTGGTGCCGACAGTGAGACTCGAACTCACACAGCTTTCGCCACTACCCCCTCAAGATAGCGTGTCTACCAATTTCACCATGTCGGCACAGCAAAGCTTTAAATTGTCACTCCGGGATCTTGGAAGCGGGTCCCGAAGCATTTTTATTAGGCGCGCCTGCCGGGATTTGCGGCGCCACCTGTTCAATCTTGCCACCCATTACGCCAAGGTCGCTCTTTCCGCCCCCGGAAAGAAAAACCAGCACCATGGAAGTCGAGAAGAACACAGCCGCGGCAACCGCGGTGGTCCTGCTCAAGAAATTCGCGGAACCAGACGCCCCGAACAGACTGCCGGACGCACCGCTACCAAAAGCCGCACCCATATCGGCACCCTTGCCATGCTGCATCAATACAAGGACGATGATACTCACTGCGGACAGGAGGTTAACAATCCAAATAAGCGTCTTGAGAAGTTCCATACTATATCAATTATCCTGCGGCTTGGCAAATCACTCTGAATGAACCGGCGTCCAGAGAGGCTCCGCCGACCAACGCTCCATCGACGTTTTTCGTCGCCAGAATCGCTGCGGCATTCTCTGCTTTGACACTGCCGCCGTAGAGGACGCGAATCTTATCCGAGGCGCCGACGTTTTGCAAGCACCAATTTTTGATGAACGCATGAATCTCGGCGATTTGCTCAAGCGATGCCACCTTGCCGGTGCCGATGGCCCAAACCGGCTCGTAGGCGATGACGTATTCACCATCGGCGATCTCGGCCAAAATCGCAAGCTGATCGGCGATCACTGTCTTATATTCATCCGCTTCGCGCTGCGCCAGGGTCTCGCCGACGCACAGCACCGGCGTAACACCTGCAGCGATGGCGTTGCGCATCTTTGCCAGCAGCGCGGCATTGTCTTCGCTGAAATACTGGCGGCGCTCGGAATGGCCCACCAAGGTGTAGACGCAGCCGATGTCGGCCAGCATCTCGGCGCTGGTTTCGCCGGTATAGGCGCCGTCTTTGGCATAGCAGCTGACATCCTGAGCGGACAAGGCGAGCTTGCCGCCCTTCAATTGCTGCGCCAGCGCGGCCAGGTAAACCGCCGGCGCGGCGATGCCCACGCCCTCATGGTTGGTAGCGGCATCGGCCAGCAACTCGGCCGCCAGCGCTTGCGCGCTTTGCGCGCGGGTATTCATCTTCCAGTTGCCTATCACCAGCTTGCCAGCCATGTTTCTCTCCGCTCTGCCTGTTATCAGTTGCGCCGATTATAACGCGCCCGTCCGCCCCGGCAATGGAGCCGGATCAAGCAAATGCGGCGGAACAATTACGACTTGTAATATTACTGAAAGATTGAACCGATACGATGGCGGCCATCACAACAGCCGTTTATTACATCGTTCGGGAGTTTTGGCATGAAACACTGTGTTCGTCTGGCAGCGACTCTTGGTTCCGTTCTGATTGCTGGCTCGGTCTACGCCGCCGACATCACCGGCGCGGGCGCGACCTTCCCCTATCCGCTGTACGCCAAGTGGGCCGCCAACTACAAGGGCAGCACCGGCAACAATATGAACTACCAGTCCATCGGCTCTGGCGGCGGCATCAAGCAGATCCAGTCCAAGACTGTCGATTTCGGCGCCTCCGACATGCCGCTGAAGCCGGAAGAGCTGGAAAAGTCCGGCCTGACCCAGTTCCCGACCGTGATGGGCGGCGTGGTGCCGGTGTATAACATTCCGGGCGTAACCGCCGGCCAGATCAAGTTCACCGGCGCGCTGCTGGCTGACATCTATATGGGCAAGGTTTCCAAGTGGAACGATGCCGCCATCGCCAAGCTGAACCCGGGCGTCAAGCTGCCTGACCAGCGCATCTCCGTAGTGCGCCGCTCCGACGGTTCCGGCACCACCTTCGTGTTCACCAACTACCTGTCCAAGGTTTCGGCCGAATGGGCCAAGGAAGTCGGCTCCAATACTTCCGTCAGCTGGAAGGGCAGCTCGGTGGGCGGCAAGGGCAACGAAGGCGTGGCCAACTACGTGTCCCGCATCAAGGGCGCCATCGGCTACGTGGAATACGCTTACGCCAAGCAGAACAAGCTGGCTTACGGCCTGCTGCAAAACCAGGCCGGCGACTTTGTGAAGCCGGACGCCGCCACCTTCAAGGCTGCGGCCAACAACGCCGACTGGAAAAAGGCCCAGGGCTTCTACCTGATCCTGACCAACCAGCCGGGCAAGGAAAGCTGGCCGATCACCAGCGCCACCTTCATCCTGATGCACAAGAAGCAGGACAAGCCGACGCAAGCCACCGAAGTGCTGAAGTACTTCGACTGGGCTTACAAGAACGGCGACAAGACCGCTCAGGAACTGGACTACATCCCGATGCCGGACAACGTCAAGGGCGTCATCCGCACCAGCTGGAAGCAGATCACCGACGGCAGCGGCAAGCCGGTCTGGAACTAAGCTCAGCGATTTAATGATTGAAGTTGCAGCCCAGGCCGGAGAGATTCACGCTCTCCGGCCTTGTGTCTGAACCATCAAGAAACGACACAATGCTAAATACCAGCCCCGCGCAGCAAAGCAATCACCATCAGCTGCTGGACAAAATTTTCCGTCGGACCACCTTCGCCTTCGCCTTTCTGGTGCTGGCGCTGCTGGTCGGCATCCTCATTTCGCTGCTGATCGGCGCCCTGCCGACCATTCAGCACTTCGGCTTCGGCTTCCTGACCAGCTCGGAATGGGACCCGGTGCAAGAAAAATTCGGCGCAGTGGTGCCTATCTTCGGCACGCTGGCCACCTCCATCCTCGCGCTGTTGATCGGCGTGCCGGTCAGCTTCGGCATCGCGCTGTTCCTGACCGAGCTGTGCCCCACCTGGCTGAAGCGGCCGCTGGGCATCGCCATCGAGCTGCTGGCCGGCATCCCGTCCATCATTTACGGCATGTGGGGCTTGTTCGTGTTCGCGCCCTTCTTCTCCGACCACATCCAACCCTGGGTCATCGATCACTTCGGCGACGCGCCGCTGATCGGCTTTTTGTTCCAGGGCGCGCCGATGGGCATAGGCTTGTTCACCGCCGGCCTGATCCTGGCCATCATGGTGATCCCCTTCATCGCCTCGGTGATGCGCGACGTGTTCGAAGTGGTGCCCACCATGCTGAAGGAATCCGCCTACGGTCTGGGCTCCACCACCTGGGAAGTCGTCCGTTACGTGGTGCTGCCCTACACCAAGACCGGCGTCGTCGGCGGCATCATGCTCGGCCTGGGCCGCGCGCTGGGCGAAACCATGGCCGTGACCTTCGTCATCGGCAACTCCACCCGCTTCACCACCAGCTTGTTCGAGCCGGGCAACTCCATCGCCTCCTCGCTGGCCAATGAGTTCGCCGAAGCCAACGGCGATCTGTACATCGGCTCGCTGATCGAACTGGGCCTGATCCTGTTCTTCATCACCTTCGTGGTGCTGTCCTGCTCCAAGCTGCTGCTGCTGCGCTTGAAGAAGCAAGAAGGCAAACAGTCCTGATCATGAACCAAGCAAGCAAAACCATGAGCCAAGCCTCCATGAACGATGTCGCCCAGTTCTCCGGCGCCAGCCTGAAACAGGACAGCGTGCTCTATCGCAAGCGCCGCCTGGTCAACAAGCTGACCATGACCGCCTCCATGCTGACCATGGCCTTCGGCCTGTTCTGGCTGTGCTGGATTCTGCTGACCCTGCTGCAACACGGCCTATCCGGCATCAACTGGCAGGTATTCACCCAAAGCACGCCGCCGCCGGGCAGCACCGGCGGCCTGGCCAACGCCATTTACGGCAGCCTGGTGATGACCGGCTTCGGCACCCTGTTCGGCACGCCGATCGGCATCCTGGCCGGCATCTATCTGGCCGAGTTCGGCCAGCGCGGCTGGCTGGCGCCCGCAACCCGCTTCATCAACGACATCCTGCTGTCGGCGCCTTCCATCGTGATCGGCCTGTTCATCTATGAAGTCTACGTGGTGTCGGTTGGCCACTTCTCCGGCTGGGCCGGCTCCTTCGCGCTGGCCATCCTGGTGATCCCGGTAGTGGTGCGCACCACCGAGAACATGCTGCGCCTGGTGCCCAACAGCCTGCGCGAAGCCGCGGCCGCGCTGGGCGCGCCGCAGTGGAAGGTGACGATGTACGTGACGCTGCGCTCGGCCAAAGCCGGCGTGCTGACCGGCATCCTGCTGGCGGTGGCGCGCATTTCCGGCGAAACCGCGCCGCTGCTGTTCACCGCGCTGAACAACCAGTTCTTCAACAGCAATATGAATCAACCCATGGCCAACCTGCCCATCGTGATCTTCCAATTCGCGATGAGTCCTTACGAAGACTGGCACACCCTGGCCTGGGCCGGCTCGCTGCTGATCACTTTCAGCGTGCTCTCCCTGAACATCGTCGCCCGTTGGATGGGCGGCCAAAAGAATCAATCGAATTAAGGCGTGACGATCATGACCACCCCAAGCTCCAAGCTCGAGGTTCGCAATCTCAACTTCTTTTACGGCAATTTCCACGCGCTGAAAAACATCCAGCTGGAAATCGCCCCGCGCAAGGTCACCGCCTTCATCGGCCCGTCCGGCTGCGGCAAGTCCACGCTGCTGCGCACCTTCAACCGCATGTACGAGCTCTATCCCGGCCTGCGCGCCGAAGGCGAAATCGTGCTGGACGGCCAAAACATCCTGGCGCGCGACATCGACGTCAACATGCTGCGCGCCAAAGTCGGCATGGTGTTCCAGAAGCCCACGCCCTTCCCGATGTCCATCTACGACAACATCACCTTCGGCGTGAAGCTGTACGAAAAACTGTCCAAGGGCGAAATGGAAGACCGCGTCGAATGGGCGCTGCGCAAGGCAGCGCTGTGGGACGAGGTCAAAGACAAGCTCAAGCAGTCCGGCCACTCGCTGTCCGGCGGCCAGCAGCAGCGCCTGTGCATCGCCCGCGCCGTAGCCTCCAAGCCGGAAGTGCTGCTGCTGGACGAACCGACCTCGGCGCTGGACCCGATTTCCACCGCCCACATCGAAGAACTGATTCATGAATTGAAAGAGGACTACACCATCGCCATCGTGACGCACAATATGCAGCAGGCGGCGCGGGTGTCCGATTACACCGCCTATATGTATCTGGGCGAGCTGGTGGAGTTCGGCCATACCGACAGCATCTTCACCACGCCGCAAGTGAAGGCGACCGAAGACTACATCACCGGCAAATTCGGTTGATGCGCCGCTTGGCGGCGGGCCGAAGCCAGCCGTCGCCAAGCCATTAGAATATGCAACAGCCGGGCTTTCATGATTATGACATTACGCAAAATCATGAGCTTAGCTGAATTCCAACCCCGTGCTGTCAAGCGGATTTTGCTGTTTTCACAGGCAAAACCACAGGGCTTAACTTTTTTTTATAAAAACTTGACGGCACCGGCGGGGGACACAACAATCCCGCCTTTACGATTCTCGTTGACACGCCATGCTGGACCTGTTTTCCGGGCTCGATACCCACGTCGCCATTACTTTGGTGCTTTCCCTGGGCTTCGTGCTCGCTTTTGAGTTCATCAACGGTTTTCACGACACCGCCAATGCGGTGGCCACCGTTATCTACACTCAGTCGATGAAGCCGCGCCTCGCCGTATTCTATTCCGGCGTCTGCAACTTCCTCGGCGTGATGAGCGGCGGCCTGGCCGTGGCCTACGCCATCGTCCACTTGCTGCCGGTGGACCTGCTCATCTCCGTCAACACTTCCCGCGGCATGTCCATGGTGTTCGCGCTGCTGGCCGCCGCCATCCTGTGGAACCTCGGCACCTGGTATCTGGGCTTGCCGGCCTCCAGCAGCCATACGCTGATCGGCGCCATCCTGGGCGTGGGCGTGGCCAACAGCCTGATCAACCACACCTCGCTGTCGCACGGCATCAACTGGGGCAAGGCCATCGACGTCGGCGCGTCCTTGCTGGTATCGCCGTTTGTCGGCGCCTTGCTGGCCGGCCTGATCGTCATCTTGCTGCGCCGCTACCGCCCCGGCAGCAATGTGCACAAGACGCCTTATCAGCGCCAGCAGGTGGAAGGCCGCAAGCACCCGCCGTTCTGGACCCGCTTCATGTTGATCGTGTCCGCCATGGGCGTCAGCTTCGCCCACGGCTCCAACGATGGCCAGAAGGGCGTGGGCCTGGTGATGCTGGTGCTGATCGGCATCGTGCCCGCCAAGTTCGTGCTGAACCTGGACAGCACCCCGTATCAACTGGACCGCACCCGCGACGCGGCGCAGCATCTGCAACAGTTCTACCAGCGCCACGAGGCGGACCTGTCCAAGATCATCGTCAAGTCCAACAGCGCCAGCCAGTACGAGTGCCACCCGCAGCAAACCGCCGCCACCGCCAGCCAGCTGGTGCAACTGATGGGCGACAGCAGCGATTACCACAATCTGAGCGCCTCGCAGCGCTGGGACGTGCGCACCAAGCTCTTGTGCCTGGACGACGCCGCCAAGAAAGCGGCCGACCTGCCCAATCTGTCCTCGGATGAAAAGCAGTTGCTGAGCAATCTGCGCAAGGACCTGACCACCACCACCGAATACGCGCCCACCTGGGTGATCGTGGCCGTGGCCTTGGCGCTGGGCATCGGCACCATGATAGGCTGGAAGCGCGTGGTGAAGACTGTAGGCGAAGGCATAGGCAAGAAGGACATGACCTACGCCCAAGGCGTGGCCGCGCAAGCCACCGCTGCCGTATCCATCGGCCTGGCCAGCTGGTTCGGCTTCCCGGTTTCCACCACCCACGTGCTGTCCAGCGGCGTGGCGGGCACCATGATCGCCGACAAGGCCGGCCTGCAAATGAGCACCATCCGCTCCATCGCCCTGGCCTGGCTGTTCACCCTGCCCGCCTCGATGGCTTTGGCCGGCGGCCTGTACTACTTGTCGGCGCAATGGTTCTAAGCCCTTCCGCCGAATGAATGAAGCCGCTCGACACGAGCGGCTTTTTTTATGCTTGTGTCCCGTCCTGGAATAAGTTGACACTTTTTCGCCGTAACGAAGGAGAGTCACATGGAATCAAGGATTAAACGTACCCAGCAAGACTACAGCCTGGCTTTTAAACTGTCGGTCGTAGAGCAGGTAGAAAAAGGCGAACTGACTTACAAAGAGGCGCAACGCCGCTATGGTATTCAAGGTCGTTCGACGGTGCTGGTATGGTTACGTAAGCACGGTTTGCAGGACTGGAGTGCCCAGCCCTCCCGTAGCGCCCAGGGGATCGCGATGGGGAATCAAGGCAACAAGCCGCTGACGCCAGAACAGCGGATCAAGGAACTGGAAACCCAACTCAAAGAGGCCAATGAGAAGGCGCAGCTATTCGAAGCGATGCTTGAGGTCTTGAAGAAAGACTACGGGGTGCGCGTAGTAAAAAAGCCTTCGGGCAGGTCCTTGCCCAAAGGCTCGTCCAGGGGTTGAGCGTGGGCCGGGCCTGTCGATATGTCCAGCTGAGCCGCCAGGCCTATTACAAGCGCCGCCAAAGCGAAAGCCATCGTGCCGAACGGAATGGCAAAGTGATCGCGTGGGTGAGGGACGTGCGCTTGCGCCAGCCCCGACTGGGAACGCGGAAGCTGCACCATGTGCTGCAATCGCGAATGGCGGAAGCGGGGATCAAGCTGGGACGGGACGGTTTGTTCGATCTGTTGCGTACAGCCCGCCTGCTGGTCGTGCCGCAGCGGGCGTACCATAAGACCACACACAGTCACCATCGCTTTTACCGCCATCCTAATCTGCTCAAGGCCGGGCCGCACCAAGTCGTCCCGACGGGGCCGGAGCAGGTCTGGGTGGCGGATATCACCTACTTGCCGACAGCGCAGCGGTTTGCTTACCTGAGTCTCGTGACTGACGCTTACTCAAGGAAAATTGTTGGGTATCACGTGCATGACAGCCTGCAGGCGGAGGAAGTCAGCGGAGCCCTCAAAATGGCCTTGCGGACGCGACGTTCACGGCAGCCGTTGATTCACCACTCCGATCGCGGCATTCAGTATTGTTCGGCCTACTATCAGCAGATCCACGAACGACACGGGCTGATGTGCTCAATGACGGATGGCTACGATTGCTACCAGAATGCCCTGGCAGAGCGGGTGAACGGCATTCTAAAAGGCGAACTGCTGCTGCATCGCCCAGCCGATTTGCAGCAGGCGAGGAAAATGGTGGAGCAGTCGGTGAGGATCTACAACCAGGAGCGCCCTCACCAGGGCTTGAAATACAAGACGCCCGATGAGGTACATCGGGCGTCTGTCGCGAGCATCTGACCAGCGCATGCGGCGCGCTGGCAGGTGTCAACCTATGTCAGGACTGGACATTGATCCAGGTCAAGCGCCTGATTGGAAGCGCTTGAGCGGGTAATTAACAAATTGCTAATATTAACCCGCTTCATTAATGGTTTCTTTTGTTTGCAGCAATCCTCCCTCGCCGCCGCGATGCCCCCAATCGCGGCGGATTTTTTTACGCCTTGAGGAATTGCTCCTTGCCCGCCAGCCAGCGCTCCAGATGCGCTTCCGCTGCCTGCGGCCAACGTTGCAGCAATACCGGCGCCAGATCGCGCGCCGCCTCCAGCAAAGCCTGATCCTGCTCCAGATCGGCAAAACGCAGCATGGGCAAGCCGCTTTGCCTCGCGCCGAGAAACTCGCCCGGGCCGCGAATCTGCAAATCCTGCCGCGCGATCTCGAAACCGTCGGTGTTCTCGTAAATCACTTTCAATCTGGCCTTGGCCAAGTCAGACAACGGGTTCTCGAACAACAGCACGCAGACGCTGCGCGCGCTGCCCCGCCCTACCCGGCCGCGCAACTGGTGCAGCTGGGCCAGGCCCATCCGCTCGGCGTGCTCGATCACCATCAGGCTGGCATTGGGCACGTCCACGCCCACTTCGATCACCGTGGTCGCCACCAGCACATCCAGCTGGCCGGCGGCGAACGCCGCCATCACCTCGGCTTTTTCCGCCGCCTTCATCCGGCCATGCACCAGGCCGATGCGCCTGCCCGGCAAATCCTGCAGCAACTGATGATGGCAATCCACCGCCGTCTGCAGCTGCAGGGCTTCGGACTCTTCGATCAAGGGACACACCCAATATGCCTGATTGCCCTCGACGCAGGTCTTCTCGACGAACTGCACCACCTCGGCGCGGCGCGGATTCCCGATCAGCTTGGTGACGATGGGCGTGCGCCCCGGCGGCAGCTCGTCTATCACCGACACGTCCAGGTCGGCGTAGAAGCTCATCGCCAAGGTGCGCGGAATCGGCGTAGCCGACATCATCAGCTGGTGCGGCTCTTCGCCCTTGTCCTGCAGCGCCAGCCGCTGGCCGACGCCGAAGCGGTGCTGCTCGTCGACGATGGCCAGGCCCAGCTTCTGAAAGGCCACATCATCCTGAAACAGCGCATGCGTGCCCACCGCCAGCCGGCATTGGCCGGAGGCGATTTCGTCCAAGGCCTGCTGCTTGGCTTTCTTGCGCAGGCTGCCGGACAGCCAGGACACGCCTATGCCCAGCGGCGCCAGCCAGCCGGATAGTTTGAGGAAATGCTGCTCGGCCAGGATTTCGGTCGGCGCCATCAAGGCCACCTGGAAACCGGCCTCGATAGCCGACAGCGCCGCCAGCGCGGCGACGATGGTTTTGCCGCTGCCGACATCCCCTTGCAGCAGCCGGTGCATGGGGTGGTTTTCACGCATGTCGGCGCGGATCTCATCCAGCACCTTGCACTGGGCGCCAGTCAGCTGGAACGGCAGCTGCTCCAGCAACTGCCGCGTCAATTTGCCATCGCCCTGGATGCGCGGCGCATGGCCCAGGCGGCGCGCGCGGTAGGCCAGCCGCATCGACAGCTGCTGCGCCAGCAATTCGTCGAACTTCAAGCGCTGCCAGGCCGGCAATTGCGGATCGGCCAGCTGCTGCGCCGTCCACTCCGGCGGCGGCTGATGCAACAGGCGAATGGCTTCAGAAAATGGTTGCAAGGCCAGCGGCGACACCAGCTCGCCCGGCAACAGCTCATCCAGCCGCTGCGATTTCAACTCGGTATGGACCAGCTTGCGCAGCATGGGCTGAGTCAGGCCGTTGACCGTCGGATAAACCGGCGTCAGGCTTTCCGCCAGCGGCGCGCCTTCGCGCACCTCGCGGGTTTTGGGATGCACCATCTCGTCGCCGACGAAGCCGCGGCGGATCTCGCCCAAGGCGCGGATGCGGCTGCCCTCGACAAACTGTTTGAGCTGGCTGGGATAAAAATGAATGAAGCGCAGCAGCAAGGTGCCGCTGCCATCCTCGATCTGCACTCGCAGCTGCTTGCGCGGCTTGAAGCTGACCTCGTGCGCGGTGACGGTGCCCTCCACCAGCGCGGCTTGTCCATAGGGCGCGTCGGCGATGGGATAAAGATGGGTTTCATCCTCATAGCGCAGCGGCAGGTGCAACACCAGATCGAAGCGGCGGCGGATGCCGAGCTTCTCCAGCTTCTTCCCCAGCGCGGCCGGCACCGCCGGCGGCTGGTTGGCGAGATCAATAGGCGAATTCATAGCGCAGATTGTACCCAACAATGGCGCAATCGGAAGCGGCTCAAGCCGGCGGTGTCCAGGCGGATGGATCAGGCACGGGGTCGACGCGGCAGAATCCGGCATAGCCAAAGCAGTGACAGCCCCGCTTGGCCATCGATGCCCTCCTCCCGCACTTGCTCCGCCAGAAGCCGCGCGGCGCTCGAGCCTGTTTTCGACACGCAAAAGGCGGAAGCGGCTCGCGCCGGCTTCCGCCTTGTCATTCAGTCAGAACTGCGATCTTACTGCTGGCGTTCCCACACTTGGGAACGGAAGAAGGGGCCGATGTAGCCGCGCACGCGCAGCTTTTTGCCGTCTTCCATCAGCTTGGCGCCGGAGGTGTAGATCTTGCCGGACTTCGGATCCAGGATCTGGCCGTCGCTCCATTCTTCGCCGCTCTTCTTCAGGCCCCACAGAATTTGCATGCCGTTCACCGGCTTGCCCTTGTTGGCGCCGTCGCATTTGTCGCAAACCGCATCCGGGTGCATATAGAGCTTGATCACCTTGCCGGTCAGTTCGCCGTTCGCGCCCTCGTTGATCTGCACCAGCGCCTTGGCTTGATGGGTTTCATCGTCAATGGTTTTCCACAGGCCGGCGGCGCTGCCGGCCAGAGCCATCTGGCTGGCCAGGCCCAACACGGCGGCCACGCAGGCGGCTTTGGCGATTCGGATCATGATGTTTTCCTCGTTTCGTTTGTTATGAAACAGCAGTTTGGAGTAGCGGCTCTAGGATGCCAATAGCCGCAGTATCAGTCAAGCCGCCGTCCCATCCGCAACACGCCCTCTCCCATGTCCTGAACGCACCCGCCCACACTGGCTTGGCCTTGCGCATCGATATCCAGATACAGCACATTGGGCCTGTCTATAGCCTCGCCCTGCGCTATCCGCCAGGATAGCGGCGCCATGCCGTTCAAAGCGCACCAGCCGCCCAGATTGGCGCAGGCGCTACCCGTGCCGGGGTCTTCGATGATGGCGCCCAGTTGCTCGAAAAACAGCCTCACCGTCGCCGCGCCATCCTGCTGATGCCAGAGATAGGCGATAGCCTGGCCAGGCTGCCTGGCCGCGTCACGCATGAAGCGCCCCGCATCCGGCTTTGCCTTCAACACCGCCTCGCGGCTGGCCAAAGGCACCAATAATTGCTCCGCGCCGGCATTGACCCACTCCGCCTCGCCGGCCAGATCCGATGGCTGCAAGCCCAGCATGGCGGCGGTTTGCTCGCGGGACAATCCTGATGGGCGCGCTTGCGCCGGCAAGACTTGCAGGCGGAACACGCCTTCCTCGTGGCGAATCGGAATCAAGCCAGAGCGCGTGCGCAGCGCAAACCCATCGCCCAGCTCGCCCTTGCCATGCAACACCGCCGCCGCGCCCAAAGTGGGATGACCGGCAAACGGCAGCTCATAGCTAGGCGTGAAAATGCGCAGGCTGGCGGCGCATTCGGCGTCGCCGGGAAACAGGAACACCGTTTCCGATAAATTGAACTGGCGGGCAATCAGTTGCATGTCTTGGTCTGACAAGCCTGCGGCATCGGGAAACACCGCCAGCGGGTTGCCGCCGAAGCGCTGTTCGGCAAACACATTGACGACGCGATAAACGTGTGCGGACATTACTCATCCTTATATAAATGGCATGCCCGATCCTGCATCTGATCTTCCACTTTGACAAGCCGTGACTGCGCAGTTTGCAGCTGCGCCGGCGTCATGCCTATGCGCATGCTGTCGCTCAATGCCTTGCGCTTGTCGGCCAGACGCTGGCAATGCGCTTTTTCCTCCTGCCATTTGCGCTGAGCGCGTTCATTGGCCAGCTTTTCAGCCTTTCCATCCTGTGTCCGTTGCTTGTCGCGCTGGGCAGACCATTGCTTCAACTCCTGTCGATAGCGCGTAGCGGCGCCCTGTTGGCTGGACTCAACGATGCTCAGACTCGCCCCCTCCATCGCCATCCTCACACTCCCCTGAGGGCAAGGTTGTTGGCTATACGATATGCGGTTCGCCTTATCCAGACATTTAAATACTTCCGCATGCCCGGCGCTACATAGCAACAAGAACAGCACAATGCCGAATCGGCGCATGGCATCGCTCCCTTGAACATCATCAGCCAACCACCGTGCCTGCGCCTCCTCCCCCTCACAACTGTCTGCTTGGACACAAACAATCAAGCCAACTCCAGCCGCGGCAGCGGCTCTATGATCAGCACAGCTGTGTTGTATAGATTCAACACCTGCGGCCACCCCAGATCTACATAACAGACACACGCAAACACAATTAGAAATGACAATTTACAATTACCCAACAATTCCAATTGGCATATAATTCCTGCGCTTTGCCCATGCAACGTGGATCATATCCTAGCGCGGCCCCTCCCAATTCCATGTCAAATAAATTCAAAAATGCAAAGCAAACTTCTCCCGAGTAAACTGCGGGCATTCATTTGACATGCCGACTAAATACCAAGTCGGCGATTTGATAAAGAGAAGGAAATGTGATGAAAATGACGATGAAGCTGCTGCCATTGGCTATCAGTAGCGCCTTGATGCTGGCCGCCTGCGGCGGCAGCGGCGGCTCGAACACCAGCAACAATAGTAATAACACCGCACAGGGCCTGGGCCAGATAGATGGTACTGTAGCGACCGGAGCCCCGCTGGAAGACGCTCAGCTGACATTCAAAGATGTCAATGGCAAAACGCTCACCAAAACAGCCGGGGACGATGGCAGTTACAGAATCGATCTTAGCGGGTTCAAAGCCCCTGTTTTGGTTGAGGCAAGCGGCACCGCAGGCGGACAGAATGTCGTATTGCACTCAGTGGTGACGCAAACTGGCACCACCAACGTAACGCCTCTTACCGATGCCATCGTAGCCATGAGCGTGGAAAACGACCCGTCCGCCTGCTTCTCTGACAATACTTGCCTAGCCAAACTTACCAGCGACAAGCTCGACGCCAGCAGCGCCAATTTGCAAACGGCCTTAGCCCCGATGCTCAACGCCCATGGCTTGGATGGAAAACTGGATCTGCTGCATACCGCATTCAAAGCAGATAAAACCGGTCAGGACAAGCTGTTGGAAATGGTTAAGGTTGCAGCAGGAGATAATCCAGGCGAAGTAGCCATTCACAATGCTTTCGGCGGCGATGAAGTCATTGTAAGCCGCAAGCAAAAGCCCACGGCGGCGGTGAAAGCGCCAAGCAAATTGCCTGACTTGACAGGTCTGGATGATCTGGCCAGGAAGCTTACTGATGCTTATCAAAAGGAAGATGGATTAAGCGATCGATTGAGTCCTCTGCTCAGTCAAAACTTCTACCACAATGGTGGCACTGCCGATGAATATATAAGAGTTGAAAAAGACAACGCGAAATATAGCGCTGGTACCATATTTGGCCGTCCAAGCATATTACAATGCGACACACCAGAAAATTGTGAAGTCAATTTCAGCACCACCTACAGCCATACATCCAAAAATTATTTCAACACCAAAGTCAATTTTGAAAATGGAAAGTGGAAATTGGCCGGCAATGGCCTTCCCACACAATTAATTGCAGAACCACGCGCTTATCAATTCAAAAACTTTCGGCAAAACCAAACAAGTTCTCTCATTGGCCTGTACATTTATTTCTCGACGCTCAATGAATATGATGAAGCCTTCAACAATCTAACTCCCAGCAAAGTAAACAGTGCCCAATTAATATTGAATGGCAGGGTGATCATGAGCTTTTCTAACGAAAAGGATCACTGCGGCTTTCGTGGGTACTTTCTTTCTGTGCCACCTAAAATGCCAGAGACTCAATGCGGCCCCATTTTCCCCTTGGATGAAACCAATATCCAATCCTACAATCAAGCCGTGAGGAGAGGTCAAGCCAAAATACGCCTCTTCTCCGACATCGAATCACAAAAACAGGTAGGTGGAGACATATACCTTCACAAACCCATGTTCACAACCCAAGAAATTAAACACTTGAATTTCCCGACTATTGACAATGAGTCACTCGCCAAGTCAACTGATGCAGATGGTAACACTGAAGTCACGCTGGACTGGAAAATACCAAATGGAAACCGATTTAGTTGGCTAGCGTTAAATATGCTATCCGATAAAGGTGAATCTCGCAGCGAATATAGTTCTGACCCATCGGCAAACCCAGTCACCTTGAATAGCAATAAAGTCCTAAGCCTGAAAAACCCAGGATACTATGACATATCAATATACTCAACAGACAAAATGGCTCGTGTTGTATCTACCCGCTACTATTTCAAATAGCCCATTTTTTAGATAAAAAAAAACCCCACGCCAAAGCGTGGGGTTTTCTTTTTCCAGCAAACCGAAATTACAGCACCATCACCGCTTCGGCTTCCACCAGCACGCCCTTGGGCAGGCTGGCCACGCCGACGGCGGCTCGGGCCGGGTAAGGTTGGCTGAAGTACTGCGCCATGATTTCGTTGAAGGTGGCGAAGTTGGACAGGTCGGTCAGGTAGGCGTTGAGTTTGACGATCTGGTCCAGGCTGCCGCCGGCTGCCTCGCACACGGCCTTCATGTTCTTGAACACTTGGTGGGTTTCAGCAGCGAAACCGCCTTCCACCACGGTCATGCTGGCCGGGTCCAGCGGGATCTGGCCAGACAGGTAAACAATGTTGCCAGCCTTCACGGCTTGCGAGTAAGCGCCGATGGCGGCCGGAGCCTTGTCGGTGTGGATGATTTCTTTAGCCATTATTCATCTCCTTCTTTGAGGAACAGGGTGAGCAAATCGTTGAGGAAGCGCTGGCCTTTCAGCGTCGGGCGCAGGATGGCGCCGCCCTCGCTTTCCAGCAGGCCTTGCGCCTGGGCATCGTCCAGCTGGCGGCGTATCGACACCAGCGGCAGCCCGGTGCGCTCCTGGAACAGGCGGCTTTCGAAGCCACCGGTCAGGCGCAGCAGGTTCATCATGAATTCAAACGGCAGGTCGGAGCGGGCGACTTTCTGGCTGCTTTGCAGCGGCGCGCCGTCCGCCACCGCCTTTAAATAAGCCGCCGGCTGCTTGTGCCGCATCTGGCGGACGATGCCGGCATGGCTGCTGATCTTGCCATGCGCGCCGGCGCCTATGCCGATGTAGTCGCCGAACTGCCAGTAATTGAGGTTGTGGCGGCTGTGGCGACCCGGCTTGGCGAAGGCCGAGGTTTCGTAATGAGCGAAACCGGCGTCGGCCAGCCGTGATTCTATCGCCTCCTGCATGTCGGCCGATACCTCGTCATCCGGCAGGTTCTTCGGCGTTTGCGCCGCGAACAGCGTGTTCGGTTCGATGGTCAGGTGGTAGGCCGACAGATGGGTAATGCCGTAGGACAACGCGGTATTCAGATCGGACAGCGCCTCATCCATGGTCTGGCCAGGCAGCGCGTACATCAGGTCCAGGTTGACGTTGTCGAAGTGGGTCAGCGCGATCTCCACCGCGCGCTTGGCTTCGTCGCCGTCGTGGATGCGGCCCAGCGCCTGCAGGTGCTTGGGGTCAAAACTCTGGATGCCGATCGACAAGCGGTTGATGCCGGCCTCGCGGTAGCCGCGGAAACGCTCGATCTCGAAAGTGCCGGGATTGGCCTCCATCGTGATCTCGGCGTCCGGATGCAGCTTCATCCGCGCCCGCACGCCGGCCAGGAACGCGTCCATCGCCTGCGGGCTGAACAGGCTGGGCGTGCCGCCGCCCATGAAGATGCTGGTCAGCGGCCGGCCCCACACCTCGGGCAGCGAGTATTCCAGATCGCGCAACAGCGCGTCGACATAGGCCATCTCGTCGAAGCCGTTCTTCGGCTCGTGCGAGTTGAAGTCGCAATACGGGCACTTTCGGATACACCACGGGAAGTGGACGTACAGCGCCAAGGGCGGCAGCTCGCGCAGGCCGCCGCTCAGCGCCGACAGGTCGATCACGCTCATGCCAGCGCCTTCAGCTTGGCCATCAGCGCGGCCAGCGCCTGGCCGCGGTGGCTGACGCGGTTCTTCTCGGCAGCATCCAGTTCGGCCACCGACACGCCATAGCTTGGCAGATAGAAATATGGGTCATAGCCGAAGCCGCCTTCTCCGGCGGCCTCATCGCGCACCTCGCCCAGCCAGATGCCGTCCGCCACCAGCGGTTGCGGATCGTCGGCGTGGCGCACCAGCACCAGCACGCAGTAGTACCAAGCGCGGCGGTTGGCCTCATCCTGCAGCTTTTCCACCAACAGCGCGTTGTTGCGCGCGTCGGACTTGGGCTCGCCGGCGAAACGAGCCGAATACACGCCCGGCGCGCCGCCCAGCGCTTCCACGCAGATGCCGGAATCGTCGGCCAGCGCCGGCAGGCCGGTCAGCCGGCTGGCGTGGCGCGCCTTCTCCAGCGCGTTTTCCAGGAAGGTGTGGTGCGGCTCGGGGCACTCCGGCACGTCGAAATCGCGCTGCGGGCGCACGGTGACGCCCAGCTCGGCGAACAGCGCGCCGAACTCCTTCAGCTTGCCGGCGTTACTGCTGGCGAGAACCAGTTGATCGAACATCTTGTCGCTCTTTCTAATCTTGCAAACGGGCCTAAACTCCCCCTCTCCCCAACCCCTCTCCCGCCAGGGGAGAGGGGCTGAGACGGCGGCCCAGTTGGCTTGCCATCCACAGATGCAAACCGTCCCATACCAACTCGCTCGCGACCGCCTCACCTTTCTCCCCGCGGGAGAGGGGCCGGGACAGAGGGGGATGGCCCATCAAAACCCCATCAGGCCGCCAGCTTAGCGGCTGACCTTCACTTCCGTCCACATCCGCGCCAAGGCGCGGCGCTCTTTCGGCGCCAGTTCGCGCAATACCGTCCACTTTTTCGCCTGCTCTGCGGTCGGGTTGATCACCGGGCTGGCTTTCAAATCAGCGCGAAAATAGGCGCTGGCGGTGGCCACCGGGTTGGTCGCGCCGTTCAGGTTGGTCAGTTGGGCCGCGTTCTGGCCGTCCAGCATGAAATTGATGAACTGGTGCGCCAGATCCGGCCGCTTGGCGCTGGCGGTGATGGCCATGGTGTCCACGCCGATTTCATTGCCCTCGCGCTGAGGAACGTTGCCGATATGGAACGGCCGCCGGGTTTGGCGCGCGTCTTCGCTGGCCTGGAAGAACTCAGTGGAATAGCCCAGCGCCACCCAGATATTGCCGACCGCCAGTTGCTTCAGATAGCTGGCGTTGGAGAAGGCGGCCCAATACGGTTTGGCCTGCTTGAACACGTCGCGCGCGGCGCGCATGTCGGCATCGGTCGCGGCATTCGGATCCTTGCCCAGGTAGAACAGCGCGGCGGCGAACACCTCGCGCGAGCTGTCCAGCACCGTCACCTTGCCCTTGATCTTCCGCAGCACCTTGGGATCGAAAATCACCGACCAGCTGGTCGGGTCCACGCCCAATTGCTGCAGCTTCTCGACATTGTAGCCGACGGACGTGAGCGACAGCACCGTAGGGATGGTGTAGCGATTGCCCGGATCGTAGCTTTGCGACAGATAGGCCGGCGCCACGTTTTTCAGATTGGGAATCTGTCGGTGGTCCAATGGTTGCAGCAGCTTTTGCTTGGTCATCGCCTGCACGACGAAACTGGACGGAAACACCATGTCGTAGCCTTTGGCTCCAGCGGCCAGCTTGGCCAGCATTTCCTCATTGTCGCCGTAATAGTCTTGCACCACCTTGCAGCCGCAGCGTTTTTCAAACTGTTTGACGATGTTGTCGGACAGCGATCCGCTCCAGTTGTAAATGTGCAGCACGTCATTGGGGCCGGCCCAGGCCAGGCCGGAAGACAGCGACAGGGCGAGCATCAGCTTCTGCAACTTTTTCAATTGGGATCCACCTCCAGACAGTCATGCCGGGCATGACAACAATGACAAAAGGCGGCGCACGGCCGCCTGCTTGAATAGCCGCCCAGCGGCGGCCCAATGCTTATCAGCCGCGGCGGCTTTGCAGCGTCGCCTCGTAAGCCTGGCGCAGCAGGCCGGCGTCGGCGCCGTCCAGCAGCTTGGCATCGGACAGCATGCGCCGCCAGTTGCGCGCGCCCGGCAAGCCCTGGAACAAGCCCAGGATATGCCGAGCGATGTGGCGGACATTGCTGCCGTCGCCCAGACGCGCCGTCACGTAAGGCATCATCGCTTCCACCACCGCCGCGCGCTCGGGGCCGGCAGCCGCGTCGCCGTAGAACAGCGCGTCCCATTCCGCCATCAGCCACGGATTGTGATAGGCCTCACGGCCGACCATCACGCCGTCCACATGCCGCAGATGTTCGGTGATCTCGGCGTTGGTCTTCACGCCGCCGTTGATCAGGATTTCCAGATCCGGCCGCTCACGCTTCAACCGGTACACATAATCGTACTTCAGCGGCGGGATCTCGCGGTTCTCCTTGGGGCTCAGGCCTTTCAGGATGGCGTTGCGGGCATGCACGATGAAGGTTTGGCAACCAGCCTCGGCCACGGTGTCGACAAACTCGCGCAGGTAATCGTAATGTTCGATCTGATCGATGCCGATGCGGTGCTTGACGGTCACGTCGATATCCACCACATCGCGCATCGCCTTCACGCAATCGGACACCAGCTTAGGCTCCGCCATCAGGCAAGCGCCAAATGCGCCCTTCTGTACTCTTTCCGACGGGCAACCTACGTTAAGGTTCACTTCGTCGTAGCCCCACTCCTGCGCCAGCTTGGCGCAAGCGGCCAGTTCGGCCGGCTCGCTGCCGCCCAGCTGCAGCGCAATGGGATGCTCGGCCTTGTCAAAGCGCAGATGACGCGCCACATCGCCGTTCAACAACGCGCCGGTGGTGACCATCTCTGTGTACAGCCAGGTATGGCGGGTGATTTGGCGGGCGAAATAGCGGTAGTGCCGATCGGTCCAATCCAGCATCGGCGCCACACTCAGGCGCCGGGAAGGCTTACTTGCTTGAGATCCTTGATTGGCGCGGGTCTCTGCGCCATTGGGTGCAGTCTTGTTTACGTTCATTCCGGCTGATTTCCGCCTATTTCCGTCCCGCCGGTGCTACAAAAAGCGCGACTTCCGCGGGCTATGGCACCACTCGCTCGCCTTGCGTAGCGCCTGCCTTTTCATTTCCAAGGCGGCGTTGACTAAGCATTTGAATAAACGAAGAATTATCCCCCTTAGCCCGCACAGGGGTCAAGTTTGGCATGCAGTCATCAGTCAATCACTTGGCGGCGGATCGCTCGGACTGCGGCGACATCAGCGAAATCATCCACGGGCGGAATCCCGGCAAAGCCAGGAGTGCCGCCGCGGTGTCGGCAGCGTGGAGATATCCGGGCTTGGCCGTGATAGTTAGCCCCACCTGTTAAGGCTGGCCAGTGCTACCATCCAATCCTCGCCTAAGCCATAAGCAGGTCTTGCCATCTATGTACGACGAAAACGACTTGATCCAATCCCCCTTACAACAGAAATACACTTCCGCTGGCAAGACCGTGGAAATATGCATCTACCGCTTGCCTGACACGGGATGGACGCTCGAAATTGTGGATGAATACAACAACTCCCTCATCTTCGATGGCGAGTTTGAGTCTGACCAAGACGCCTTCGATCTTTTCCTGAGAGAAGTGGAAGAGGAAGGAATCGAATCGATGATAGGCCCCAAACCAGGATCATCGTCCCACTAGGGCAGCACGCCCAGCAAGGACCACAATCTGCGGGACTCAGTGTCGCTATCCAATAGTTCTGCCAAGAGTTCGCGCAAAGGCTTATCTCCCCACTCCACGGCTCGCTGTATCAAGTAGGGCACTGGACTATGCGGTTCGGTGCGCGCTAGATAATCAGCGATTCGCCGCAGCTGCCGATAAGCCTCTTCACGGCTGGCAGGCTCCCTTGCCGCAGCCAACGTCGTCGCACTGGCATCATTTGAATGCTCAGGCGGCTTTTCGACTTGCGACGCAACGAATGGCGTCAGCGGTTCAAACCGCCCATCGTCCGGACACATGGCGGCTAGTTCACTCAACGCTCGCGCCAACTGCTCCAAGGTGATCCACAAGCCGCCAAATGAAGGCGTGTCTGCCGCCATTGCTTGCGCGCACCACTCCTCCAGGCCTTGCAAGGCGACTCGGCTTCTGGCCAATACTTCCAAACCCTCTTTATCCACGCAGCCAGGCTGCGCGCGCACTCGTTCTTCAAGCAATCGCATCTCCTGCCGGGCCTGCGCCATTTCATCTGAAGCCTCACTCTTCCCCAACCTGCGCTTCAAATCGCGCCAATGTGCCAGCGTTAGCGTATTATCGCCTCCGCTCGGGGCCAACAAAGGCACTCTCATTTCCACAGTGCTGGCGTAGCATTTCGCCAGCCACTCCAGCGGCGCGGCGCGAAACGACATATCACCATCGCGGGGCAGCGGATGCAAACCGTCCCAATAGCTCTCGCAATAGCGCAACACCAAGGTCAAAGCGGCCTCCAATCCGGAAAGGCCTAGCAAATGCAGCCACGACTCACCCAGCCAGGCCGCCACCATCAAATCCTTGCTCCTCCCGGTCAACACTTCTTGCGCCAACCTCTCCACGCCAACCCAATCGGCTTTCTTCAGATCACTTTCCCATACTCCAGCAGGCAGCGTGGGGTCATCTTCGCGCCGTAACTCGCGCAGCTGGTCGTATTCAGGGCTATAGCGGACTGGCTCACCGCAAGGATTGCTGTCCCGGATAGGTTGCAGCAAGGCAGTCAATCGGCCTTTCATTTCAGGGTGCGTCAACGCCTCAATCCCTTCGGCCATCACTCGTCCCTCTGCTATCTGTCACGTTGATGTTAGCTGCGGCACGCTCATCGCTTCGGTACGGCGACGGGGGCGCAAAGTACGGTAAGGTTCCCGCAGCGATGCCCCCCTTCGTCGTCGGCGCCAGCCTTAAAAACATGCGCGCATGGCTTAATCCGGCGCCGTCCGCATTACGAACAGGCAAGTTCAACATCAGCGCCCAGTCGCCATTGCGGCCGGCTATGTTTGACGGCGCCTGGTTATCCCTCATCAGGCGCAGCATTGCCCATTGACCGTCATAGCTCCAGCTGGCGATGCGGTCAAACACGCTCAAGCCTCTTTGAGCCGCGTCATCGGCAGGTGCTTGCGCGGAATCCTTGGCCCAGCGCAGCGTCAACGTCACTGGCTGGCCCACAGCCCAATGTACCCTTGAAGTGGAGGCCGCCGGATAAGAGGTCCTGCTCCCTCCCGCGCTCCATGTCCATTCGATGACCTGATCAGCGGCTCGCTCCCGTTCTCTATCAGTACGCCAGCGCAAGTCCAAATCCACGCCTTGCCAGGCGCCGCTATTATCGCGCGCGAACAGCGGCGCCAGCCAAGACTGGGCATAGCGGGCCTGTTCCAGAAACCGCCTGGCCGCCAAAACTCGGTCGGATTTCAGATCGCGCAATCCACCGCCGGCCAATTCGGCATTGTCGTCCAACAGTTTCAGAAACTCTGCAACTCGCTCCGGGGCCGCGTCCTCGGCTCCGGCGTTGGCGGAGAACGGAAAACGATTGGCCAGATACTGGTTGAAATAAGCGGCTAAACGCTGATAAGCCGCCGCTCCGACTTGCCCTCGCAAAGCATCGCAACGGCTGCCTGCCATTTTCACCAAAGCCTGGGCACGATCCGCGAACAGATTGCCAGCGACAGGCAATGCCGCCTGATCTAGAACTCGCCGACAGTTGCCCACATCCATCTCATTCAATTCACGGCTGATCAGCGTCTCCAATAAAGCAGGCGCGCTATCTACAGCCTTTTCACGATAGCGGCGCAGCTCTGCATCAGTTTTCTGCCAGCGCTCTATCAAAGCCTGGTCGCCAACAGACAAACCATCTTTACGTGGAGCCAACCAAGACAAGCTGGATGACTGGGACTGCACAACTCCGCCCAGCCAATCAATCTGACCGGCAAGGTATTGCTTCAACTCGCCCTCATTCGCCGCTCGAAACGCTTTAACCCCGGCATTGCGCCCGCCATCCCACCAATCGAATCCTCCTCGCTGCGGCCTATAGGCTTCGGACGATTGCAAAAGCAAGCTGGCGCCGCGCAACGAGGCCAAGGCTCTACGATCCATTTCCCCGACCACCTCATCTCGCAAATCCGAGCGGCCCAAATCCTCGAACGCCGCCAGCAATGAAGGCATCTGATGCGCCATCGCGTCGAAATCGGCAGCCCCGCCCGCTGCATCGCCTGGTTTGGCCATATCAGCGCGCCGCCCCAACTCATAGCGCATCCTCCCGGCCATGACCGCGTTCATCGCCACCACGGCCCCCTCTCGATATTCAAACGGCAAGTCGGCACTAAGCAGCAGCTTCTGGTAATCGCCATGATCGCGCATGACCGCAGTCAGCCTGGCGGCATTCATTCCAGTCAAGCTAGATGGCTTGCCGTCGTCGCCAGAGGGGCGCGACAAGAAAGCCTCCAGGGCGACCTGCAATTGCGACACGGATTTCCTCAGCGTGAGGCTGCCGGATGACTGCTGTTCCAGCAGACTGCTGGGGGAGGACTGAGAAAGCCATTGCCGGTGGAATGCCTGCCGGGCTCTGCGCCCCGCGTCCTCCGTCGCCGCTACCACATCGCTGCCGATCAGGCTGCCGCGCGCCGCCTTATCCATCATTGCGCCATACCCCGGCACCAGTTCCCGCCCGGATGCTCGGCTCCAGGCGTTATTGATAGAATTTGTCAGACGCTGCAGCATGTCTATTTCATCCACCAACTGCTGCAGCTGCTGCGCAGAGCCAATGCGGCGATTCGTCAAATCCTTCAGCCGCTCCTCCACAATATCCGCTGTCCGCGAGAAGGTTTTCCCGGTATAGAGCCGGTCATACCAGGTTTGCATCGCATTCTGAAAATGCGCCGCAGTCAGTGGTCGAATCTGGTTAAGCCGGACCAACGGGCCCAGGGACTGATCTGATGAAGCCAAAGCCTCTGCCAGATGTGTTTTGGCTCCGGCGGGCAACGGCGCGAAATTGAGCTCAAATAAGCTGTTGAGCAGTGGCACAGCCTCATCCGGCGCGACTGCCGGGTCCTGCACGGCTCGGTTGTAGCGGCCCACTTGCCGCTCCAGATTGCTGGCCGCATCTGCCAATTGACGAGCCTGGGCATATTCCGGCCAGCTATCGGGAGACGCGTCCTCATCCACATCCTGCACATCGCCTTCGCCAAGGCGCGCCACTTTCGAAGCATCGCGCAACAAACGCAGCTGCGTCGGCTTCAAAATAATGTCAGCAAACGCTTCACGCCAAGACTGGTCGACCCGCTCATCCAACGATGAAAACAAGGAGGTGGGAAACAGAAGGCTGGAGAACCTTCGCTGCGGGATTTGCCCTAGCGCCCGCCACAATAGCGCCATGCGTTGCACCGCCTGCGCGTCTCCGGCTTGGCGCGCGGCCACGCCGCCGTTTTCCTGCGCGTAAGATTGCCGCTGCTGCCTCAATATCTCGACACGCTCTGTCGCCATACTCCAAAACCAGGTCATGCCGGCCACCCACAACACGGCCATCAGCCCTGTGCCGGCCAGCGCCCATCGCTGCCACCGCTTTCTCAGTCGGAGAATGCGGGGCACAGGCTGGGCCAAACCCTGTTCGGCCAAAATACGCCGCCTCAGCAAACGACCGGCAAAGAACGGAGGCTCAGGCGCGATCCCTTCGCCGCCGCCGGCCTGCGCGCCAATAAAATATATGCCGCGCAAAGATGGCGCTTCCCCTAACGCGTTGCCGCGAAACACGGGATCGCACAGACTTTGCAAATTAGCGCGCGCGGCAGCCAGGCGTCGCGGCAGAAGGTACAGTTCCGGCGAAATGCTTCCCTGCAACGCGCCGATCTCCGCCACCGCCTCGGCGGCCGTTTGCTGCAGGCTTTCCATCGCCAGCCCTATCCACTCTGGCTGATAGGCCATGCCTGGGACATAAGGCGAAGACCAGCCCAGCGTCGCATCGCGAGCTTCCCTTGGCAGCGCCCTCGTCAAATCGAGAAAACCCGGCACCTGCTCCGCTCCGCTCACGACCATGTAAATAGGCAGACTCAGGCCCAAGCGTTGCTGCAAGTCCGAAAACTTGCGGCTGGCGGCCAACCCTGCACTCACCGACAAGCTCTCGCTCCACAATTTGTCCGCGGACACCACCCAGATCAGCGCATCCAGCGGCCTTTGCCCGCGCGCGCGCAGTAAAACGCCCAGCAGCCGCCTCCAGGCAGACAATGGGGCAAGCGCGCCTTCCGGATGCTTGAACATATCGTCAGGGGGCACAAGCACCGCGCCATCGTTGCCGTACCACCACCGGCCAAACCAATTGGCCTCTCCGTCGCTCTTCAATTGCAGGGCCGCCGCCAAGCTCTCCGCTCCGCGCACCTGCTCTCCCAAAACCAGCACCCATGGCGTCTGGTAACGATCATCCGCCCCGATTTCCCGCTCGAAACGGCGCACGGCTCCGCGAAAGCTCCGCCGCGCCGGATCGGCCTCGCGCCGCAGCCACCACAGGCCCGCCGCCGCCAACAGTAGAAACAACGCAATCCAGAACACCAGCCAGGCCATAGACTCCATGCTCATTTTCGCGCCCCGCTCTCCGTGTTGGACTGGTACAGCAGGGGCTCCACTCGCGACTCTATGTCTCGCCAGAACAAGTGGCTCACCGCCAATACCACAGCGAACAGAGCCGCAACGCCCAGACCCAGCCGGAAGCCATCGGGCAGCATTCTGCGCACCTCGATGCGCTGCGGCGGCAACGCGCTGCTGCGCTCCAGAACCATGTCCAGATTACGTGCGTCGACCTCACGCTGGTGCACAAAAGCAAACAGCTCGCGCCGCCATTCTTCGTGCAAACCCAGACCGCCGCCGCTGCGCAAACGGCCATAAAAACCCAGGATCAGGCATTGCAAACAGACCGTGGCTAGATCGCGGCTGGTCGGATCGCGCTCCCGCAGCACCCGTTCTATCAGCTCCGGCACCTTCTCGCCCGCCGTCCGGGTGCCAAACAACCTTTGTTCCAATGGGGCCTGTTGCCATGCCGCCTGACCCGGCCATTCCTGGAACAACAGCCGCTCATCCACCAGCGCGACGAATAAATACTGCACCGCATCGATCTGCGATTGCCCAGCCGCTCCCACTCTGGCGCTAGCGTTGCGGCTCAGCCGCCTCGTCAGCAAACTGGCCTGCTCCGCGGCCGACTCCACCGCTCTGTCAACCGCCAAGCCGCCGGACATCAATTCATCATAAAATTGCAACCACTCGGCATAGGCATCGCCAAACACCGTGGCAAGCGGCGCTTGAGTGATTGCGCCTGATACTGGCTGGGTGGTTTCCTCCATCATTTTCCGCCCTCCGACTCCGCTGCATCGGTGACAAACAGCAAAGCCTCCCACGGCTCGATGCCGACCACGCCTGACGGCTGGGTCATACGCAAGCGCTCGTCCTGCAGATACCATTCGCCCTGGGTCAGCAACATGAACAGCCGGGTATCATCCCCCACGCTGTAGGCGACTTGTTCGACACGGTCCAACGCCCGAAAAGCCAGGCCACGCATGCGTTGTCTGGCCAGCATCGCGATATGGGGTTCGGAAGCGACAATGGCCTGCTCCAGCCAATGACGCGCGGCCGAGGCGGCAGCGCCCGCCGGCATGCGCAATCCGATCACCAGCTTGTCGCGGTTGCGCGCCGCATCCGGCAGCTCAATCCAGAAGCCGTCAGCGTCTCGATTGAACAAACAGCTGCGATACCCCGCCCGTATCCGGTCCAGCCTTTCAGAGAGCCATCCAAGCAGCGCATCGAAACAGCCCAGCAAGTCCAGGTAATTGAAAGGAGGAAACGCCGGCACCCCGGCTGAGGGATCCAAGGCCGACAACGCTCCCGCCATGCCCGCCAATAAGACGTAAAATTGGGACGGATGGCCGCAACGCGCCCCCAGCGCCGCCTCAAGCTCAGGCAAGCGCTGCCAAAGCGCTATCAGCAGGCGGCTGATCTCCTCGATATCATCCTCATTGGCCGCTTCGCGCGCCTGCCGCAGCCGCCCCCCCAGAAAAACGCATTTCTCGCGCGCCTTTGAGCACAGCGCCGATATTCGGCGCCCCAACACGCTCTCAGGGGCGATCCATGGCGAAGGCGGCGCAAACGGCAAGCGAACAAAGCCCCCGCCTTGCTGAGCCACTCGCAGCAAGGGCAGGCTCACCATGTCGGCCAGCGCCGAGTCGGTCAGCAATCGCACATCCGGCTGCCACATCGTCAAGCTGGTCGGACTCTCTCCGCTGCTCAGGTCCGGCACCGCCTCGCCGATGACCGAACGGTATCTTCCGGCTTGCGGATCCAGCCGCCCGCCGCGCCAGATCGGCGGCAAGGCCAGATGCACCATGACTCGCCCATCCGGCGCAGCCTCCACTTCGCTGCCGATCTCGCATGCGAGATCCTCCCCGGCCCCGGCGATGAAACGAACCGGCAAACCATCAGGCAAAATCGCCTCCAGCTCCAGCAATCTCACGACTCCGCCGATCAAAGCGGCTTCATCCACTTCCATGCGCAACACGCCCCAATACAGCGGCTGAGCGGCCTTAGCCACCGCAGCCGCCACGCCTTCTGCGCGTAATCCCTGCAGCTGGAAATGCTGCGGCAACAACTGCATTCCCTCATACCAGCAAATCGCCTGCGGCACCGTTTTCAAACCATGCCCTCCCTCGCTTGAAAAACATCACGGCTGGACCAGCCTCAAATCCTTTTCCTCCAAACGAATCCAGGCTTTCCGGATCTCTCCCAAGTTCAGCCTATGCATGCCGGGCGAAGCGTATCCCGCATATACCAGCAGCCCCATTGCGCGCTCGCCATGGATGGGCACTTCCTCAGTCTCGATATGCTGCCCTGGAACCAGCTCCAGACTCCAGATCCTCATCGCTTCCGGGTAGTCGCGTTGCAGTTGCTCTCTTTGCTCGAACCACTTGGCGGCCGGCAGCGATTGCAGCACCTTCAACAGCTCTGGATCCTTCACCGCGACGAAATCCACGGCAAGCGGCGTGTCGTCGTTGGCTCGTCTAGTCATATCCAGCGTCACGGCATCCAGTTTGACCGACGGTCCCCATCCCAACACAGCGCACGCCGATAACCCACCTGTCAATCCGGCCAGTAGCACGCACATCGCCCCCAGACGACACAAGAAACTTGCCTTCATCTCCGCTAACGACATCGCCACCTCGATCAAAAATTTTTTGCAAAGCCTTAAATCTGGTTCTATAGATTTTGATAGACCATAGTCATTCATTAATGCAAATAGCAATGCCTATGTCTACAAAAATGAATTTGTCTGCGGCGAATAACGTCGGGACAGGACTTCATCTGAACAGATAACAAGCGAGGTCTGACACATGGCTGAAAGCGCTCAACACAAGCTGGATAGGATCCGGCCGCCGCGCGTGCAAATCACCTATGACGTGGAAATCGGCAATGCCCTTGAGAAACGGGAATTGCCGCTGGTGGTCGGCATCATGTCCGACTTGGCCGGCAAACAGGAGAAGCCGTTGCCCAAGCTTGGCGAGCGCCGCTTTGTGGAGATAGACCGCGACAACTTCAACCAGGTGATGTCCTCCCTCGCCCCGCGTGTCACCGCCCAGGTGGACAACGCGCTGTCGGACGACGGCAGCAAGCTGAACGTGGAGCTCAACTTCAGCCACATCGATGATTTCGACCCGGTCAGCATCGTCAATCAGGTAAAACCGCTGCGCCGCCTCTATGAAGCCCGCCAGAAGCTGCGCGACCTGCTGACCAAGCTGGACGGCAACGACGATCTGGACAAATTGCTGCAAGACGTGATGGCCAATACCGAAGAACTGCAGAAGATCCGCGTCGCCAAACCGGACGCCCCGTCAGCCGCAAAAGCCGAATCTCCGGCCGCCCCCAAGGCCGAGCAGCCGGCATCCGCCGCGCCGGCCGCCGAAGAAGCTGCGCCGGAACCGGAAGCGCCCGCTGCGGAATGACGCGCCTCATGATCTCGCAATGACACTGGAGACACTCCATGGCTGAAACCCAAAATCAGACTGCCGGCGGCGCCCAAACCGCCACGCTGTCGCTGTTGGACCGCATCATTCAGGAAGGCCGCATGGCCCACGACGAAGTGCAGCAGGAATACGCCAAGGACTTGCTGAACGAATTCGCCACCCAGGTGCTGGACGAAGGCATGGCCATCGACAAGGACACCGTGGCGATGATCAATCACCGCATCGCCATCATCGACCAGCTGTTGAGCAAGCAGTTGAACAACATCCTGCATCATCCGGACGTGCAGAAGCTGGAAGCCTCCTGGCGCGGCCTGCACTACCTGGTGATGAACACCGAAACCAGTTCCCGGCTCAAGCTGCGTCTGCTCAACGCCAGCAAGGACGAGCTGCTGAACGATCTGGAAAAAGCGGTCGAATTCGACCAGAGCGCGCTGTTCAAGAAAGTGTACGAGGAAGAATACGGCACCTTCGGCGGCTACCCCATCAGCTTGCTGATAGGCGATTACGAATTCGGCCGCCATCCGCAAGACATCGCCTTGCTGGAGAAACTGTCCAACGTCGCCGCCGCCGCCCACGCGCCGCTGATCGCCGCCGCCAGCCCGCGCCTGTTCGACATGGCCAGCTTCACCGAACTGGCCGTCCCGCGCGATCTCGGCAAAGTGTTTGAAAGCACCGAACTAATCAAATGGCGCGCCTTCCGCGCCAGCGAAGACTCCCGCTACGTCAGCCTGGTGCTGCCTCGCGTGCTGATGCGCCTGCCCTACGGCCCGGAAACCCAACCCACCGAGGGCATGAACTACGTCGAGGACGTGGACGGCACCGATCACGGCAAATACTTGTGGGGCAATGCCGCCTACGCGCTTGGCCAGCGCATCACCAGCGCCTTCGCACAATATGGCTGGTGCGCCGCCATCCGCGGCGTGGAAGGCGGCGGCGCGGTGGAAGGCCTGCCGGCCCACACCTTCGGCACCGCTGCCGGCGACATCGCGCTGAAGTGTCCCACCGAAATCGCCATCACCGACCGCCGCGAGAAAGAGCTGGACGCCTTGGGCTTCATCGCGCTGTGCCACAAGAAAAACACCGACCTAGCCGTGTTCTTCGGCGGCCAAACCGCCAACCAGCCCAAGCTCTACAACACCAACGAGGCCAATGCCAACTCGCGCATCTCCGCCATGCTGCCCTATGTGCTGGCCGCCTCGCGCTTCGCCCATTACATCAAGGTGATCATGCGCGACAAGATCGGCAGCTTCCTGACCCGCGACAACGTGGAAACCTATCTGAACAACTGGATAGCCGACTACGTGCTGGTCAACGACAACGCCCCGCAGGAAGTGAAGGCCCAGTTTCCGCTGCGCGAGGCGCGGGTGGACGTAAGCGAGGTGCCGGGCAAACCAGGCACCTACCGCGCCACCGTCTTCCTGCGCCCGCATTTCCAGCTGGAGGAACTAACCGCGTCCATCCGCCTGGTGGCCGAACTGCCGCCGCCGGTGGCCGCCTGACGCGACAAGCCAGGCCCGCCGCGCGGCGGGCCTGAATCGATACCCTCCAAGGAGCAAGCAAAGCAATGGACGCCATCATTCTGGACCTGGGCAGCGACATCAAGGGCGAGTGCAAGCTGGAAGGCTACGCCGACAAGATCGAAGTGCTGTCCTACAGCCATAACGTAGCCATGCAGGTCACCAACGACGTCAGCAATACCGAGCGCACTTCCGGCAAACCGCACATCGGCGAATTCAGCCTCACCAAGTTCACCGACAAATCCACGCCGGATCTCAACGCTTACTGCTGCCAAGGCAAAAACCTGCCCGAGGTGAAGATCACCATAGGCCGCAACGCGGCCGACAGCAGCGGCAAGATCCTGCCCTACATCGTCTACACCCTGACCAACGCCATCCTGTCCAATGTCAGCGTAAGCGGCGGCACCGGCGGCAAGCCGGTGGAAAACCTGTCGCTGAACTTCACCAAGATCAAGTGGGAGCTGACCACCCAGAAAGACACCGGCGCCAAGGATGGCAGCGCCGCCGCCGTTTGGGACCTCGCCCTCAACAAATACTCGAAGTAAGCCATGCATCCAGCCGCCCAGTTCCGCCCCGCCCTGTTCGAACTGCTGGCCGACGCAGATCCGCGCCATCCGCAGGAAGCGGAGCCGCGCTTGCGCGTCGTCCGCGGCCAGCTGCAGGAGTCGGTCCGGGCGGAGCTGGAGCGGCTGCTGTCCAGCCGCCGCGCGGCCCGGCCCTACTTGAGCGAACCCAGCGTCATAGACTACGGCGTGGCGGACTGGAGCGCTCTCCACCCTGCCCGCGCCGAAGACAGACAACTGCTGGAGCGAGAAATCCGCCTGGCCATCCGCGCTTACGAGCCGCGTCTTGAGCACCCCGACGTCAGCGTGGAGCCCGCAGGCAGGCCGCACGCGCTGCGCGTGCGCATCGAAGCATGGCTGCGCGCGGAAGGCCACCGTTGGCCGGCGGCCTTTGTCGCCGAACTTACTCCATCCGGCGCGCGGCTGGACGCCTGCGAGGAAGCCGACTGATGGAGTCGCTGGATCCGCGCCTGCTCGACTACTACCAGCGCGAGCTATCCTATCTGCGCCACGCCGGCGGCGAATTCGCCTTGCGTTACCCCAAGGTGGCGCGGCGCTTGCAACTGGGCGAGTCCGAATGCCCGGACCCGCAGGTGGAAAGGCTGCTGGAAGGCTTCGCGCTGCTGTGCGCCCGGCTGCAGCGCCGCCTGGACGACGACTACTCGGAACTGGCCGACGCGCTGCTGGAGCAGCTCTACCCGCACGCCTTGCGACCGATGCCGTCCTGCGCCGTCGTCCGTTTCGAGCCGGACCCGGACAAGGGCAAACTGGACGCCGGCTACCGCATTCCGCGCGGCACGCCCTTGTTCGCCGACACCACCGCCGGCGACACGCTGCGCTTCCGCACCGCTGCCGACGCCACGCTGTGGCCGCTTGCGGTAATGGATGCCGCGCTGCTGACCGAGGATGAAGCCCAGGTCGCCAGCGGCCTGCCCCAGGCCCGCGCCGCGCTGGCCCTGCGGCTGGAAAAACTGGGGCCGGAGCCGCTGGGCGCGCTGCCGCTGAGCGCGCTGCGCATCCATCTGGCCGGCTCGCCCATTTACTCCGCTGCGCTGTATGACCTGCTCTCCGCCCATAGCCTGCAAATCAGCTGCCGCCTGCCGGACCAGCCAGGGCTGGCCCCTGTTGTCCGCCCCGGGGCACGGCCGCGCGCCTGCGGCTTTTCCCCGGACGAAGCGCTGCTGCCGGACGAGGATGGCGTCCACCCCGCGCACGCGCTGCTGACGGAATACTTCGCCTGCCCGGAAAAATTCCTGTTCTTCGACTTGCCGCTCGCCTTGCCGCGCCAGGCGCGGCGGCAGTTGGAAATCATCATCGCTTTTGACCGCGCGCCGACTGGACGAATCGGCCTGCAGCCGGGCGATATCGCGCTAGGCTGCGCGCCGGTAGTCAACCTGTTTCCGCAAACATCCGAACCGCTGCGCCCCGACGGCAGCCGCAGCGAATACCTGTTGACAGCGGATGCCCACCGCGACCGCAGCGTGGAAATCCACTCCATCCGTCAAGTGCGAGCCGTCAGCGCCGATGGCGCGCGCGTGGTGCCGCCGTATTTTTCCTGCGCCCACGGCCGGAAAGACGCCGGCCGCTACTGGCATGCGCGCCGGGTCAGCGGCATCAATCGCGAGCGGCCCGGCAGCGATATGCTGCTCACCCTGGTGGACTCGGACTTCGATCCGCTGCAGCCCTCGGACCTCAGCCTCACCGCGGAGCTGCTGTGCACCAACCGCCACCTGGCGGAGCAACTGCCTGCAGGCGCGGCGCTGATGTTCGAACTGCCCGGCCCGGTGGGGCAGGCGCGGCTGCTGCGTCCGCCGCGTCCGCAAACCCAGCCGGCGCTGGACGGCGCGTCGCGCTGGAAGCTGGTGTCGCTGCTCAACCTCAATCACCTGTCGCTGAGCGAAGGGCCCCAGGCGCTGGCGGCGCTGCGTGAAATGCTGGCCCTGCACAATCTGGGGGAACAGGCGGCGGCGCGCCGCCAGATAGAAGGGCTGGCCTCGCTTGTCAGCGAACGCATAGTCGACCGCGTGGGAGCCGACGCCTGGCGCGGCTGGCGCAACGGCCTGCTGCTGACGCTGCAGCTGGATCCGGCCTGCTTCGCCGGCGCCAGCCCGGTGCTGTTTGCCGCCGTGCTGGCGCATTTCTTCGCGCTATACGCCCACGCCAACCGCTTCATCCGCACCCGCCTCGTCCACCAGCACCAGGAGCTCCAATCATGGCAGCCCCCCTCCGGCCCCAGCCTGGTTCTGTAGCGGAACGGCTGCTCAGCCAGCCGCAGGGCTTCGAGTTCGCCCAGGCGGTGATGCTGCTGGAGCGGCTGAACCCCAACGCCGCGCCGCTGGGCAGCGGCGCCGATCCGTCGCGCGAGGCGGTGCGCTTGCGCGGACCGCTGGCGCCGCTGTTCGCCGCCAGCGAGCTGGACGCGCTGCAAGACGACGGCGACGGTCTGACCCTGAGCGTGGCCTCCTTCGGCCTGGGCGGGCCGGACGGCCCCCTGCCTTACGCTTACCAGGAATGGCTGCAGCAGCGCAAACTGGCCAAAGACCCTGCGCCGGCGGCTTTCCTGCAACTATTCCAGCACCGGCTCTTGTCCCTGCTCTACCGCGTGCGGCGGCGCTACCGGTTGGCGCCGGGCTACGCCGCGCCGCGCAGCAGTCCGGCCCGGCCCTTGCTGCTCAGCCTGTGCGGCCTGTTGCCGCCCGGCTTGCAAAGCCGCCAGGCGGTGGCGGACGCCGCGCTGCTGGCGCGCGCCGCCCTGCTGGCCGACCGCCGCCGCTCGCTGGCCGGATTTGTCGCGCTGGCGCGCCATCACTTCGGCGCGCCGTTTGCCGCCGAACCCTTCGCCGGCGGTTGGCGCGATATTCCGCCGGCCAGCCGCAGCGCCATAGGCCCCAACGGCCGCAATGCCCGCCTGGGCCAGGGCGCGTTGGCCGGCAGCCGCGCCTGGGACGAGCACGCCGGCATCCGCCTGATTATCGGCCCCTTGTCCGCCGCGCTGTATCACAGCTTCCTGCCCGGGGCGGAACGCCACCTCGCCCTGGCCGCGCTGGCGGCGTTCTATTTCGGCCTGGACCTGGACATCCAGCTGACGCTGCGCCTGCAGGCCGCGCCCGCCCCGCTGCGGCTGCGCCGCGACGCCGCCCCCCGCCTCTGCTGGGACAGCTGGCTGGGCGGCGGCGATGGCGAAAAACAGCTGCGCACCCGCCTGCGCCAGGCGGAGGACGCGCGATGAGCGCGGAACTGGCGCAACTGGTGTCCCGCCTCAACCCCGGCTGCCGCAAGGCGCTGGAGCGGGCGGCCCAGCGCTGCCTGCAGCAAAGCCACTATTACGTGGAAATCGAACACGTGCTGCTGGAGCTGCTGGACATGCCGGATGGCGACCTGCCGCCGCTGCTGCCCATGCTGGGCCTGAGCGCGGACCAGCTGGGCGCGGAACTGCGCCGCAGCCTGGACCAGTTCAAGCGCGGCGAAACCCGCGCCCCGGCCCTCTCCAGCCACACCGTGGCCTGGCTCAAGGAAGCGCTGCTGCTGGCCACCCTGCGCCAAGAAGCCAGCATCCGCTCCGGCCTGCTGCTGCTCACCCTGCTGGAGCGCGACGAACTGCGCAATCTGCTGCTGATCGGCGCGCCCTGCCTGCTGCGCGCGCCGCGCCAGCCCTTGCTGGAACAGCTGGACGCCTGGGCCTCCGCCGCGCGCCAAGCGCCCCCTCCCGGCGCGGAGCCGGCCTCAGCCCTGGCCCGCTTCACCCACGACCTGGTGGCCGACGCCCGCGCCGGCCGCATCGATCCCATCGTGGGCCGCGACGGCGAAATCCGCCAATGCCTGGACATCCTGCTGCGCCGCCGCCAGAACAACCCCATCCTGGTGGGCGCGCCCGGCGTGGGCAAAACCGCAGTGGCGGAAGGCCTGGCGCTGCGCATCGCCCATGAGGAAGTGCCGTCGGCACTGGCCGGCGTCGGCCTGCTGGCGCTGGACCTGGGCCTGCTGCAAGCCGGCGCCGGGCTCAAGGGCGAATTCGAACAGCGGCTGAACGGCGTGATGGACGAAGTCCGCGCCTCCCCCCGGCCCATCATCCTGTTCATCGACGAAGCCCACACCCTGGTGGGCGCCGGCGCGGCCGAGGGCCACAGCGACGCCGCCAACCTGCTCAAGCCGGCACTGGCGCGCGGCGAACTGCGCACCGTGGCCGCCACCACCTGGCAGGAATACAAGAAATACTTTGAACGCGACCCGGCGCTGGCGCGGCGCTTCCAGCCGGTGCAAGTGGAAGAACCGGACGAAGACCGCGCCGTGGCCATGCTGCGCGGCGTCGCCGCCCGGCTGGAACAGCACCACGGCGTGCGCATCCTGGACGCCGCCATCCACGACGCGGTCAAACTGTCCCACCGCTACATCTCCGGCCGCCAGCTGCCGGACAAGGCCATCAGCGTGCTGGACACCGCCTGCGCCCGCGTGGCGCTGGCCCAGCACGACCAGCCGCCGCAGCTGGAAAACCTGCGCCACCGCCAGGCCATGCTGGACGAAGAACTGGAACGGCTACTGAACGAACAGGCCACCGGCCTGGACCACGCCGCCCGCATCGCCGCGCTGCGCCAAGACAGCGCGCGCCAACTGCAAGCCATGCGCGAGCTGACCGTGCGCTGGCAGGACGAATTGCGCGCGGTGCGCGAAATCCTGCGCACCCGCCAGCAACTGCTGGACTTTCTGGCCAGCGAGCCCGAGCTGCCCGCCGGCGAACCGCCGCTGCTGCTGGAAGAAGCCGAAGACGGGACCGCGACCGCCGACGAGGACGAAGCCGCGGACCCGGCGCTGCGGCTGGCGGAACAACTGGCGCGGCTGGAAGCCGGCCTGGACGCGTTGCGCCAGGACGACCCGCTGGTGCCGGAACACGTGGATTCCAAGGCCGTGGCCGCCGTCATCGCCGGCTGGACCGGCATCCCGGTGGGCAAGATGCTGGCCGACGAAGCCTACGCCATCCGCACCCTGGCCCAGCGCATGGGCCAGCGCGTGATTGGCCAGCCGGCCGCGCTGGGCAAGATCGCCCAACGCATCCAGGCCTACCGCGCCGGCCTCACCGACCCCGGCAAACCGGTGGGCGTGTTCCTGCTGCTCGGCCCCACCGGCGTGGGCAAGACCGAAACCGCCTACGCGCTGGCCGACGCCCTCTACGGCGGCGAACGCAATCTGATCGTGGTCAACCTGGCGGAATACCAGGAAGCCCACAGCGTCAGCCAGCTCAAGGGCGCGCCGCCCGGCTATGTCGGCTACGGCCAGGGCGGCGTGCTGACCGAAGCGGTGCGGCGCAAACCGTACAGCGTGGTGCTGTTGGACGAAATCGAAAAAGCCCACCCGGACGTGCTGGAAGCCTTCTACAACGTGTTCGACAAGGGCGTCATGGAAGACGGCACCGGCCTGACGGTGGACTTCAATAACACCATCATCCTGGCCACCAGCAATGTGGGGGCGGAAGCCATCCAGACCGCCGCGCCCGCCGCCATCGGCCACCCCGGCTTCATCGACCAATTGCAGCCGCAACTGATCGCCGCCTTCCGCCCGGCGCTGCTGGCGCGGATGACGGTGGTGCCCTACCGCACACTGGACGATGGCGTGCTGGCCGACATCGTGCGCAGCAAGCTGGAAGTGCTGCGCCAACGCTACCAACGCGCCACCGGCAAGACTTTTGAATTTGATCCCGGCTTGGTTCAGGCGGTGCTGAACCGCTGTCGTGGAGCGGGGGCAAGGGATATTGATAATGTTTTGTTGGGGGAGGTGGTGGGGAAATTGGCGGAGTGGGTTTTTGATTAAAAAAGTAAAAATATCATCCATTTAAAAAAATCGATCCATCCAAAAAATTTTCACAAAAGGGAGAGCAAACAAAAATGACATTTGCCAACAATGCAATTGGACAAAGCCTGGTTCAACTACGCTTCCAAAAAGCACCTTACCCAGCCTACACAATAGAAAATGGCATAAAGAAACCATTAAACAATTACCACATTACAGGAAGGACAGAAAAAACATATATATACCCACGCATTTCCGATAAAAATGATGAAATAAAATTTCATGAGCCAGAGATAGTAGAATTTCAAAAAAAAATAAACACCATTGACACGCTAATAACCAACAACCCAATTCATAACTATAGAGATATAGTTAAAAATAAAACATGGCTAGAAATATACAAACCAAAAATCAATACTATGGAGACATTCAACTGGGAAACAGGTCTAATAGAGAATAGGAATTATAACGATATTTTTGCCTGTAGAAAATGCGGCACAATTCTTCGGCTGGAACAAATTGAAATAGACCATCAAAGAACAAGAACAGCAGGAATAAAGCATGACATTCCAGAGAAAAACCTCTGGGGAGCTACATTAAAGCTATTTCGATACGCAGGACTAACTGGTGGTGGCGCAACCGGCTTTAAAGCAAAGAGTTTGAACCTCAATGTCGCAATGCTTAATGCACAAAATAAATACACATTAAATCTTGACGGCATTCTCATTTTCTCACTAATTCTAGCCCACCACAATGACCATTCAATTCAAAACATCGCAGAAACAGCCATTCCAAATTTGCGTCCACTGTGTGGAAGTTGCAATAAGAAAAGTGGAGAGCCACATACAAAATTACCTTGGAATTAACCTTGGGCTTTCCCCTTCACCCATAAAATGAACACACCCCACTAAACCACCATGCCCCGCCCCTCCGACAAAACCACCCCGCTCTCGCTCAGCGCCTCGGTGCTGAAAGCGCTCTACCCGGACAGCCTGTCCGGCGAGGAGGCACTGAACGCGCTGGGCAGCTTTATGCTCTCCGGCTTCAGCGACAGCGCGCTGACGCTGGACAAGGCGGTGGCTTCCCACCTGACGCTGAGCCTGCGCCGCGACGAGCAGACGCGTCAGATAGACGGCTTGTGCGCGGCGATACGCCAGCTGCCGGGCGACGCCACCGCCGAGCATTACCAGGTGACGTTGCGGCCCTGGCTGTGGTGGCTGAGCCTGGCTGGCAACAACCGCATCTTCCAGAACCAGAGCGTGCCGGACATCGTCAAGGCGGTGTTCGCTGGCCACGGTTTCAGCGATTATCAGCTGAAGCTGGACGCCAGCTACCCCAAGCGTGAGTACTGCGTGCAGTTTGGCGAGAGCGATCTCAATTTTGTGATGCGCCTGCTGGAAGACGCCGGCATTTTCTGGTTCTTCACCCACGCAGACGGCAAGCACACCCTAGTGCTGGCGGACGGCAACCGCCATTTCCCGGACTGCCCCAACAGCGCCAAGCTTGCCTATCTGCCGCAGGACGTGGGCGGGCGCGAGCTGGAAGCCGTGCGCAGCGCCGGCATCCGCCGCCAGGCGGTGGCTGGCGGCTACCGCGCTGGCGATTACGCATTCACCACCGCCAGCGCCTCGCTGTACGCGCAGGCGCTGGCCAAGTCCGACCAGCCCAATCTCTACCAATACCCGGGCGGCTACGCCAAGAAGGCCGACGGCGACGCGCTGGCCAAGCAGCGCAGCGACGGCCTGCGCGCCGAGGAGGTGGAGCTGGTGGGCGACAGCGACTGCCGCTGGCTGATTCCCGGCCACGCCTTCACCCTGAGCGGCCACCCGGACCCGGCCTGCAATATCGCCTGGGTGGTCACCCGCGTCAGCCACGACGCCGGCCAGCAGCATTACCGCAACCGCTTTACCGCCATCCCCAAGGCCACGCCCTACCGTCCGCCGCGGCTCACCCCCAAACCGGTGATGCACCCGCAGGTGGCCAAAGTGGTGGGCAAGGCCGGCGAGGAGATCTGGACGGATAAATACGGCCGCGTCAAAGTGCAATTCCCCTGGGACCGCGACGGCAAGGACGACGAATCCAGCTCCTGCTGGCTGCGGGTGATGCAGCCGTGGAGCGGCAAGGGCTTTGGCATGCAGTTCATCCCGCGCATCGGCCAGGAGGTGATTGTCAGCTTTATCGACGGCGACCCGGACAAGCCGCTGGTCAGCGGCTGCGTCTACAACGGCGACAACGCGCTGCCCTACGAACTGCCGGCCAAGCAGGCGCAGTCCGGCCTCAAGACCAACTCGACAAAAGGCGGCGGCGGCTTCAACGAACTGCGCTTCGACGACAGCAAAGACAAGGAGGAAGTGTTCTTCCAGGCGCAGAAGGACTACACGGTGAAAGTGCTCAACGACGTGGCCGCCGACGTGGGCCACGATGAAACCCTGGTAGTGAAGAACGAGCGCAAGCGCAGCGTCACCGAGGGCAACGACAGCCTCAGCGTGGACAAGGGCAACCGCACGGTGGAAGTGAAAACCGGCAATGAAACCCTCAAGGTCAAGGGCAAGCGCACGGTCAAGGTGGAAGGCGACCAGAGCCACAGCACCGGCGGCAATCACGAACACAAGGTCAGCGGCAACTACACGCTGACCGTGGACGGCAACCTCACCATCAAGGTCAGCGGCACCCTCACCCTGCAAAGCGGCGGCGCCTTCAGCGCCAAGAGCGACGCCGCGCTAAGCTGCGAAGCCGGCACCAGCCTGAGCAACAAGGCCGGCACCGGGCTGACCAACCAGGCCGGCACCTCGCTCACGAATAAAGCCGGCACCACGCTGACCAACGACGCCGGGGTGTCGTTGACCAACAAGGCCAGCGCCAGCCAGACCCTTGACGGCGGTGGCATGCTCACCCTCAAGGGCGGGCTGATCCAGCAGAACTGATGCCATGGCGGAACCGATAGACATCCAACAAGACCAGCAGCGCTTCGTCGGCCAACTGGCCGACGGCAAGCTGCAAGGCCCGGCGCGCATCGAGCAGGCCGGCGCGCCGCTGGCGCAGTTTCAGTACCAGGATGGCCAATTGCACGGCCCCGCCACCCTGCTGCACCCCGGCGGCCAGCCGGCGGCCCAGCTGCAATACCGCAACGGCCTCTTGCACGGGCCGGCGCAGTATTGGTCACAAGAAGGCGCGCTGCAATGCCGCGCCCACTACCGCGACGGCGCGCTGCACGGCGAAAGCCAGGCGCTGTATCCAAACGGCAAGACGGCAGAACTGAGCTGCTACCAAAACGGGCTGAAGCACGGCGCGCAACAGCGCTTCCACCCCAACGGCGCGCTGGCGGAAAAACAGGAGTTTGCCAAGGGCAAGCCGCTGGGCCCGCCGCAACGCTTCGCCGACGACGGCCGGCCGCTGGACGCGGACGGCAAGCCGCTGCCGCGCTGGAAATGGTGGTGGCTTAGGCTGAGCGGCGCGGCCGGCTGAGCGCGGCGGATTTTCCTGTCCGACCAAATGCGGTTTTTACGGCACCAGCACCGTGAACTGGCCAGGCATGGCGATCTTGATCACCCCGCCCCAGTTGCACATCAGCGTGCTATTGGCGTCCAGCGCCGGCATGCCGCCCAGCAGCACCGTGGGCGCGCCGCCGGGAATCCACGGCGCGGCGGTGGCCGGGATGCAGGGCATGGGCGTCAGCACGCCCAGCGCGGCGGCGGTAGCCGCCGCCACCATGGGATTGGCCGGGCTGCTGCACATGCCGAACGGCAGGACATTGAGCAGCGGCGCATGATCCATGATGGTGGCAGCCGGCCTGCCGCCGGCCATTACCCGCGCGGTGGGCAGCACCGACAAGCTGGACGGCGCCACGCCAAAGCTGCATTGCAGCATCGCCCCCATGCATACCTGTGGACAGCCCATCGCCTCCTCCTATTGTTTTGCCGCATCCGCGTCCGCCAGGCAGACATCCAGGCCCGGCCAGACCGGGCATCGCATGACTACTTCACCGGAATCGATTGCGCGTGGCGGAAGTAGTTTTGCGGGTCCCACTGCTGCTTCACTTGCACCAGGTTGCGCGGCGCGCGGCGGTAGTTTTCCTGGAAATACAGCTCCATCGCCTCATCGATCTTGCCGTTTTCATGGGTGCCCAAGTCGCAATCCGGGTAGTTGTAATAGCAGCCGTCCACCACGCCGTCCCTGTCCTGTTGCGGATTGGGCGTGCCGCCGTATTCGGCGTACACCGACTGGTAGAAACCGTTGATCCACTCCAGATGCGCCTGGGCCTGCTCGCCGCTGGATCCGCCATGACGCTGTCCCGGCAGCGAGTTGTTGTTCCAGTAGGTTTGGTACTGCAGCTTCATGATAGAGCTGCGCTGCGGCACCGGGGTGGCGGCGCTGCTGCATTCGTTGATCACGCCGCCGTAGCTGTCCACCTGCAGCAGGCTTTGCTTCAAGGCGTCGGCATCCAAGCCTTCCGGCTGGTGGTGCAGCCAGGTGTAAATCTGCTGCTTCTGGCATGACGGAAATGCTTTGTTCATATAGGCGGATTTGTATTTGCCGAACTGGTTGGGGCCGGAGCCGTTTACCGTTTGCAGCGCTTCCAGATAGGTCAAATGCTGCGGATTGAGGTGGCTGTGCGTGGTGTGCATCCAACCCGGGTGGCCGCCCATGGGCTGCGGCGCGACGGCGGCGGGCGCAATGGCCGCAAAGCGCTTTTGCAGCGCATGCACCCGCGCGTCCACCTGCTGGCAATGCTGCTGGAAGCTGACGCCTGGCAAAGAGGCGCATTGCACCAGCAAGCCGATCTGCCCGTTGGAAACATGATTGAGCTTCAACAGGCTGAAGTCGGCTTTAGGCATGCCTGCGCAGATTTCTGCATACAAATCCAACAAATCGCCAAAGACTTGTTGGTTGATATTCTTCCAGTCCCAGGCAAATGACCATTGCGTGGCATAGTCCGGCGCTTCTGGCAGCTTGGCGAAATAATAACGCACGATCACGCCGAAATTGCCGCAGCCGGCGCCGCGCAAGGCCCAAAACAAATCGCGCTCCTCTTGGCAGCTGCTTTGCTCGGAAACATGGCGCAGTTTGGCCTGACCCAGCGCCGCGTCCCAGGTGACGATATCGACGGCGCTAAGGTGATCCACCGTCAGGCCATGCAAGCGGGACAGCAGGCCATAGCCGCCGCCGGTGATGTGGCCGCCCGCCCCCACCGAATAGCAGGAGCCCGCCGGCAGGGTTTTGCCGTAGCCATTGAGCAGGGCGCGGTACACGCTCCAGTTTTCGCAGCCGGCATCGACAAAAAACGCGTTGCGCTCCGCGTCGAAGCCCGCTTGATTGAGCGCGGACATGTCGATGATGGCGCGGGTGCTGTCGTTGTAGACGAAGTTTTCGTAACAGTGGCGGCCGGAAGCGATTTTCACGTCGTGGCCGAACTCGCTGAGCGCCGAGGCCACATACTCCTCCACTTGCTCGTAGCGCGACGGCACGTAAACGGCCTTCAGATTGGGCGCGAACCAGCGCCGGTCAAAGCCTTGCTTGTCGCTCAAGATCAACGGCAGATCCCCGCCGCGCGTGGGGGCTTGCTTCATGGCGCCACTCCTTTGCATTTTAAAATTCATCACCGTGATTGTGTCGATGCCCTAAGAACGGGCTCACCCAACGGTCTGCTGAATAAAGGACATCGCCATTTATTTATATAAATAAAATATTAAAATACAAATAAGTATGCATTTACACTTATGCCGCGATTCGCACACTGCTGGCGGAAGCCGCCATCAGCCACGGCATCGGGGTCCCGCCTCAAGAAGAAAAAGCCGCCAGGCATCCCAGGGCGGCTTTTCATCCGGCGCATTTGATACGGCATGATGGAGCTCAAGCGCACGGCAAAATCGGCCGCGCCGTCTCTTCCCCATGCTTGAAGAACTGGATAGAATCCAGATATTCCATAGGCATTCAAACCTGAATACGCCTTCTCACAGCAATCTGTTTTCCATCAGGCCATATTTTCACTCGCCATATAGCCATAGCTGGATAAATAGCGGAGATGCGATGGGCAGAAAAGATCCGGCACTACCTGAGTGGCAGCTATTTCGCTGGCTGTTCATCATTTCGGCAGTATGGAACTTCGCCGGGGCTATCCCCGGCTTATTCGATAGCGCCGGCATGTTCGCCCAAGAGTTTGGACGCGGCTTGACGGATCCGGTGCTGATCGCGGTCTATCGAGGCGCGTGGGGCACGGCCTTCCTGTATGGCTTCGGCTTCCTGATGGCCGCATACAACCCGATACGCCACACCGGCATCGTGCTGATGGGCGGCATAGGCAAGGCGCTGTTTGCGCTGAATCTTCTATACATGCTGCTCAATGGATGGACATCGAGCTTCGCCATACTGGTGGTCCTTGGCGACGCGCTCTTTGTGGCGGCTTTTGTCGCCTACTTCCTCAGGCTGAAGAAGCTTGGCGAGGCCATCCTTTGACGACATCCATCCAGCGGCCGACATCGCCGCCAGCGCGGGCAATACAGGATCACCTCGCTGCATGACAGGCCCAGGGCATTGGTAATGCGGCAGCACCTTGTCCTGCCCATCGCTCAACGGCAAGAGCTGGCGTTTGAAGTCGCTTATAGCGTGCTCTGCTTAGGCGCTTTATGCGTGCGCGCCAATTCAACAAAGGCGCTGATGTAATCGATATCGGCATCCGTTTCGCGAATGCCGAGGAAAATCTGCTTGTCTATGCCTTGCGGACCCAGCCGCACGGCGGCGACGTCGAGCTTGGCGGCATACTCTTCCACCAGCCAGCGCGGCAAAGCGGCCACGCCGCGGCCGCTGGCCACCATCTGCAGCATGATGTCGGTGGTTTCGATCGGCTTGTGCCGCTTGGGGCGGATGCCGGCCGGAATCAGGAACTGACTGTAGACATCCAGCCGCTCCAGCGCCACCGGATAGGTGATCAGCGTCTCCTCCGCCAGATGTTCCGGCTCGGCGTGCGGCCGGTCGCGCAGCGGATGGCCGGGGCCGACCACCAGCACCTGCTCGTAGTCGAACACCGGTTCAAAACGCAGGCCGGGCCGATACAAGGGATCGGGCGTCACCAGCATGTCTATCTCGTAGCCGAACAGCGCGCCGATGCCGCCGAACTGGAATTTCTGCTTCACATCCACATCCACCAGCGGCCAGGCCGCCAGATAGGGCGACACGATTTTCAGCAGCCACTGGTAGCAGGGGTGGCACTCCATGCCTATGCGCAGCGCCCCGCTCTCGCCGCGGGCAAACTGCTTCAGGCGCTCCTCGACATGGGTCAGCTGCGGCAACAGCCGGTTGGCGGCGGCCAGCAGGTATTCGCCGGCCTGGGTCGGCTGCAGGCTGCGGCCCTCGCGCCGCCAGATCGCCACGCCCAGCTGGTCTTCCAGCTTGCGCATGGTGTGGCTGAGGGCGGACTGGGTCAGGTGCAATTGTTCTGCGGCGGCGGTCAGCGAGCCGTGCTGGTCCACCGCGCGGACGATGGACAAATGGGTGCGTTCAAGAATAGCCATGGCGCATCTTTCATGAAATTTATTTATCGATCAATGAAACAATACCATTTTTCTTCATGCAAAAGCCGCTCTACGATGACCCTACATTTGGTTATTAAGCAAAGGAGAAATCATGGCTTTTACGCATAACCTGGGTTTTCCCCGCATCGGCGCCAAGCGCGAACTGAAGTTCGCCCTGGAATCCTACTGGAAAGGCCAGACCTCGCTGGCCGAGTTGAAGTCGGTCGGCGCCGAGCTGCGCCGCCGCCACTGGCATGACCAGGCCGCGCTGGACCTGGCGCCGGTGGGCGAATTCTCCTTCTACGACCAGGTGCTGGACATCAGCTTCACGCTGGGCAACCTGCCGCAGCGCGTGCGCGATTTCCACGGCGACGCGCTGGACAACTACTTCCGGGTGGCGCGCGGCCGCTCGGCCCAATCCGCCGAAGACCACGCGCACTGCTGCGGCGGCGTGGCGGCCGGCGAAATGACCAAGTGGTTCGACACCAACTACCACTACATCGTGCCGGAATTCAGCGCCGCCACCGCTTTCAAGCTGGATGCCTCGCGTCTGCTGGAACAGCTGGCGGAAGCCAAGGCGCAAGGCGTCAAGGCCAAGCCGGTGATCATCGGCCCGGTCACCTACCTGGCGCTGGGCAAGGCCAAGGACGGCTCCGACAAGCTGGCGCTGCTGCCGCGGCTGCTGCCGGTGTACGCCGAACTGCTGGCCAAGCTGGCCGAGCACGGCGCCGAGTGGGTGCAGGTGGACGAGCCTATCCTGGTGACCGAGCTGGACGCCGGCTGGCGCCAGGCTTTCGTCGACGCCTACCAGGTCCTGGCCGGCGGCAAGGCCAAGCTGCTGCTGGCGAGCTACTTCGGCCAGCTGCAGGGCAATCTGCCGCTGCTCGCCTCGCTGCCGGTGCAAGGCGTGCATGTCGACGCCGTCAACGCCCGCCATGAAGCGGAAGAACTGGCCAAGCAGCTGCCGGCCGACCGCGTGCTGTCCGTCGGCGCCATCAACGGCCGCAATATCTGGAAAACTGATCTGAGCGCCGCGCTGGAATGGCTGGAGCCGCTGGCCCGCGCGCTGGGCGACCGGCTGTGGCTGGCGCCGTCGTGCTCGCTGCTGCACGTGCCGGTGGACCTGGACAGCGAGCAGAAGCTGGATGGCGAAATCCAGTCGTGGCTGGCCTTCGCCAAGCAAAAACTGGAAGAGCTGCGCGTGCTGGCCGCGGCCCTGAACCAGGGACGCGATGCCGTGGCGGCGGAACTGGCCGCCAACCGCGCCGCCATCGAGGCGCGCCGCCTGTCGCCGCGTGTCCACAACCCAGCGGTGAAGGCCGCCGTCGCCAACATTGATGCAGATCTGGGCCGCCGCCAGAACGGCTATGCCCAACGCGCCGTCAAGCAAGCCGCGCGGCTCCATTTGCCGAAATTCCCGACCACCACCATCGGCTCCTTCCCGCAAACGGCGGAAATCCGCCAGGCGCGCAGCCGCTTCAAGGCCGGCGAGATCGACGAGGCAGCTTACACCGCGGCGATGCGCGCCGAGATCGAACACAGTGTGCGCGAGCAGGAAGCCCTGGGCCTGGACGTGCTGGTGCACGGCGAAGCCGAGCGCAACGATATGGTGGAGTACTTCGGCGAGCAACTGGACGGCTACGCCTTCAGCCAGTTCGGCTGGGTGCAGTCCTACGGCTCGCGCTGCGTGAAGCCGCCCATCCTGTTCGGCGACATCAGCCGCCCCAAGGCGATGACGGTGCAGTGGATCACTTATGCGCAATCGCTGACCGCCAAGCCGATGAAGGGCATGCTGACCGGCCCGGTGACCATCCTGAACTGGTCCTTCGTCCGCGACGACCAGCCGCGTTCGGTATCGTGCCAGCAACTGGCGCTAGCCATCCGCGCCGAAGTGCTGGATCTGGAAAAGGCCGGCGTCAAGGTGATCCAGATCGACGAGGCCGCGCTGCGCGAAGGCCTGCCGCTGCGCAAGGCGCAATGGCAGGAGTACCTGGGCTGGGCGGTGGAATCGTTCCGCATCACCGCCAACGGCGTCGGCGATGAAACCCAGATCCACACTCATATGTGCTACTCGGAGTTCAACGACATCATCGCCTCCATCGCCGCCATGGACGCCGACGTGATCACCATCGAGACCTCGCGTTCCGACATGGAGCTGCTCGACGTATTCGACCACTTCAGCTACCCGAACGAGATCGGCCCCGGCGTCTACGACATCCATTCGCCTAACATCCCGAGCGAAGAGCACATCATCCAGCTGATGAAAAAAGCCGCCGAGCGGATTCCGTCGGAACGGCTGTGGGTGAACCCGGACTGCGGCCTGAAGACCCGGCAGTGGAACGAAGTGATCCCGGCGCTGACCCATATGGTCGCGGCGGCCAAGACGCTGCGCCAGCAGGCTTAAAACCGCATCGCCCGGTGAGACGCCTCACCGGGCATTTTTTCGCCTAGCATTCACCGCTTGAAAGAAGGCTCAGGCCGAACCGCTCCCCCCATATCGCACAAGCTCCAGCCTGCGCGCCCCACTCATCAAAGCCGGAAACATAAGCTGACCAAGAGCTGGCGGCACAAAACCACTCTGCACAAGCCCTTTGAGCGGCTGCCTCGCTCTAGAACCCACCGCGCAAGCGACCCGAGCATCAAGGCATCATCCCGCCCTGCCCCAAGCCCAAAGCGCTTGCCTCAGCGCATCGGAAACAACGTCCGCACGCCTCCAGCGGCCTACGCTGTATTCAACGCTTAGATAAGCGAATACCTGACGGAAGCGCGAGCCAAATTCATCGCTTGACAAAGGTTTCCATGGAAACCACCATGCAATTAAAGTTTCCAGGGAAACAAAAATGAACTCCAATCAAATCAGCCATCTTCAAGCTCACCTCGGCTACTGGATGCGGATGGTCTCCAACCGCGTTTCAGAAGAATTTCAGCGCGGGGTCGAAGCCAGTGGCGTGTCGGTGTCGGAATGGGTGGCGCTACGCGTCCTGTATGACCAGAGCAACACCACTCATGGCTCGCTGACGCAAACGCTCGGCATGACAAAGGGAGCCATCTCGAAAATCGTCTCGCGCCTTGAAGATAAGCAATTAATCGAACGCAGCGTGGACGACGGCGACGCGCGGCTTGTCGTACTGGCGCTGACGCCTGCCGGACGGGCGCTCGTGCCTCGTCTCGCGCAAATTGCGGATGAAAACGATCAACGCTTCTTTGGGCATCTGTCTGAAGCGCAGCAAGCCCAGTTGCGCGAGTTGCTCGAGAGCATCGTCCGTCAACAGCAGCTCACGGAAATACCAGTTCGCTGAAACACTGATTGCACCCTTCCCACAGCAAGGAGAAAACCATGATCGACCATATCGGCTTGCGTACCCATCAAATGGACCGCATGCGCGCCTTCTATGCCGCGGTGCTGGCTGAACTGGGCTACGCCTTATCGGCGGACTACGGTGAATCCATCGCGTTCGGCGAAAAAATGACTTTGTGGATATCGGCATCGGATGCCGCGCCATCCAGCACGCATCTGGCTTTCCAAGCGCCGTCGCGCGACGCGGTTGAGCGCTTTCATGCCGCGGCGCTGAAGCTAGGCGCCGGCGACCATGGCGCCCCCGGATTGCGCCCGCACTACCATGAGCACTACTACGCGGCGTTCGTCATAGACCCCGACGGCAACAATATCGAGGCTGTCTGTCACGACGCGTGCTAGCTGGCCGCGGAATTCACATCAGGAGATTGGCGATGGGCTCGAAAGCGATTCTTATCGGCGGTGTACTGCCGGCTGTTCTGCTCGGAACGGCGACGGTGCTGATGAAACTGAGCATGCGCGCCGGCTCTAGCATCATGGGCTACCTGGCCGTGGTCGGACTGACTGTTTGCGTGATTGGACTATTCGGCATGAGCTTCCTGAATCAGGATGCGGGAACGCTGAAATCGGCGGGCTTTGCCGTCGCGATGGGCGCAGCCTGGTCAATTGCCATCGCCACAATGGCCTATGGCATTTCGCGGCTCAACATCCCGGTTTCCATTATCGCGCCACTGACGAACTCAAACGCATTGATCGCCTTGATGCTGTCTAGTGTGATCTTCCGCGAATGACAAAACCTAAGCATGCCCAAAGTCCTAAGCGGCAGCTTACTCATTGTCTTGGGGGCGACAATCGTCTCCACTGCCCAATCCTCGTAGATCGCCTTGCGCGAATAGCGTTTGCCATCAACCACCCCCCAAGAGGCAACTGAAATGAACTCGAATGCCAACATCTCCATTCCCGCGGCAGCAGCCCGTGTCGCCGAGCAAGTGGCGGCGGATGTGCAAGCTGGGAGAATCGACTTCCCCAGTGGGCTTAAAGCCTTGGCCAGCGCCGGCTTCGTCGGATACGCCGTCGATTTTCGGACAGCGACGAAGACTTTCTTTCACAAATCCGGAGGCTATCAGGTGGAGTCTTTCATGGAGGAATTCATCGCGGCCGGCGGCGATAAGCATCGTTTCAAGATACGCAGCACCTTTGACGTGGAAAAAATCCGGGCGCTGCTGGAATGGGCGAAATCCGGCGACCCCGAATACACCTATGCCAAATTCGCCGCGCTGGCGACACAAGAGGGAGGGTGCGCCTTCTACAACATCTCCTTTACCGCAGGCAGCAATCACTCAATCGGTTTGGACAACGAAACCCACACCGAACATTTCCCCGCAGGGACTGCGGAATTACTGCGCAGCCTGATCGCGCAAGCGTAACCGACGCCCATTGCGATTGCGTCGGATAGCGTGGCGCCCCCTGCTCAATAGGGCGCCACTCATCCATCCTTCATGCGCGGATCCACCGTCCCACTTCACATGGCGTATTCGCTGCCATGCCAAACGGCGGTTCGGCTCATGCCCGGCAAAAACGGCGGGAATTCACCCGCCGTGCGCGATAACGCCTCAGCCAGCCTTGCCCGCCGGAATCTGCTGGGTGATGCAGTGGATATTGCCGCCGCCAAGCAGTACCTCGCGCGCCGGAACGCCGACAATTCGGTACTCGGGGAAGATCTCCTGCAAGCGGCTGGCGGCCGCGGCATCGGTGCGCTCATCCAGCAGCGGGAAGATAATCTGTCCGTTGCTGATCAGGAAATTGACATAGGAAGCGGCCATGCGCTCGCCAACCTCGCGCGGCACTGCCTGTCCGCTCGCCACCACGCCAGCCGTTTCATCCTGCTCATAGAACAAGGGGCCCGGGGCCAGCATCTTGTGGATCTTGAGCTGGCGGCCCTTGGCGTCGCGCGCTTTGGACAGCACTTCGTAGGCGGCCTGCGAGCGCGGATACTGCGGATCCTGCTCATCGTCGACCCAGTGCAGCACCACCTCGCCCGGGCGGGCAAAGCAGCACATATTGTCGATGTGGCCGTCGGTTTCATCCATGAACACGCCTTCCGGCAGCCAGATGAAGTGGCTCACGTCCAGATATTCGGACAGCAAGGCCTCAATCTGGGCTTGGGACAAATCCGGATTGCGATTGGGATTGAGCAGACATTCTGCGGTGGTGAGCAGCGTGCCTTCGCCATCGACATGGATAGAGCCGCCTTCCAGCACCAGCGGGGCTACATAGCGGTCAAAACCATGGTGGGCCAACACCTGGCGCGCAACTTCGCTATCCTGGTCCCAAGGATGGTACAGCCCGCCATTTAAGCCGCCCCAGGCATTGAACTGCCAGTCCACGCCGCGCACATTGCCGGTCTTGTCGATGACCACGGTCGGGCCGCTGTCGCGCATCCAGCAGTCATCGCTATTCATTTCCACCAGCGTCACTTCGGATGGCATCACCGCGCGGGCCTCGGCCATGCAGGCTGGCGGCACCGCCATGAAGACCGGGGTGGCCGCGGCAATGGCCTTGGCGATGGCGGCGAAGGTTTGTTGCGCTTCGCGGCCGGCATGGCGCCAGTTATCCGGGCGCTGCGGCCAGATCATCCATACCGCCTGATGCTCAGCCCACTCGGCCGGCATGTGAAAACCGTCGGCGGCAGGTAGACTATTATTGTGCGTTGTATTGTTCATGTTGATCACCTTCGACTTGATAAATGCATCAGAAGTATTCAATAGATCGTGCATTTGCGGATGACAGACTCGGCACGTCTCCCGATCTGCCCGATATGGAGGCTAGAGCAATGCACATTCGCCGGGCGGATCAGCCTGCTCGAACGGCAGATTTTCTCTGCAATGAGCGACGAAGTGATTGACAGACGCAGTCTAGGGAGAGCCAAACTATTCAGCAAATGAACAATACTAATACTTTCATAAATACGGTGCATGGCGTGAAACTGCATCAACTGGATCTGAACCTGCTGTTGGCGCTGGATGCCTTGGTCAGTCTGCGCAGCGTCACGCGCGCGGCAGAGAAACTGTTTGTCAGCCAGCCGGCGATGAGCCACTCGCTCAATCGCCTGCGGACATTCTTCGACGACCCGCTGCTGGTGCGCTCGCCGCATGGCATGCTGCCGACACAAAAAGCGCTCTATCTGCAACAGGGCGTCCATCAGGCGCTCAGCCTGCTGCAAAGCCATTTCAGCCAGCCGGAGGCCTTTGACCCGGCCACATCGACGCGCCGCTTCACCCTGTGCACCACCGATTATGTAGAGTGCGTGCTGATTCCGCCGCTGGTGAAAAAACTGGCGGAGGCCGCGCCTAACGTTCATATCGACATCTCCATCCTGCGGGAAGACATTCCGGAACTGGCGCTGGCCGACGGTGAAATCGACTTCCTGCTGGGTTTTGACGAATACATGTCCATCCCCAACTATCTGTGCCGGGAAACCTGGCTGAACGAGCCGCTGATCGGCATCTTGCGCCATGACCACCCTCTCCAGAGCGATAGGCTGACACTATCGGATCTGATTGCCTTGCCGCATGTCTTCCACGCGCCGCTGGGCAATCTGAGGTCGCCTATGGATGACTTTCTTGCCGAGCGTGGCTTGCAGCGCAAGATTTCGGTGCGCAGCCAAAGCTATATGGCCGCGGCCGCCATCGTCAGCAACACCGATCATTTGTTTATCCTGCCCAAGAAAGTCGCGGCGATGATAGCGGGCTACTGGCCGTTGAAGATGGTTGCGTTGCCGGAAGAGTTGCCAGGCTATCATCTTAACTGTATCTGGCACCCAGTACAGGATAGTAATCCTGCGCTGCACTGGCTGCGCGATTTGATGCGCAAGCTCATCGAATCCGATGAGGCGGCGCACGGCATGATGCTGCCCCGGTATTCGCCGCATGAATAAGTGCATCAAAATGAATCATTTTCCCGCATAACGCTATCTCTTGTAGATTAGCCGCCCTATTGCAGAACAGCCCATGCGTGCGCCGGCTTCCGCGCGGCGCCTGAACGCGCTGACCCGCCTGCGCATGCAGGAAACGGCCACCGCGATGGGAGTGAAATCCGTCTTCTTAGTGGAGGTAGTAGCATGATCGAGGTGACCGAACTATCCATTGCCGAGCTGCGCGCAGCGCTCGAATCCGGGCGTTCGACAGCGGTTGAACTGGTCAAGGCCTATCTGGCGCGGATAGAGGCCTACGATGGCCCCGCGACGGAGACCAGGCTCAATGCGGTGGTGGTGCGTAATCCGGATGCGATCCAGGAAGCCGAGGCATCCGATGCCCGCCGCGCCCGCGGCGAAACGCTGAGCCCGCTGGACGGCATCCCCTATACCGCCAAGGACAGCTATCTGGTGAAGGGGCTGACCGCCGCTTCCGGCAGCCCGGCGTTCAAGGATCTGGTTGCCCAACACGATGCCTTCACCATCGCGCGCCTGCGCGCAGCCGGCGCCATCTGCCTGGGCAAGACCAATATGCCGCCCATGGCCAATGGCGGCATGCAGCGCGGCTGCTACGGCCGCGCCGAAAGCCCCTACAACGCCGACTACCTGACCGCGCCGTTCGCCTCCGGCTCCTCCAATGGCGCCGGCACCGCAACGGCCGCCAGCTTCGCCGCCTTCGGCATGGCGGAAGAAACCTGGTCGAGCGGCCGCGGCCCGGCTTCCAACAATGGCCTGTGCGCCTATACGCCGTCGCGCGGGGTGATCTCGGTACGCGGCAACTGGCCGCTGACGCCGACCATGGACGTGGTCGTGCCGTACGCCCGCACCATGGCAGACTTGCTCGAAGTGCTCGACGTCATCGTCGCAGACGACCCGATCAGCCGCGGCGACCTATGGCGCCTGCAGCCCTGGGTGGAGATTCCCAAAGCCTCGGCGGTTCGGCCGGATTCCTATTCCGGCCTGCTGGCTCAGCCCGACATGCTCAAAGGCAAGCGCTTTGGCATACCGCGCATGTACATCAACAAGGACGAACTGGCCGGCACCAGCGAGACGCCCGGCATCGGCGGCCCGACCGGACAGCGCATCCATACCCGCGCTTCAGTGATCGATCTGTGGGAAGCCGCCCGCCAGGCGCTGGAAGCCGCCGGAGCAGAAGTCATCGAAGTGGATTTTCCGCTGGTTTCCAACTGTGAAGGCGACCGCCCCGGCGCGCCCACCGTATTCAATCGCGGCATCGTCTCGCCTGAGTTCCTCAATGACGAGCTGTGGGAGCTGTCCGGCTGGGCCTTCGATGAGTTCCTGCGCGCCAACGGCGACCCCAAGCTCAACAAACTGGCTGACGTGGATGGCCCGAAGATCTTCCCGCACGATCCGGGCACCCTGCCAAACCGCGAAGGAGATCTGGCCGCCGGCATGGACGAATACGTCAACATGGCCAAGCGTGGCCTCAAGTCCTATGAGCAGATTGCAAGCGTGCCGGATGGCCTGCGTGGCCTGGAAAAGACCCGCAAACTGGATCTGGAAGACTGGATGGATCAGCTAAAACTGGACGCGGTGCTGTTCCCCACCGTGGCCGACGTCGGCCCGGCTGACGCAGACATCAATCCGCGCTCAGCCGACATCGCCTGGAGCAACGGCATCTGGGTAGCCAATGGCAATCTCGCCATCCGCCATCTTGGCGTCCCGACCGTTACCGTACCAATGGGGGTGATGGCGGATATCGGCATGCCGGTGGGGCTGACTTTTGCGGGGCGCGCCTATGATGACAACACGCTGCTGCGCTTCGCCGGCGCATTTGAAGCCACCGGCAACAAGCGCATGATCCCGCCGCGCACGCCGCCGCTAGGTCAATGAGCGCCAGCCAGGGTTGACCAGAACTGCTATTCAACCAGTAGCAGTGGAGTGGAAGCTTCATTGGTTTCTTTGCGGGGGAATACCACTCTACTCTGGCCGAACCTTCATCCATAGCCAGTGGCGCTGGACGACGGCTTCACTTGAATAAGCACACAATAGAAACGACAAACCCGCCGTTAGGCGGGTTTGCATGGATAGTGATGCGCAGTTCAGCGTTATATGCACGGACCCTGCGCCAACGCTTACGAACTATCTCGCGTAAGGCCAGCTAGCTGTCCAGTCCCGGGGGATTGGCCGCAAGGCGGCAGCGCGCAGACGGGCCGGCTTAACGCTTGCCGGCCGCCTCTTCTCGCCGGCGCTTGGCCTCTTCCAGCAGGTAGACCTGGTAATCGTCCAGATCGCCCGCGAAATCGCTGACCCCGCCGCGCGACACCATCCAGAATTCGTCGCACACCGCGCGCAGCAACGCCCGGTCGTGGCTGACCAGCATCACCGAGCCTTCGAACTCGTTCAGCGCCACGCTCAGCGCCTCGCGGGTGGCGAGGTCCAGATGGTTGGTAGGCTCATCCAGCAGCAGCAGATTGGGCCGCTGCCACACGATCATGCACAGCACCAGCCGCGCCTTCTCGCCGCCGCTCATGCTGCCGACCGGCTGCTTCACCATGTCGCCGCTGAAGTTGAAGGTGCCGAGGAAATTGCGCAGCCCCTGCTCGCGGCAATCGTTGGCCGGCGGCCGCATCGCCGCCGGGGTGTCGCGCGCCAGACGAAACATGTGCTGCAGCGGATCGTCCTCCGGCCGCAGCACGTCCAGCTCCTGCTGCGAGAAGTAGCCGATATTGAGCCCCTTGCCGCGAATGATCTCGCCGCCGACCGCCTGCAGCGCCTCGGCCACGGTTTTCACCAGCGTCGACTTGCCCTGGCCGTTGGCGCCGAGAATGCCGATGCGCTGCCCAGCCAGCACGGTGCGGTTCACATTGCGCACGATCACCGTCGGCGGCGTGCCTTCCGGCGCGCCCTCCGGCGCCGGATAGCCGAACACCGCGCCGGTCATCGACAGCATCGAGTTCGGCAGGCTCTGCGGCTCTTTGAATTCGAACTGGAACTCGGCATCGGCCAGCACCGGCGCGATCTTCTCCATCCGCTCCAGCGCCTTGACACGGCTCTGAGCCTGCTTCGCCTTGCTGGCCTTGGCCTTGAAGCGGTCGATGAACTTCTGCAGGTGCGCCATCTTTTCCTGCTGCTTGGCCTGCGCCGCCTGCTGCAGGACCAGCTGTTCGGCGCGCATGTCCTCGAACTTGCTGTAATTTCCGCCGTAGCGCACCAGCTTGGCATTGTCGACGTGCAGCGTCACGTTGGTGACCGCATCGAGGAATTCGCGGTCATGGCTGATCACCACCATGGTGCCGGCGTACTGCTTCAACCACGCTTCCAGCCATACCAGCGCGTCCAGATCCAGGTGGTTGGTCGGCTCGTCCAGCAGCAGCAGGTCGGACGGACACATCAGCGCGCGCGCCAGTTGCAGCCGCATGCGCCAGCCGCCGGAAAAGCTGTTCACCGGCTGCTGCAGCTCGGCGACGCTGAAACCCAAGCCGAGAATCAGCGCCTGCGCCCGCGCCGGCGCGTCGTGGGCGCCGGCATCGTTGAGCGCGGTATAGGCGTGCGCCATGCGCATGTAGTCTTCGCCGGCCTCGGCCTCGGCCACCTCCCGCTGCGCCGCGAGCAGGGTGGTATCGCCTTCGACCACAAACTCGGTCGCCGTCTGCGCCGTTTCCGGCATGTCCTGCGCCACCTGCGACATGCGCCATTGCGACGGAATCGACACATCGCCGCCGTCTTCGTGCAGCGAGCCGTTCAGCACAGCGAACAGCGAGGATTTGCCGGCGCCGTTGCGGCCGACCAGGCCGACTTTCTCACCGGGATTGAGCGTCACCGATGCGTTGTCGAGCAGGACTTTGGTGCCGCGGCGCAAGGCCACGTTTTTCAGAATGATCATGGGAAGCGCCGTGCGGCGGCAGAAAAAAGGTTACGCCGCGACCGGCGACAAGGCGGGAAGACGACAGAAAAACGGCCAACATTGGCCGCATCATGGCAATGGTGCGGCAGCGGTGCGCCGCCGCATGCCGCAAAGCAATAAAAACGGCACGGCGCAGATGGTAACACGCCCCTGCGGCTCCAAAGTGGAAGAAAGCTGACCTTCAACAGAGAAATCGCCGGTATGTGAATCTGGGCAGACGTTCAGAACAAATGGGATAACAGACCGCCTTGGCCGACCTCCTGTCCGACCACAACAGTTGCATCGATGCAATGACGGGATTGGCAGGAAGCAACACATGCCAATGGCAAGCATGCGTAAGTTGAAAACAGACCGTTACGGTAAACATCATCTTGTGACGCTGAAGCAGATTTCGTTCAGATAAATCGAACGGTACTGCAAGGACACGCTGGGAAAAACCTGAGCCAATGGCATTGGCGGGGAGAATTGTTCAATCAGCTTGAATACAATGAGAGAAAGCACAGTAGCGTCGGAACGATAACCCTGCGAATTTCGCAACATTATGGTTCCGATCACAGCTCTGATCCACGCAGCTGTCGGCACATGATTAGTCACACCCTTTCAGGTGTGCCCAAGCCTCCAAATTGAATCGCCCCCGCTTTACTAGATACTTAGATGGGGATCATCGATCACAAAAACATGCTCGTGAGCCTCATCCGCTTCATGCTTAGCCAAGTGCGGGTGGCCGGCCGGCAAATCATCATGACTGTGCGCCAACTGATCCGGATCGTGATAGGCCCAGATCCTCATGCTGATCAACGCCGCCACGCCGGCCAGCCCACCCAAGATGATGAAGGTTGCCAGCAAACCCGCCTTGGCACCCAACCAACCGGCCAATGGGTAGGTGATCAGCCAGCAAGTGTGTGAAAGCGCGAACTGGGCGGCAAATAGCGCCGGCCTATCCTCTGCATGCGCCGAACGACGCAGCAGTCGGCCAGACGGTGTTTGCACCAGGCAGTATCCCAGCCCCAGAACGAACCACAGCGGCAGCAGCAAGGTGTAACTATCCAGCCAAGCACCTAGCAGCAGGCCGACTACCAGTATCGCGGCACCGGCCAGCATTGCGCTTCGATCCGGAATACCCTGCAACAACCGAGGCAGCGCCAGCGCTGCCGTCATCGAGCCGGCGCCAAAAGCGGCTAATGCCCAGGCCGTGGCATGTTGCGTCAGACCAAAGTGGGCCTGGACCAGCACCACTGTGTTGACGATGACCATCGCGCTAGCTGCGGCCACAGCCAGGTTCAGCGCCAACAAGCCCCGCAACCGAGGTGTCGCCAGGTAGATGCGAATCCCACGCGTGGTGCGGTCATAGATACCGCGGCGGATCGCCGGTGCCGCTTTGGGCAAGGTCACGGAGACCACCAAGGCCGCCGAACCGAGAAACCCCACCACGGTGCCGGCGAACAGGCTGTGGTAGCTGATCACCGATAGCAGAGCCGCCGCCAGCATCGGGCTGGCTACGCTTTCCAGATCGTAGGCGAGGCGGGACAACGACAGTGCCCGGGTGTAGTCCTCTTCGTCTGGCAGCACATCGGGAATGGTCGCCTGGAAAGTCGGCGTGAACGCGGCCGATGCCGACTGCAGAACAAAGATCAGCGCATAGACCTGCCACACTTGCGTGACGAATGGTAGCGCCAGCGCCACGGCGGCCCGCACCAGGTCCAGCGCCACCAGCATGCTCCGCCGCGGCCAGCGACTGGCGAATGCGGTGGCGATCGGCGCCACGCCAATGTAGGCGATCATTTTGATCGCCAGTGCGGTGCCAAGCACCTCGCCGGCCTTGCCACCTGCCAGCTCATAGGCCAGCAGGCCCAGCGCCACCGTTGCCAGACCGGTGCCGACCAAAGCCACCACCTGGGCCAGGAACAAATGCCGGTACGTCCGATTGGTTAAAACATTCAGCATGCATCACCTGTTCGATCAGGACGATCACCGGCCTGACAACCGTCTAAGAAGGCATCTGGGAGGGAGGACATCGTTGCGTGGCTCTGCCATTCGCAAGCCGCCACATAATACTACCACCCAGTATATGAGGCCACTTTTTCCTGATCACCTGCCTAGGTGGTGTTATTAGAATGCTCAGAGGCTTTGTTACATAACCCCGCACAAGAATGAGGGGCCCCGGATTTAGCCCATAGCCGCCACCTGTCGGTCAAAGATGTGACCGGAACCGGCGCTGTTGCACAAATCCAGAACAGGGTGAGTTTCCCCTTTCCCCAAACGGATTTACGCCACCGGCACCGTGCACGGTCGGCCCAGCATGCTGAAGCGGTTCAAGATGGCAGCACGCACTTGAAGCTCTGCCACTTGACCATCGAAACGCCGGGCCATCTCCGCTCACACAGGCTATCGGCTCGTCGGCCGGAATTTGGGTCAATAGCGAAGGCAACATTTGTGCATCGCTCTGGCGGTTGTCGGTTACCTCGATCGCGCGGATTTGCAAGGTTTCCGCATCGATGCCCAGATGCACCTTGCGCCATTGCCGGCGATATTCCGCGCCATGTTTCTTGGTTTTCCATTCACCTTCGCCCAGCATCTTGATGCCTGTGCTATCCACCAGCAGATGCAGCGCGCCAGAGCTTTTCTGGTAGGGAATCTTGACCTGTAGTGTCTGCTGCCGCCTGGATAGCGTGCTGTAATCTGGGACGCCCCAGTCCAGGCCCGCCAACTTGATCAGGCTTTGGATTAAGCCGATGGTCTGCCGCAACGCCAGTCCAAACAGGTTCTTAATGGTCAGGCAGAATTGAATAGCGGCATCGCTATAGGTCTGCGTCCGTCCGCGCTTGCCCTGAGGAGTTGCCCGCCATGACATGCTTGTGTCCAGCCAGACGGACAGGGAGCCGCGTTGGATCAGGGCTTGGTTGTAGGCTTTCCAGTTGGTGGTGCGGTAACGTTTCGGAGCGGGTTTGGTCATGCCACTACCCCATCGCTCGGTATCCGACTTGCCGCTTTTCCCACATCCGCACGAGGGCTGGGTGCCCTATATCGATAAAATCAATAATGCGTACGTCCGTCTTTTCAGCATGCTCCCGGTGAAGCCGCCCAGCATATTGCTGTAGTGTTCCCTTCCAAGAAACGGGCATGGCCAATACCAATGTATCGAGCGGAGGATGGTCAAAGCCTTCACCAACTAGCTTGCCTGTGGCCAGCAGAACACGAGGGGAGTCCGGCGGCAAGCCGTTCAATTCTGCGACCATTGCCGTGCGCTGTTTACGCGACATCCTCCCGTGCAGCACAAACAACGAAGCAATGAGTGGCTGCAGCATTGACTGAAGCATATCCAGATGTTCCGTCCGCTCGGTCAATACCAGGATTTTCCTCCCCAGCCTGAAGGCCTCAGTCACTTCATTAACAATCATCTGCGTTCGCATACCATCTGCTGACAAATGGCGGAACACATCCTGAATACCCGCATCACCCGGCACGTCAATAACGTGAGACAGAGACCGGGGATATACTTCAAGCAGATGGGGCGCAGTAGCCGGTCGCTCCGCGGTGTAGCGTATTGGGCCACACTGCATGAAAATTATCGGTTGTTGGCCATCTCGCCTTATCGGCGTGGCCGTCAGCCCAAGCACATATTTCGCCCTGGCCCGCTTCAAGAGCAAATCGAAAGAAACTGCGCCAACGTGATGGCACTCGTCAACAATCACCTGTCCATAGTTCTCGATAAGTGAACTGATTTCCCCTTTGCGGGACAGCGACTGCATCACCGCAATATCGATTTTGCCGGTCGGCTTGTTTTTACCGCCCCCAATGCAGCCAACCAATCCTTTGCCAGCCCCCAAGAAAACTTGTAATCGTTCCTGCCATTGCTTGAGCAACTCGGTCCGATGCACCAATATCAGCGTATTGACTCCTCGCCGGGCTATCATCGCGGCCGCTGTGACCGTTTTCCCAAATGCTGTCGGCGCACACAATACGCCAACATCGTGATGCAACATCGCCGCAATGGCTGCTTCTTGGTCCAAGCGCAAGGTGCCGCCAAAATTGACACGAATGGGCTCCCCCTGATGGCGGCATCGGCTTGGACAAACTGTTCGCCGGCGAGGTCCAGAACTGGGCAATGCCGCATCAGCCCTTGCAACTGAACATTGCGCTGTCCGAATCGCCTCGTGCTGGCATCCAGTCGCGCGAGCTGGATTGGGAAGAAATCCGCGCCAGTTTGCGTTTGATGCTTGAGCTTCCCACGCCCCTTTCCATCAACGAAGCGGGTAAACGTGTGGGAATCGGCCGCAAACACCTGTACCTGCGGGCGAATGCCGAGGCCCGTGCGATTGCAGACCGCCATCGCCGCTACCGCGCGGCCTCCAAACAACAACACGTTGACGAACTACGGGCCAAGATTGAGATGTTGCTCGACGAGCGACTGGAGGCGGGATATGAAGGAATCAGCGCGCGCGACATCTGGGCGCGGCTGGACACGGAAGCGCAATCCGTCAACGGCATCTTCCACCACATCAATCTGGTCATCTCAAGCCGCTACGGCTGACCGCGCGCGCAGCCAGAAAACCAAAACGGGACCTTCAGGTCCCGTTTTTCATGTCTGGAATCTTTGCCGCCAAGTAGATAATGCACTGGTTTGCAAGGAAAAATCGATTATTGTACTACGCCGTTTCCCGTAAACCATAATGTGTCCAAACGGGAAATAAAGCATATCTTGGCCACCTGGCCACTTTATGCTTAACGGCACAACAACGATGTGACCGGAACCATATCTTGGCCACCCTTGGGAACCATAAGCTGGCCAAAGGCACAAAAGCAGTGCTATGCGTTGATCGGGTTGCCGCTATTCTTCACAAAGCATATGCAAGGCGGCCAACTCCCCCCGCCTAACTAACTGTCGCACCTGCTCGACGAAATCCTCGTAACGCGCATCTCCCTGAACAATACATTCAGCCCAGTCCAACAAATCGGTCATCGCGCCCAAACGGATCAGCCCGCGCGCCTCCTCCAACTGCCTTGCATCCGGCTTATGAGCATTACCAGGTATGGATGGCACATCAACAGACGACTGCCCCACCAATTTCAGCAATCTGACCAGGGTATGGCGCAGCTCGGCCAGATTGATCGGCTTGAGCAGGCCGGCATCGAAACCCTGCGGTCCAATCGCTTGCGGCAGGGCGGAAATCGCCACCACCGGCACACCGGGCAGCAGGCGGCGGGCAGCGGCCAAGACCTCCAGCCCGCTTGCGCCGGGCATCATATGGTCGGTCAGTATCAAGTCGGGCGCGGGGACTCGCTCCTGCATTTTCCCGATCAGCTCCAGTCCGTTTCCCCAGGCTTCCACAGCAAAATTTTGGCCAAGCAGCTCGTCGGACAGCAGCCCGCGGATCTCGGGCGTGTCTTCTGCAAGCCAGATCGTTTTGCCCACTCCGTCTATCTGCGGCAGTACGCCCAGCGCGTCCGGTTGGTAATAGCTGCTCATGTTCTCTTCGGGCAAAGCCCGCGCAAACAGCGTGATATGGATGGAGGTGCCGACGCCCGGCACACTGTCCATGCTCAACGCACCGTCCATAAGCTCCACCCATTGCTTGACGATGGACAGACCAAGACCGATGCCGGGTTGCGAACGAGTCTGGCTTAGGCGCTGAAAAGGCTCAAAAATGCGCTGCTGGTCTTCCGCGGCAATACCGCAGCCCGAATCGCGCACCGTAAACGACAGCTTTCCAGCTTTATTCGAATCCAAGCAGTAATCGACCGAGAGGACAATCAGACCGGACTGGGTGAATTTATTGGCGTTATCCAGCAAATTGCCCAATAGCTGACGCAGGCGCTTTCCATCCAGCTCCAATACAGCGGGCAGCGCCTCGCTCACCTCCAACTGGAAACAGTTGCCGCTTTGCATCGTGAGATTCTCGTTCTCCTGTGCAATCGCCTTAAGCAGCGCATGGATGTAAACCGGCTCCTTGCGCACCGCATTGGGTGAGCCACCCGCTGCGTAGTCGATCAGGTCGTTGATCATTTGCAGCATGTGGGTGGCGCTGCGGCGGATGATGCCGCCGCGCTCGGCCTCGCTGTGGCCGCCGGCCTGGATCAGATCGGCATAGCCGATGATGGACGTCAACGGCGTGCGTAGATCATGGCTGACCCGGGCCAGGAAGTCCGATTTGGCGCGGTTGGCCTCGTCGGCCACGATCAAGGCGCCCTGTAATTCCCGCGTGCGCTCTTCCACAGCATTTTGCAGCCGTTCATGCTCCTGCAAGCGGGCATCCTGCAAAGCGTCTTGAGCCAGTTGCTTTTCCAGCCTCAATTGTCGTTGGCGTCGGACGTTGACGACCAGCAGCAACAAGATGATGGACAGATTACCCCATACGATTTCCGCGCCACCGACCAGGGATTCGGAAAGCAATCCCAAACCGACCGCCATCTTCAAGACACCACGGCTGCTATACAGGCAAAAGGCCAGAAAAAACAGCCTGGCTTCGCGTGAACCTTGCCGCCAGCGATGCAGACAGCTGCCGAAAATCAGAATCAGACAGGGCATCAGCACCCAGGTCAAACCGTAAGCAAACAGACCATAGTCTGCAAAGGCCATTCCCGCGGTGCAAACTGCCACGCCCAACAGGGATGCTCGATATAGCCAGCGCCAAAACGCAATACCGCCTGCTTCGATAAAGTTCATCATCAGCGCGAGGAACAGCATCACCGTGACACCAGGCAACACGCCGGTAATGCGCAGCGCGGCGTCCCCGCCGCTTTGCATCAGGTAGTAATAGTGGTAGCCCTGGAAAGAAAGATCGTAGACAAGATCGCTGAACGCCATGCCTGCCAGCAACAGGGAGATCCGGTCCCGCCGCGCGATCCCCATTGCCAGCGTGTAGAGGCCGATCGTGAGCATGGAGCCTACCAGCAGCATTTCCATGGCCAGCTGCACATCCTGATTGGCGCGGTGAGCGGTTGGTGTCCATAACTCCGGCGAGATGCTGATGATTGAGCGGCTGCGGACGCGCAGCACAAAACGAATGCTCTCGCCGGGAGCCAAAGTAATAGGGAAAATCGACAGCAAGGCCGGAACGGGATGCAAGGCCAGCGGCATGCCGAGTCCGGCTTGAAGGGTTTCCATCGGCCACACCGCGCTCAGCCCCAGCCGGTAAAAGCGGATGTCCTCCAAGCGGCAGGAGCCGACGGACAACCAGCGAGTCGCCGGCTGGCTGCCGCTATTGTAAAGCCGGCCTTGCAGCCAGTAAGTATCGGCGGAAAAGCCGGCAGTCAGCCGTTTGAGCGTGGCGGTCTGCCAGTCTGGATTCGCTAGCGCCTGTTGCAGCGTCAGGCTCTTTCCTGGCTCGCGCATGATGTCGAGCTGACCATACAGCGGGACATGTTCGGGCGCAACGGCCAAGTCGACAGGCTGTGCCGCCCTGGCCTGGCCGCAGCAGATCAACAGCAGCCAGAGCAGCCAGCCGCGCCAACTCATGCGCCGACATCCCCGCCGCGGCGCAGGCTGGTAGGCGGGCAGCCAAACCGGTCTTTGAAAGCGGTGGAAAAATTCGACTGGTTGCCATAGCCGGTGGCCTGCGCGATTGCTTGCACCGGCAGATCGGACTCCACCAACAGACGCCGCGCCTCCTTCATTCTGGCCTCGCGCAGGAAATCGAACACCGTCATGCCCGCGCAGCGGCGAAAGGCCTGGTTTAGGCGCCGGGTATTGGTGCCCACCGTCTGAGCTAACCCGGCCAAGTCCGGCGTAGCGTCCAGCGCTGCCAACAGCAGCTTGCGAGCAGAACGGTACAGCACCCCGTCCAAGCCGCCAGCCTTGGGTTCTTCGCTTTTCTCTGCGGCTTCGGTCAATGGTGGTCCGGGTGGTTGGCTCATGCGCAGATGGATGCACAACCGGATGCGGACTTCCTCGAAATCAAAAGGCTTGGTGATGTAGTCCACCGCGCCGGCAGCCAAGCCCTCCACCCGCTCCTTGGGCAGCGCGGATGCGGTGAGAAACAGCAGCGGGATGGCGGCGGTCTGCGGGTTGGCTTTCAGCAGCCGGCAAGCGGTCAAACCATCACATTGCGGCATGGAGATGTCCATCAGGATCACATCCGGCCGCACCGCTTGCGCCTTGTGATAGCCGTCCCGGCCATCCTCGGCAAGATAGAGACGACAACCATGCCGGGATAGAAAGTCCATCAGCAACATGCGGTCTTGGGCATTGTCGTCGACGATCAAGACTCGTAAGCCGCGCAGCACGCCATCAAGAGATGAAGATGCAGATGGGTTCATGCTTCGCATTATCGCACAAAAAAATCGAATGGCATGTTTTTCAGGCTTTGCTGCGTCAACCATCTCTTTCTGAGACAGGCTCAGGCTAAGCACAGCACACCCGCAACGCCTCGGGACCAGAAATGCAAGCAGCGCTACACAAGCGCCAATTGGCATGAGCACGACCGCGCTTACCTCACGCGGATCGCGCGGGTCTGGCTAGGGGCTGTTGACGTTTGCTGAGCGGTCGTGCCGAGATGCATTTTGCGCCGAATCGAGGCGTTTCGCGCGCCGCAGCAGCCATGCAGTTTTGTCTGAGCATCAAATACGCGTGCAAGCAGCCGTTGCGACAGCGCTTGGGCACAGTGCAAAGCCTGCGGTATCTAGGAAGAAGGACAGCGAGCCGCGCGGGATCCGGACTTGCTCGTAGGCTTACCCGTTGAAAGGCAGTAGCTTTCGGAGCAGCTTTTGCCATTGCGCAATCTTACCAAACTGCGGTGCAGGCTGATTTGTGCAAGAAAGCGGTGCGCCATCAAAAGATGGGGATGCCGACGGGCAGTACACAAATTATTCCGGGGAAAAATTCCAGGCCATGTAGTTCTCAATTAGCTCATGCATATAGCCACCATCCATTCACAGACAAATAATATTCCCTACAACAAACATTTTCTTCCTTTACGCAAAAACTTCACCTTGCCGACCCACTATGCTACCCATGACATGTGATTGGAAATTAATTCAACCCAACAGGAGAAGCACTTATGTCGCAAATAAACATTACCAACACCACCGGAGTCTCTTTATCCATAACGGTGGTAATAACCCCCAAGAATGGGAACCCCCAACAGATTTTCAACAACACCCTTATAAACCCAGGCAGCACTTTAGTTGAAAACTACACAGCAGGCTTATCTCAGGATTTTGATAAAATAAAATTTAATGCATTTTTTTCGGGCAAGTATTATTCATTAGAACTGAATAAAGACCATTACTTCGGCGACAACGAAGGCATATACCCTGGCAGCGACACTGCCGTCAATTTTATACTTACTGGCTTTTTTAGCAACTTCAATAAAATCCGACTGGCCAATTCATATAAAAAGCTCGCAATTTCAAACGACCCATTTATTTCTTCCGACGATTGGAAGGTTCTATCCTCATAACAATAAAGCCAGCAAAGTTCAGCACAGCCCCGACCCAAGCTCTAACTCAAGGGAAGGGGCTGGTGCTCAACTGTGAAACAAGCGGAAAATTTCAAGGGCATTTTCCAAACCAAGAACTTAACCAAACCCGTTCAAGCTATTTATCACTGACATCAATTCAATCGAAACATCAATGGTTTTCTCATCGTGGCGACTGACAGGCTGCCGCAATAATAGTCTAGGCATTCATGGAGACATCAAATGATGAACCGTTCTTCGCTCACCAAAGCGTGGTTGGGCTTGGCGCTTGGCGGCACCGTTCTGTTAAGCGGTGTGATTGGCGCCGAGCAGGCTTATTCTCCCGTGCAGAAAGCGGCGGCATCCACCGGAAAAAACGCGAGCGCCTGTCTGCCGCAACAGGCGTGGTTTCCCCACGCGCAAACGCAAGAGCCGGACTCCGCTCAGTTTGCCGCCGACCCTGGCAATTGCGCTTTCCATCAATGGTCCTGGCAAATGTTCTTGTGGCTGACTCAGCCAGTGCCGGATACCGCCCACCAAGGCCAGAGCCTGCCTCGTTTCCTGACCTTTCCCAATCCCAGCATCCTGCGGCATGAGTCAACCGCAGATAGTTTCCTGCCCGCTCTGAATTTGAAAGATGACCGGCCGCTCGATGAGTACTTGCAGGCTGGACCGGATGGCATGCTGATCGACCAGAATGGCCGCTTGGTTTATTACTCGATGTATCTGAACGATGTCTTTGCTCAATTCGTCAAGGAGCAGGGCCTGAACAACGCGGAAAGCATACGCAATTTCAGTCCGGACAAAAATTATCCAGTCGGAACGCTGACTTTGAAAGCGGCGTGGAAAGTGCTGTCTAGCGAGGAACAGAAGCTTAATCAGGCATCCGGCAAGTTTTACACACGCACGGCGCTGGTACATCCGCTGAAGAAGCGAGGGCGGGGGTTTGCGATAGATCGCAGCCGTAGCGAAGCCGTGGTGTTGGCCTTGGTGGGCCTGCATGTCGTAGGTGTCACCCAGCATCACGAAGAAATGATTTGGGCTTCTTTCGAGCATGTCGACAACGCACCGGATGTCGACGCGGGCGCGATACCAAGCCCCCAAACCCCCGTTTCCGACCGGGACTGGACTTTTTACAAAAAGAACACGCCGCTAACGGAATGCAATCTGAATCTGGCGTCCAGCGGCAAGTTAAAGCTGGATGAGGCAAGCCAGACCTTTAGCCCGGTCACCCAAGCATGCCGGATGTATCCCTATGGCAGCGGCCCGGACAAGCAAGCTGTCAATGCCGCCAATATCAAAACACTGAATGCCGCGGCGAGCGAGAAGCTAGAGGCGCCTTGGAACCACTATTTCGAAGTCGGCGCCATCTGGTTTGATACTCAGAATGGCAAGTCGCTGCAAGCGAACTGTGACTTTCAGCCCGGCGCCAACCAATGCGACGTATTGCTAGCCGGCTCCACGCGGCTGTCCAACGCCGCGATCGAAACTTTCACCCAGTCCCAGAGCAGCTTGAACAACTGCTTTGCCTGCCACCAGACCATGCCGCGTTATGGCAGCCCGGGACAACAAAGCTTGCCGGGCAAGAACATCAACATCAGCCACATCATGAACAATCTGTATTTCGACCTGCAATCGTCGAAGAAGCCGAACTAAGGAGGAAGACTCGATGAGCGATTACATTCTGCGGGTGCACCCCGCCATCAATATCGCCCGCATTGGGAGCAGCGATGAGTTCTACATCGCGCCGGAAACGCCGGCCGGCGAAAGCCTGCCGGACAGCGATTTACTGGGCGGCTTGCCTATCAAGGCAGGGACAGAAAATACGCCTATCGACGAAAGCGATTTCCGCGACGCGAAAGGGCTGGTCAAACGGCAGGCGGCTCGTTTCCGCATCTTCGCCTATCCGGCCGACAGCCAGAGCCTGAACCAGTACCCGATGGGGCCACAGATCAAGCCGATAGAGGTGGTGCTGGGCGCCCGGCTAGGAAACCGGGTGGTCAAAGATATCGTTTGGACCGTGCATGTGGCCAACAAAAAGCTCAACAACTTCGCGATCGGCGATGATGGCCTGGACGGGTATCTGGACCCCGCCACGGTGCCCTTGCGCAACGGTTATTATCCCAACCTTCCGCCCAACTTCCCCGTGCTGCCCACGACCAATGGTTCGCCGTATTGGCGTGAAATCATGAACAACATCAAACGCTGTGCCGATCTGGTGATCGATCCTGGCCCGCGCAGCATTAGCGCACTTCAAAATCAAGGCAAGGCAAAAGCTTTTTCCAAACATGAGCGAGCCTGCTTTGCCGATAGCCAAGGCGGCATCCAGTATCTGGATTACCCGCAAAGCTTCCCCCAGGACGCTCACCCCTATCTGGAGCAACCGTTGGGGGCCATCGACTCCTTGGGCGAGCTAAGGGTCGATGCGCAAGGTCGGCTGCTGGTGACCGGGGGCTTTGGCCACACGGCGGGAGTGAAGCTGTCGGCGACCGGTATGCCCCCTCCCCTGAAATACTCCACGGAAAACGGCTTGTGGTTCGATGATGCCTCGGACGGCCCGGTCAACGCGATAGTGATCTTTGAGGATGGCAGCCAAGAGGCGCATGGCGCATGGGTGGTAACCGGCGATCCCGGCTACGCGCCGCAAATCCGCAATGTGGTTTCGGCCTGGGATGATATTTTCGACATGTGGGTCAGGGAGTTGGATCTGATGCCGTGCCTCTACCGGGACCAGGCATACGACCATGCCGAATATCAACCCAGCTTCCGTCATCAGGTGCAGCCGATTTTCCAAGCCGCGATGTTGCAGCGCTGGGGCACCAATCTGCCGAATCATGTGGTGAATGCCCATGACAGCATCGGCGCCATCCAACCGACGACAGATCCCCGCGCGATCATCCCGGATCTGGAAAAACTGATACGCAATCCGGAAGGCACTGCTCAAGAGCTGCAAACCGGGCGGCCACTGATGCCCCTGTCCCTGGGCGATGCCCGCAAGAGCTTCCTGACCGTGACGCGCACCCAATATTTCTTTTTGCAGCGCTGGCACCAGCAGCAATGCTCGACCGAGGAGACAATGTCCTTGGGCGAAGGAGAGAAATTGGATTATGCCGCGCTGGCCAACTGTCTTGGCGGCCGCTACAGCCCAGGGATAGAAGTCTCCTTTCCCGTGAGGGATCCCAATCTCTACATCCGGAACTGGCGAGAGCGCGGGTGCGGGCCATTCCGCATCAATCAGGCCCGGATAAATTACGCCAATATTGATAGCAGCCAACCCGTTCTGCGCTGCGGCTATGTGCCTCTGCAAAAAGTACCGGTAGATAAAGGCACGGTAGAACCGGGCGATGTTTCCAAATTCATGTCGGTGCCTTGGCATACCGATTACAACTCCTGCGCCGTGCATCTGCCGAATCCCAATCCCATCAATGTGGATGGCAACGGCACGCCCTATCCCAATAACGTGCTGTTCTGGTCCTGGCCTGCGCAGCGCCCGGTGCAGGTTTTTCCCAAGTCCAGCTGCGACTACGATCCGGAAACCGGCACCTGGATCTTGGGCAACCAAGTTTTTTCCATCCGCGGGGCGGGAACCGAAACCGAATATCCCGCGACGGCTGGCCGTTTCCAGAGCTATGCCGACTATATGCAGCAATGGAACAAGACAGGCTTTGTCATCCAGGGCCTGCAAATCCCCGCAGCCGAAAAAGCAAACTATGGCCCTCGCCTGTTTCTGGAGGTGTCCAGTCAGATGGATCCGGAGGCGGGCCCCCCGGTACAGCCCTTCCCTACGGCTTCCGTTCCGCCGGAGGAAAAGGCTTGACGACGCGTGGTCAGAACCGGCAGGCAGGCGCAGCCGAGCAAACCGAATCTATCCGTGTCGCTATTATCGGTGCCGGAGCGGCAGGATGCGCCGCCGCTCTCGGCTTATTGGCTTGCGGGGTGGACGAGGTACTGATGCTGGACAGCGCCTCGTCCGGCGAGGCGGACCGCATAGGCGAGTGCCTTCCCCCATCGTGCGTGCCGATTTTGCAAAGCCTGAGGCTATGGGATGACTTTCTGTCCCAGGGGCACTTGCCCAGCGTTGGCAGCGCGGCGTGCTGGGGGAGAAACGGCTGGGGCTTTAATGATTTTCTCATGGATCCGCACCGTTGCGGCTGGCATTTGGATCGGCGGATTTTCGACGCAAGCATGTTGGCGGCGGCACAACAGCGCGGCGCCCGCCTAGAGCAAGGCTGCCGTTTGCGCGGCTTGACGAGACGTGGGAAAGGCGGCTGGCTGCTTGACTTGGAACAGGCGGGGCAGCCGCTGCGGCGGCAAGCGGACTTTGTGCTGGATGCCAGCGGCGTGGCGGCTGTCGCGGCCAGGCAGCTTGGCGTGATGCGCAACGAAATCGACTGCCTGAATGTGTCTTATGCCTACTTGAATTGCGTCGATGCCATGGCCTTTCCCGCACGCTCCTGGCTGGAAGCGGTGGAGAATGGCTGGTGGTACGCGGCCGGCGTGCCAGGGGACAGAATAGTTGTGGCCTATGCCACGGATCGCAAGCGGGGCAAGCCGCAAGGCGCCGCGGCCTGGATGGCAGCATTGCAAAATACCCGTCACTTATGGCCGGTGATACGGGACGCACACCCCATCCCAATGCCTGGTACCGTGAGGATCACGGCCGCGCCCAGCGCCATTCTGAGCAATGTGGCAGGCCAGGACTGGTTGGCCGTGGGAGATGCGGCCTGCAGCTATGATCCACTGACGGCGCATGGGATTTTAAAGGCCTTGCATGATGGAGAGGCTGCCGGGCGCGCGGTGGCCAAGGCCTTGGCGGGAAATCCGCAAGCCTTGCAGAATTACCAAACTGGCGTCTTCGCCCGTTTTTCCAACTACTTGCGCTTGCGAAACCGTTTGTACTGTGATGAGGGGCGTTGGCGGCATATGGGCTTCTGGGCTCGGCCCTTAACTCAAGTGGCGAGGAGAGCTGGCTGAGGGCTGGATTCAGGAGACCATAGCAAAAAAGGGGATGATCAACGAGTAAGCTGACCCCAACTTGTGCAAAATTGCACGACTTGAGCCCAACACTGGGCGCGACAGTTGCAGTCACTGGGCCATAACAATCAGCGGATCCATGACTCTGTTGCACAAACCCAGAACAGGGCGACGCTCCCCTTTCTCCAGACAGATTTACGCCACAGCCATCGTACAAGGACGGCCCAGCATGCTGAAGTGGTTCAAGATGGCAGCACGCATTTGCAGCTCTTCCACTTGACCCTCGAAGCGCCGGGCCGTCACCCTTTCCCCCAACTGTTTGAAGCAATGCATCTTGGTTTCCACCAAGCGGCGGCGATGGTAGCCGCTCCAGCGTTTCCAGATCGTCCTTCCTAGCGGTTGGGTGGCACGGAGTATCTCGTTTCGCGCCAGCACGCCCAGCGAACTTCCTTTCCATGATCTCGCATCCTTGCGTGTCGGGATGTCCCCCGATGCACCTCGCGCGGCAATCGCCTCGTGGCACGCCTTGGTATCGAAAACCCCGTTCCGGCTCACGCAGGCTATCGGCTGATCAGCCGCCGGGATTTGCGTCAATAGCGAAGGCAACATTTACGCATCGCCCTGGCGGTTGTCGGTCACCTAGATGGCGTGGATCTGCAGGGTTTCTGCATAAATGTCCAGATGCACTTTGCGCCATTGCCGGCGATATTCCGCGCCATGCTTCTTGGTTATCGCTGAACGAATCTAAATATTCGCACGCAGCCCACTCGCCTTCGCCCAACATCTTGATGCCTCTGTTATCCACCAGCAGATGCAGCGTGCAAGAACATTTCTGGTAGGGAATTTTGACTGTAGCGTCTGCTGCCGCCTGGACAACGTGCTGTATTCCAGGATGCGCCAGTCCAGATCCGCCAGCTTGAGCACACTTTGGATAAAACCGATGGACTGCCGCAATGCCAGTCCAAACAGTTCTTGATGGTCAGACAGAACTGAATGGCGGCATCGCTATAGGTCTGCGTCCGTCCGCGCTTGCCCCGAGGAGCCGCCCACCATTACATGTTCGTGTCCAACCAGACGGACAGAGAGCCGCTTTGGATCAGGGCTTGGTTGTAGGCATTACAGTTGGTCGTTCGGTAGCGTTTTGGAGCGGGCTTGGTCATGCCGCCATCTTACCAAGCTGCTGCGGGGAAGGATTTGTGCAACAAAGCCAATCGTACCCAATCACTATGTTCGCAACCTGAGCCAGGCTTTGCCTGGTCCTGTAGCATCGGGCCCAATCACTTGGTCAGCAACCTGAGGAGGTACTCTCCCGTTTTTCCTGCGCAGAACGGTAGGGCCGCATCGCTGCAGGCAGATGCACGCCCGCCGAGCAGGGCCTTCTCGTTCCCGCAGGAGGGGCAGCCACAAGCGTCCGGCAGGCAAGAAAAAGCCCATGCGGGCGGTTTGCGTTAGTGCGTCTCGATTAGCGCCCTTGCTGTGCCAGGTCCCGGGCCAGTGCAAAAGTCATGGCGATGCCGGTAAAAGTCGGGTTCCACGAACCGGGGGACGGGAACAACATGCTGCCGGTGCCGTATAGATTGGCCACGCCATGCATCTTGCCTCGGATGTCGGTGACTGAATGCGTCGGATTGTCGCCCATCCAAAGCGTACCGGCCTCGTGGAACACCATCCGCGAGCAGATGTGCTCTGGCGGCTCGGCATGCCAGCTGATGTCCAAAGGCTTGTCCGGCGGCGCATGCATATACTCCACCTTGGCGCCGGCGGCTAGCACGCACACGATGTCGAACACCGAACGGTCCATGATCTCCCAGGCCTTATTGTCCGCCTCGCGCGCCTTGATCGTGATGATGGTCTGTTCGCCGCTGCGACTGACGTGGTTCCAGCTCTCGGCGCTGCGCTCGCCCAACACCTCGCCCAGCGCCTGCACCAGCACGTAGATGTAGCCGGTCTGCTGGTACATCGCCAGCGATTGCGACGAAGAGGCGTCGGGCAAAATGCGGTACAGCAGATCGTTGTCCTGTTGCGGGTCCGGGTTGTACACCACCGAGATATGGTTGTGGAAGAAGCGCTGGCTGTCGATCTGGCTCAACTGGTAGTAGCCGCATACTTGCAGTTGATCGGCGATGCTGGGGAATTGCTCGACCGGAACCCGGAAAGTCAGCGCCGAGCGATTGTGCACGCACAGGTTCTTGCCCAGCAGCGGGTGGTCCGGAAAGGCGGTGAGCGCCAGCGAGGCCGCTTCTATGCTGTTGTTGGCCAATATGACTTGCGCCTTGGCCACGGACAGCGTGGTCCGTTGCTCGCCCCCGGTGGCCTTCAGCTCCAGCTCGGCGATGCGTCCGCCAGCGGCCCGCATCGCCGTCACGGTGCTAAGCGGCACGACCTTGAGCCGATCCGGATAGCGCTGCGCCAGGCCGACCAGATGGCCGACCGGCGCATATTTGGCGAATTGTCCCGGCGCGATGTCGGCGCCGGTCGCCATGGCGCTCTCTAGGTCTGCCGGGGTGGTGAGCGGCACCGCGCAGGCAATACTGTCGTTGCCGGCGAACAGCCGGTTCTTGGCCACCGCGTCCAGGGTGGCGTTGTCGTTGCCGGCGCAGGCCAGGCTGAAGCGCCGGCCCAGCATTTCGTTGGCCGGATACCATTCGCGGTTCAGCCGCGTCACCGCCGCCCGCGGCCAGTCCGGAAATTCAAACGGACGCGGCTGCGGCACCCAGGCGTTCCAGAACAGCGCGCGGCCGCCCAGATACGGCTGCTGCGGCGCCAAATAGAAATCGCCCTCGCAAATCCACGGCGTCGCCGCCGCGCCATAAACCGCGTCTACGTAAGAGGGCGGCAGGTTCTGCGAATGGTCGGGGAAAAACACCGTGCCTTGTTCCAGAACCAGCACGCGGGCGGTTTGGCTCAGGCTGAGCATGCGCTGGGCAAAGGCGGTGCCATACGCGCCACCGCCTATCACCACATAGTCGTAGTGCTGGTTCAGATCCTGCCAACTGCCAAGGAAGTATTCGGCCAGATTGGTGTAGACCTTGCGATTGCTGGGGGCGGGCGTTTTATCGTTGCAGCTCATCGCGCGGCCCCTCAGAGGAACACGGCCCGGCTTTGGACCGCCGCCGGCGCTGAAATAAAGGTTTGCACCGCGCGCACTTGCGCGCCGGCCAGCAGTTCCCGCATCGCGGCCTGCATCGGGTGGCAACTGTCGCCGTAGCTGAGCTTGACCCGTCCGGCGTCCTTGTCGTTCAGGAAATAAGTCTTGAACGGCTGCAGGATGTTCCAGCGGCAGGCGATGGGCTGCTGGTCGTGGATGCCGTATTCAGTGATCGACGAGATATTGCCGGGAATGGGATTGAGGCCGTTCAGATCGGCAATGCAAGTGAAGATGTCATTCTTGGGCGAGTCAGGATCGTTGACTTTGAACCCCCAGGTCTCCACCCACTCCGGTTGGTAATGCGCGCAGCTGGCGTCACGTACCGGATTGAACGAGGGCAGGTTGACGCCGAAAGTGGTCTTGAACTTGGGTTCGCCAAAGAGAACTTCGCCGGCCTGGATCGCCTGATCGTTATCGCAAGGCACGTACACCCGGTGGTTGCCCATCAGCTTGCTTTGCTCATCGCCCATCACCCATTCGGCAAAACTGACGCGCGGCAGATAAGCGGCTTGCGCCCGCGGGTAGGCGACAATATTCAGCTCCACTTCCTGCGTGACGCCTATGCAGCCGGTAGACCATTGCGCCGGCGGCTGGTCCACGCCGCCGGAAAACTGGCCGGCATAAGCCTGGAAGTTGAAAGCCACGCAGGCCTTGCCATCGAACAGCGCCGGCTCCAATACCGTATCCGCCAGGAAGGGGCGGACTTGATGCGGTTCGGTCAGGTAATGCACCACGCAATTATTGAGCGAGGCATAGTAAAACGGCATGGTGAGCGGCGCCGGAACGGACGGTAGCGGTTTTTCCATGGTGTCTTCTCCTGCAGGGCTAGGGGTTTAGTCGGCTTGCTGAGCCAGCGTGGTCGATGGGCTTGCAACGGCGGCGCCAGGCGCCGCGTATTCGAATGTAGGCGCCGCATGCCAGCCTTCCGTCGAGCCGGGCAGCGGGTTGTTGACCAGGCGCAGGATCAGCTCCTTGAGCGAGAACATGCAGCCGATGCCGGTTTGAAGCAGCGCCGGCTCGCCGTTATAGGCGCGGTTGAGCTGGCGCAGGAAATCGCAATACGCCGTGTTGAAGGCCAGGGCATGGGCGTGAATTTCCGGCGCGGCGCGGTAGTCGGCCAGCTTGCTATTGGGCTTGATCTTGATCGCCGCCTCCCAGTCCACCTCGAATGGCTTGCCCGTCGGCCCGCTTTGCACCGTGTCGCCGCGCTGATATAGCCGGCCCTGCAGCAGCTCGTTGAAGCGGAAATAGTGCGCCACTTCCGGGAAACTCTTGAACTGTTCGCGGTTGCCGGTCCAGATGGTATCGGACACCCCTTCGCCCTGGTGGCGAATGGTCTGCAGCGCGAGCAGGGCGGAGACGGTATCGGTGATGGGGAAAGTGGCGCCGGCGCCGTCGTAATAAAAGCCTTCCCTGACCTGGCGGCGGGTATCTCCGATGAACACCACCGCCTCGCCGTGTCTTTCCACCATGGCGCGCAGCCGCGCCTCCAGGATCAGATAGAACTCGCCTATGGTCAGCTCTCCCGGTGCCGGCCGGGCTTGGAACAGCATGCTCGCGCGGATGTCGCGCGGCCGTTCAATCGCGCAGCCTTGTTCCACCGCCGCGCGCGAGAAGCCAAGCAGATTGACTTTGATGCCATCGACGTCGAAGGGCAGCGCCGACGGGTAATCGGGCATGAAATCGGCGGCGGCGGTATCCGGGCTGCCGCCCAGCGCATTGATCAGGTTGGCCACCAGGGTCATGTGCAGCATTTCCTCCACCACCACCGAGCGCAACACTTCCTGGGCATGCCAACTGCTCTTATTCGACAAGGTATATAGCGCGGTCAGGTAGGGCGGAATGGTGGCATGCTCCAGCTTCAGCGCCTGTTGCAGATCGTGCAGCAGCAAGGCCCGTTCCGCCTCCAGGTCCTGCCAGTCCATGGTTTGGACCAGGGCGGCGAAGTCCTGTTCCAGCCCGGGAATGGCTTGGTCAAGCCCCGGTTGCGGCAGCCCGCTGGGCAGGTGGGCTTTGCCGCGCGGATCCGCCTGGTTGGCGCGGTATTGGCCCAGCAGTTCGAGTTGTTGGATCAGATTCATGCGCTGACTCCCGTGGCGATCGCCTGCGTATTGCCCAAGGCCTGGTGAATGCGTTCCGCCGCCAGGATGCTAAGCGCGGCGCCGGTCAAGGTGGGGTTGGAAGTGCCACTGGTGGTCATGCTGCCACAGCCCACCAGATACAGATTGTTGTGATCCCAGGAACACAGATTGGCATCGACCACCGAGGTGTTGCGGTCGCTGCCCATGCGGTGCCCGCCCATGTAATGGCCGGCGCCCTGGTAGTTGAACGGCTGGCCGGCGTAGCTGAAATTCGGCTGGTCCGGGAAGAAGGTGGTGTGGTCGGCAATGCCGCAGCGCTGGAAAATGGCGTTGGAAACCTCGCGCGCCTTGGCGAAACCGGCGCGGCTGTAATCGCCTACGTCGTAGTGGATGACCGGCCGGAAATTGCCCAGTGGATCGCGATATTGCGGATCGATGACGACGCGGTTGCCGGCCTCCGGCAATTGCTCCACCAGGATGCCGAAGCGGACCTGGCGGGTGACCCGCTCAATCAGCGAGCGCTGCAATTGCTTGCCCCACAGATTCTGGCCCACGAATTCCTGCACGTCGTAGCCGGGCGAACCGGTTGGCCAGCCCCAGCCCTCGTTGCCGATCTCGATCCGGAACGAGGCGTGGCGGCTGCGGAAATCGCCCCAGCGCAGACCCTCGATGCCCGAAGTGGCGATCGGGCCGCGAAACGGCCATACCTGCTGTTGGGTCAGGCCCCAGGTCAGCAATTCCGGATGGTCCATGATGCCCACGCCCACCAGGCCGCTGCTGTTGCCCACCCCGGAGGCCAGCATCAGCTTGGCGTTTTCCACCGGCGCGGCGCAAAGCGCCACGATATCGCCACGGGCGATATAGACCTTGTGCGCCGGATCATTCGGCCGGTCGTAGCTTTTGACCTCCACCCCGCTGATACGACCATTGTCCGGATCAAGCAGCAGCCGGCTGGCCACACACTGCGTCACCATGGTGACATAATCGTGCTTGCTCGCCACCAGGGTTTTCATGGCGTTGTATTTGGCCTGCACCGGACAGATCGGCACACAGCTGGTATTGCCCATGCAGCGGTGGCCGATGGCGCGCGAACCGACCGCGCCCACCGGCTGGTAGCCCTTGCCGCCGTTATAACGCGGATTGGGAATGCCGTTGCGTGCCGCCGGCGTGCCAATCACATCGAGCGGGTGGCGCTGGCCGTCCAGCTCATAAAACTGGCCGCGCAGCGGCTCGGCGAAAGCCTGATCGACCAAGCTGGGCGGCAGCCCATGCATGGGGTAAACGTAGCCGGGCGGAAACTGCTGGCCGTGGTAAGACTGATCCTCCACGTCGGCGGAAACCCCAAGCTCCCATTCCGCCTGTTCGTAATAGCGAGAGAACGACTCGTAGGCCAGCGGCCAATCCTGCGCCTGACCGTACAAGGATTGCATGCGGAAATCCTCGGGCAGCATGCGCAAGGAAGTGCCCAGCCAATGCAAGGTGGTGCCGCCGGCATAGCGGGTATAAGTGCTGCGATAGGGCAGCGGCCCGCGTTGAATGAAATAGCCCGGCGCCGGCTCCTGGCCGGGCGGCGTGAGGCCTATGGTCAATTCGTCTGGCTGCGGCGCGTCCGGGTTTTCCGGATAAGGCGATTGCGGCACCTTGGCGCTGGCACGGTAATAATTTTCCAGGAACTGGCTGTAATTGTCGTAACTCAGGCCGGCGCCGTTGCCGGCTTCCAACAGCAGTACGCGCCGCTTGTTTTCAGCCAGGCGGCGAGCCAGGATGGCGCCCATGATGCCGGCGCCGACAATCACCACATCGTAATGGCGCGACAACGCCGCTTCGGCTTTTTCGATTTTCATGGCGGTAAACCTCATCAACAGCCAGGCTAGCGCTGGCAAGGGAAGATGGAGAGCCCGGCCCGCGGGCCTCAGCCCAGCGCCGCGGGCAGCGGCGGACGCGACCACACGGCCCAACCCTGTTGCTTGGCCCCCGGGGGGTGGGCGTCCAGCAGTGGCCAAACCAGCCCCTGCTGATAGGTCTGGCTGGACACCACCACGCTGGTATTGGGCTTGTCCGGCGCATAGCGCTGCTGCCAGCTTTCCGGCAGCTGCAACCACGAGCCGAGATACCAGACCATCTGCAGATTGCGGGTGATCGGGCCGTAAAAATCATCGTTCAGCAGCTTGAACATGGCCTGCTCCTTGGCCAGCGGCTCGGACGGCAGCTCAAGCAATTGTTCCATCCAGCCATCAAACCGTTCAGGCCCCACGTAATCACGGCAAAACTCGCACAAGGTCGCGGCCACGCCGGTGCCTTGCAACTGATAAAGGGAAAATTCGAGCAGCTTACAGCTGGCTTGCAGGAAAACATCGACCCGCTGCGGCGCATGCGAGCCGGCGGCTGAGGCGGTATTCGTCATTGCTAAGCTCCCTTAGCGGACTGTGGTACGGAACAATGGGCAGCGACATGAGCGGCAAAATTTGCGACGCAAGCAGGCTCTGCGCAAACTCAATATATGCTTAGCAGATAAAAACACTAATAGCATAACGATTTTGCATTTTACTAGTCAGCCAAGGCCGGGAGGGCATTGCGCTGCTAAGGGAAGGGATGGCAGGCATGGGCTGTTATTTGGGGGTTACGGTCTCGGTCTGTACAGACAGACGCTCAGTTACGCTATCCCTTATCGAAACGCATCCTGAAAGGAGAGAAATTCGGTGCAGACCCGTTTATTTCTCCGATCAGCGCCTCGGGAAGATTTGCTAATTTCCCACGGATCGAGGAAATCACGACCCCGTGCAATTGGGCCCGAAGATCATCCCAGCGTTCACGCAAAATGCCCCAGTTCCTTTCATCGTATGTCCCTCGGAACACGACAGGTCGCACAGTAATGCGAGGCAGTTCTCCACTTCCGGCCCCAGATTTCAGCACATCCTCAAGCTGCTGTTCCCACAGGCTGCCGACACGGTCGACTCGACCGATTTGCTGCTCTACCACCCCGGGGTTCCACTCTGGATGCAACAAAACGACAGTCTTGCAGGCTTTGTGAAGGTTCAACCCTTCGCGTCCGACAACCGATTGTGCTACCAGCACACGGGGGTGGCTGTGAGGTCGGTTAAACGACAACTGCAGCAATCTGCGAGTTTTGACCTGGGTACCACCATACATCAAACGGGCAAAACTACCTTCCGAACGATTAAATTCTTCAGCGATCCGTGCCTGCAACTGCGCCCACAAGGCCTGTGCTTCATGCTCATCCAGTTGGCCATCCCCATTCTCACCCCCTTCGTCACGTTCGCATAAGGCCTCGACCAACTCAGTGAAAGCATCTGCGAATTGCGTGGCCGACATGCCATCCGGTTGCCATCCCTGTAAATCATGCAAGGCTTTCGCCACTAGCACGATAGGGGACTCGCCCTCATTCGGCTGTACCTTCTCGACCTCGGAACGAAACGCATCAAAAATCGCGCGCATCCGCCCTTCGAGAGGCGGTGCCTCATCCAAATGTTTCAGCAAATCGAGACGTCCCACCCTCCGTCGTTCTTCAAGGTGGCGATATTGCCGCTCAAGCTGGAAATCCAACGCATCTCTGTCCAATGTGCCTGTGCGGTGCAACTGGCGATGCGCAGCCTGCAGTGCTGGCCATTCATTCTCATGAACCTTTGCTTGCGCCCACAACTCACCCGAATCAAGCGCTCTGAGCATCGCTCTAGCATTGAGCAACAATACCAAAGCCTGTAATGGCCGGGTAAAGCGTCCAAATACCAATACCTTCTCTTTCTTTTCACAAGCGATTTCTTCAATGGCCACGATGGCAGCCAAAATGGCCGGATGATCAAAAAGCGGGTTTTCATCTTTGGGAAATGCAGAGATCAACGCCGTTTTCCACCACTGCGTCCTCGCCTTACGCTTGTCATCTCCCGGAACCGATGCATTGTTCTTACCTGAATCTTGCTCTTGGGCTTCAGCCTCTATCTGATCGCAATCGAGAGCCGTATCCTGCTGAGAAGAATCAAGTAAAGATGCAATCCCATGACCATTTCCAATAGTCAATCGCGAACGCTTGGCGGTTGAATCAGCCACCATATCGCTCACAAATGACAGCGCCTCCGCCGCACAAACGGCTTGTCGCCAAGCAGGAGAGAGCAATGCCATATCTACAGCAATCTCAGCCTCGCTACGGTAAGCATGCAGCGGCTCCCCACTGCGTTCGGCAAAGGCTTGCACACAAGACAACTCTCGCTTGTCCCGGCGCAATAAATAAGGGGATAACGCCGCCTGGAATTGTTGCGAAAGCTGTCGAAACCTTTCTCGTGCATCCGGGTCATTTGGACAACGCCTTACCTTGTCGCAAGCATCGGCATAACGCTGGAAAATATCCCCCTCATTGTTTGACAGGCCAACGCCTTCAACACCAATCCGTTTCAGCGTCTGGTGCCATTGTCCCGCATCCAGCTCCACCGGGGTGGCAGTCATGGCCATACGCCGCGCACTGTGGTTGTGAATAATGACCTGCTCAAGCAGACGAGCAAGTCCGCTTTCACCACTCCGGCTTTTGTGGGCCTCGTCCACGATGACCAGATCAAATGTACCCAAGCCCAAACCCACCGCTGTTTCCAACCATGGGCGCAGATCCTCACCCTTTCCGTACTCACTGGCATGCATAGCCTTCGGCCAAGGCGTGCCTTCACTTAACGATTCAAGTTTCTCGCGGGCAACGTGATTAACTGGCAAGGATTCAACGAATTCCGCAATGCTTTCAGCAGCCAGGAGCGCCATCTGCGCCCGCTTGTCATCCAGTGCTGTACCAAATCTTTCCGCCCAGGTTTGATCGCCCTGCACCAGTTTGTTGTAACCCCGGGGATAACGTCCTTCCGTCGCCTTTCTCCATTCTGCATACAGCGCTGGCAGCATCGCCCACCGCCAGGTCGCACTGTCTTGCCCCAGCCGCCAATTGGCAAAACCATGAGAAATCAGCACGACATTCTGTTTGAACCAGGGCGATGCCTCATCCCAATTCCTCAAATATTGACCAATGCTGCGCAGAAATACGGGAGCCTCAACGCCACCTCCCCGCAACTCATCCTGCCACTGGAATCCCAATCCCGGCGGAACCAGTATCGCTACGCGGCCACCCGCCTGTATCACACTCGATGCCAATGCAACGGCGATACGTGTCTTGCCCATCCCCACTTCATCGGCAATGACCACGCCGTTGTTTGGCAGGCGAGCGCCCATGGCTCTCAAACTCGCACATTGCCCTTCGTTAAGGGACCAATGTTCTTTGCCCCCTGCTGCCGCCAGCTTTCCCAATTGATCGGCAACCACACCCCAGCCTTGAAATGGCTTATTCATTCAGTTGTGCCTCCCAAAGGCATGAGATCTGCAATACCCCATTGCTCACCAATCCGCTCCAGCACACTTTCATACAGCCTGCCTGCAGAGGTTGAAGCATCTTCCGCAAAATCTGGACGAAATACCGGCACCAGTAAGGGACTTAAAGGATTCAACCCAAGGGTCTTGAAATAATCGACCACAGGGCTATCAGCGACGCGAGACAGCGTCTGCTCCAGACGCGCACACCATGCAAGCCAATCTGTTTCCTCTACGGCTGACTGTCGATCCGCGATCCGCTCTATCAATTCCATCATTTGGCGAACCGGATAAGAAGCCGTGTTGTCTTGAGGCACCTGCCCATTACCCTGGGGGATTCTCAACATTTCGCCTTCTTCATCCAGATTGTCTTCCTCACCCTCACTCATTGCGGCAGGAAAGCCCACCAAAGCCCACCAGGCTTCGTCAAAATCAATTGCAGTCAACGGCGTGGCCGCCAAGCGGCCGAACTCATCCCGAACAGGGACTCGGCATTCATGTTCGCCATCCTCGGTGTACCATCTCACTCGAACTTGCAAAGGAGGCGCATCATCCCAGACAAATTTCTGGCCTTCCCGATTACAAGGGATACCAGCGGTATCCAGCACATCGCCACTGGACAGCTCCTGCTCAGGAGCGCACAGATACCCACCATGCTCCGCAGCTTGCCAATTCAACCATGCCCAGGGCGGGGCGAGGAAAGGGTCACCTGGTGGCGGCATGTCTCCGCCCATAGACAGCGCATCGACGTTTTCAATTTCGGAATCCCATTGGATCGGCAATAGATGGGTAACCGCATTTTCCGGTTCCGCATCTTCTGCATCCCAATACAGCGCCCCCGGGCTGAAGACAACCCCGGCTTCCAGATTGCCGCCCGATGAAGAGCTCTTGGAATCAAAACCCGGTCCGGTCAAGTTGCCAGACCCCAGATACACCCAAGGCTTACCACAACGTGAGCTCGTTTCCCGTGTGTTTGCGCTAAAGAGGAACTTGGCATGCAAGGATCGCTGGGCATTGGACCCAAAGACCGCTTCCATTTTGGATGCCGCTCTCACCTGCCAGCCTCGCTGCATCATGGCAGGCAAGGCGGATGCCACTGACTGGCAAGCCACTGGGTTGACAATCACATCCACACTAGGCTTTTGGATTAATAAGTCAGAAGCCTGCAGTTGCTTAACGATGCTTTCCAGCACCTTAGGAACTGAAGGTTGCTCACTAAAGGGTGCACCTTCAAAAAAACCCGATCCCATGGCCAGATAGTTTCGCTTGCCTTCAACCTTCGTGCTTTTGACCAAATCAGGCAGCTGCTCCAACAAGGACTTTGATCGATTATCAAAAAATCTCGTTTCAGATCCTGCATACTTCGCGCATTGCGCAAGCCAGGCGTCAAGACTTTCCCGTTTACCGCTGCGTGTATCCATGCCATGTGCTGTCGAGGCATTGAGTAGTCGCATGTCAAAACAGGATTGCAAAAATTCAAACATCGACCAGCTGGCCATGATGTCAGCGCAGCGCAAAGGCAAGTCGCTATTTTCTCGACCCAACTCATCAGAGTCGACCTCGATAGACCATGCCAGGTCAAGACTTTCTTCCAGGGTTTGTCGTGTCCAGTTACCGGTAGACACAATCAACCGCAAACGCCAGTGATCCAGTTTTTCAACATGGCGAAAACCCAGCAGCGCAACTTTGGCATGCAATAAGCGGAATGGTTTATTGCGAAAGGACAGGAGGGGAAGATGTGCCAGCCCCGGCACTTCTGTCGGCTCTATCGCCGGATGTCCGGGATCCAGCATCAGGGCCACGGAAATTTCGCCACGGGATGCACGTTGCCCTTTCGTTTCACGCGTCAATCTTTCCAGCGCATCGTTGAGAAAAGACGCATCAGCAGAATAGCCACACATCCAGCCAAAAATACATTTGAAATCTTCCGGCGCGTCAAAATGCTGCACCAATGAAGGGGGGCAAAATCTGTTTTTAGCCATTTTCTGTTTCCTCAGCATTTGGATGCAGATATTCTTCGAGGCGACCTTCCAGATCCAGACTCATCCACCAAAGATTGCGGATAGAGTAAGAAATATTATCCGGCCAAGAAATTTGATCAGTCAGGGACGTCTCCTCCTCACTTTCACTTATTTCGTCAGCCCCAATCATGACTTCCCCACCTTTGAATGCAGGGCCCGGGCACACTTTATCGCCAACAAGCCGTAAAATACGACCATCACGCGCCACCAGCCGTCGCAATACACTCTCATCAGATGGATCCATCACTTCGTGTCCAAAGCGATTGGCCTCGGCATCCGCATGTTTGAATTCAAGAAACGCTTTCGCCCTGCTTCGCAATTCGACCAACCGCTTGCCAACTTGCTCTGGCAAGTCGCTGTTTAATGCAAAGTTTCCCTCACGAGTCCCAATAAGCTGCTCCAGCGCATCCAGTACGGCATAGGCTGCATCACGCATGGCAAAGAAGCAGGCACCCGCATGCATATCCCGCCAATGCTCAGGGCTAATTTGCGCAGGGCGCTCACTCCAACTTACAACAGTCGCACCTTTTCGACGGGATGCTACCCATTGAAAAGCATCATTTCTTCTTTTATGTTCCTCTGGTGAGCCGCCGGGAGCACCTTGAAGGATGCGTTCCTTCAGCAATTTTCTGGCCTCTTCAGGCAAAGGGTTTAGAGGAGTCAAGGCATTCCGTAGTGCCTCTGTATTGATCCGATCCGCTTTACCCAACGCCCACTGCAGGAGATAACCTTCAACCGTACTGTTGAAAGGCCTATATTTTTGACCAGCCGCTTCGACAAACTGAATCCCTGCCAAGCTGCATGAAAACCCGTTGAAACGCCCGCCTCCCTTTGCTTCAACCAAACCTAAAGCAGGCAAGGCTGTAACACACGACATGCGCATAGGCTGAGTCACATAGAAACTTGGCTGACGAGCCTTTTTAAAACTGAATTCACTCTCAGTTATATTGGCCAGCTTCACCCGCCCTTGAATACGCCCATCGACAAGGTTGCTTTCGTTCAAGGCATACCAGCAAGCCAATGCCTCAATCGCATTGGCAACCGCAATCTTGGTTACCTTATCTCCAGCCATTTCGGCCACGCGCACGCCAAGCGTAGCCAGGTATAACTGCTTGCCAAACCAGACTCTTCCCAGACCGGGCACCGCAAGGTCATTAAAAAGCCGGGTACTCACACCCAAGCCAAGTGTGCGAGTTCGCCGTGTACTTTCAATGACACCGGGCCCCAGAATTCCCCATCGCATCGCCACTGTTTCTCCTTTGTAATAATTGATTACTTAACTGGCTTCCCATTCTCCGTCACTCGCCCATCCTTGTAGACAAACAAGTGTTTTTCTTTTCCAGCCTTTTTCTGGGAAGCTTTGGATTCAAACTCCCCCTTGTATCCCGGCATGGATACCGTCAGTACAACCCCATCCTGTTTTACTTTTATCAGGTCAGAGCATGTTCCGAATCCAGGGGTGGCAGACACGCGAGCCTTTGAAACCGTAGCGAAATAGTAGGTCGCAGGACAGGCCGTTCCACCATTATCTTGAACCAATACAACATCTTTATCATCGATGGTATATTTTTCAAGCAGCGACAATCCATTATTTCCTTGCACCTCTGGCTTGAGCGGCTTCCCATTAAACAGCAACTGGTTTTCATCATTGACTTGCAACTGACCAAAGCGGGTGGGGAGTGCATCAGCCCATGTGGCCGAAGCCAAAGATCCCATTACCAAAACAGACATAAGCGCGTATTTCATATTAACCTCAAGCATGGCAATTGATTTTAAATAATTTTCTAAAAAACAGATCGAAGAAAATGGTTGTATGGAATGATCAATACTCACCACCCAGCCCAGTTAGCATATTTTTCCTGAAAATATTTTCACCGTGGAAATATCTTGCTCATTACAATATTCGAAACGGTCTTGCAACCAAACGGCGCTGTTGCACAAATCCTCCCCATCCGCAGCCTGGTAAGATAGCGGCATGACCAAGCCTGCGCCGAAACGCTACCGAACCACCAACTGGAAAGCCTACAACCAAGCCCTGATCGAACGCGGTTCTCTGTCCGTCTGGCTGGACACAAGCATGTCATGGCAGGCGACTCCACGGGGCAAACGCGGACGGACACAGACCTATAGCGATGTGGCTATCCAGTTCTGTCTCACCATCAAGAACTTGTTTGGATTGCCTTTACGGCAGACCATCGGTTTCATCCAAAGCCTGCTCAAGTTGGCGGGCCTGGACTGGAATGTTCCTGACTACAGCACGTTGTCCAGGCGACAGCAGACGCTGCAGGTCAAAATTCCCTACCAGAAAAGTTCAGGTGCGCTGCATCTGCTGGTTGATAGCACTGGCATCAAGATGCTGGGTGAAGGTGAGTGGAAAACCAAGAAACATGGCGCAGAATACCGCCGGCAATGGCGCAAAGTGCATTTAGGCATTGATGCGGAAACCCTGCAAATCCGCGCCATTGAAGTGACGGACAACCGCCAGGGTGATGCGCAAATGTTGCCTTCGCTATTGACGCAAATTCCGGCTGATGAGCCGATAGCCTGCGTGAGCGGCGACGGGGCTTTCGATACCAAAGCATGTCATGAGGCGATTGCCGCACGCGGCGCGATCGGGTGCATTCCGACCCGCAAGAATGCGAAACCGTGGAAAGGAAATTCGCTGGGTGTACTGGCTCGCAACGAGATTCTGCGGGCTACCAAGCGATTAGGCAGAGCGATCTGGAAACGCTGGAGCGGCTACCATCGCCGCAGCCTGGTGGAAACCAAGATGCATTGCTTCAAACGGTTGGGTGAAAGAGTGACGGCCCGGCGTTTCGATGATCAAGTGGCAGAGCTGCAAGTGCGCGCTGCCATCTTGAACCGCTTCAGCATGCTGGGCCGTCCTTGTACGGTAGCTGTGGCGTAAATCTGTTTGGGGAAAGGGGAGCCTCGCCCTGTTCTGGATTTATGCAACAGTGCCCAACAAAGCCGTACGTGCATCAAATTTATGGAGTGTAGTATTATTTTTTAGTATGCAACGGAATATTTGGAGGCAATTGAACACCAAGCTTTCTGCTTGCTTGAATGGCAGCCGCAATGCAAATACAGCTGATCATATAAATTTGAATGAGGCAAGCCAGTAGAAATGACATTGCCGTACTAATAGCCATCGTTGAAAACTCAGGGTATGTCTTTCTAAGGTTTAGACCCAATATTAATAGCAACATCATCGCAATGGGGAAGATTAGCTTTAGGATGGAGCCATTGAACTTATTAAGCAGGAGCTTTTCCTGTATGGAAAAATGTTCAATCACCCTCCCTCCCGAAATTACACCGGAAGCTTTAAATTCTTTTATAAAAAACTCTTTTACTTCTAATGTTTTTGGGAATGCAAGGAAACCATGTACGATGGAAAATATTGCCCAGGCCGCAGTGTAGGCGATTAATATAAGTGTAAAGTTTTCCGCATCGTATTTTGTAAAAAATGCAGGAAAAATGAACAAGAATGCACTAAGAATCGTGCACGCAAAAAAAACATTAAAAATAACCAAGGAGTAAACAGCTATTTTGTTTGCTTTCCTACTAAGCGCAAGCGTTGAAATTGTTGCAAAAATTGCAAAGGAAAGATAGAAATTTATTGAGAATCTAATAGCCTCAACTGATTTGCCAGACCATTGATTTGCCATGACAAAAGCTAGGGGCAGCAGAATCCATGCCCATACCAACACAATTCTAGAAATTTTTGTAATGGGACTCATATTATCTAGCCCAACCGGCTACGGTCTCTTTAACATTGAATGTGCTATCTACATAGTCAATTACTGTTGCGGCAAGTATGTAGCCTCCAACAACAACCATTGCGCCAAGCCAAACCGGGGCAGTTACAGTAACACCAACTGCTGATGCGGCAGCGGCGGCAGTATACATAATACCTGCGGTAATCAAGCCTCCTAAGGCAGCTGTACTCCCTGCTTTGAAGATAGACACTCCAGCTCTTCCAAAAAATTCGCTCATATCATTGGATTTTCCATCTCCAAATGTGGTAGCGAAATCCCCATATAAATCTATCACTGTTCCAATGCCTTGAACCTTCATCCCCGCCCGAAAATTTCCCTTAGCGGTTAAGAATACTCTTTTAAAGCCACCGAGACCACGCCGTCCTGTCAAGTGATGGTTCGACCCTAAAAATTCAGCTTTGTTGCTACCTACGGGCATGCTAACAGTTTTGGCTTTGGACAGTCCTGCTGGAGTAATCAGCTTGCCTTTGAAGACATAGCGATACATGCCAATTTTGGACCTTTCTATATAGACTCGCATGCCTAGCATGTTGAACCTCTTCCAATGAGACTGAATATAGCCTGCTGTTTCTTTAAAATAATTGGCTGTGAGAGGGGAATCATTGCTTGTCATTGCGACATTGGTTCCTTCAACTACATTAGCAATTATAGATTCAAGCTGACTACCTTTCTCAGGCTCTTTAAATAATTGATCTGGAGCCCCTGTTATTTGCCCCCCAAGTCGTTCAAGTTGCTGAATTGCCACAGGAGTTAGCTCATTTTTTGATATCGTGCCGGCAATATAGTGCTCTTGGAGATCGGGCTTATTCATACTTCCTAGCAAATAGGAGTATTGACTCTTCTTCATTTTTTCATCGCTCAGGAAGTCTTGAAGCAACTGATCTTCCTTGGTTAAAACAGCAGAGTGCCCATAGGGGTCCGCAGCTGTACATTTCAAGAGGTTAGATGCCGCTGGCTTACTATTCAGAATGATCATCAGCGGTTCAGGTTTGATTGCCGGATCTTTGTCATACTTATTATTGTCTAGTTTGTTCGGATGCCATTCGCCCAGAACTTTCCCAGAATTTTCAATAATTAACTTTCCAGAAAAGTCTCTGGATATCCAAACATATATGCGCTCACCATCCTTAAAGGACATGCCTTTGCTTGCATGATAAGCATATAGCAGTTTGTCTCTTTCGCTATAAAAATCACTTCGGTCTGTTCGCAGAGTATAGGTGGCATTTGGTTTTATATTTATTTGAATAACCACATCTCTGTGCTTGCGCTTAATTACTCGATTTTTGCAACCGGCGACCAGACCTTTTGCAGTTTCCCCGGGAAGACAAACATAAACTACATTTTCCGGCATCGCTTTATCGGACATGATTTAACCTTTTCTCCTTCCAGGCAAATCGCCCTTGAATGTATCGAAAAGCACATTCTTAAATTTTACCCAGCCGTCTGCATCGGATGATTGTTGCAATTGCGTATTATCACCTGATTGCAGCTTGATTTGTTCTCCAACCAAGGGGTTGCCCTCAGCATCCTCATAACGTACATGCAAGTCAGTGGTTTTATTCTCTGATTTCAGCGTCTTAACAAGACTTGTGGGTCCGCTAAATTGATGCTCAGCCCCCTTGATGCTGACCGTATCAGGACAATGCACCTCAATATTGCCGCCGGCAATACGGATATAGCCGCCGCCGCTGGCGAGCAGGATTTCCTGGCTGGCGGCGATCTGTACCTTGCCTTTTACTGACGTGATGGTGACGTCCTTATCCGCCGTCAGTTCCATCGCATCGCTTTGCGCCTGGATTTGTACCTTGCCCTTGGCGGCGATCAATTTCACCGCGATCTTGTCCTTCACTCCTGCCACAAACAAGCTGATGTGTTTGCCCACGTTGTGAATCCAGCGCCGGCCCGTGGTGTGGTTAGTGTCGCGCTGGGCGACGAGGTTCAGGTTAGTACCGGCAGTCAAGGTTTGGCTTTGCTCAGTCACGCTGGCAATGCCGGCCGGGCCGGACAGCACCAGCAAGGGCTGTTGGCCGGCCTGTTCTTTCGCCGTTTTGCCGTCTTTGTCGGTGTTGCTGCCGGCTTCCCAGGCTTTCAGCGCGTCGACGTGGTGTTGCAGGTGACCGTCCGGCTTTTTGCCGGCTTTGGCGTTGTCCGGGCCAATTTCGTCGGGCCCGGTTTCCATGGTGTCGGCCAGCTGGCCGGTGGCGGTTTCCGCTAGCGCCTGGCTCAGTGCGACGGCGGACTGCAGCTGGCTTTGCGCATGCTCGCGCGCTAGCTGTTTGCCGCCGGCGCCGTTTTTCGCTTCGGTGGACAGCAGCAGGCCGTGCGCGGCGCGGATGGCGCCGTGCTGGTCGGTGCGCAGCTCGAAGCCTTCGCCACGCGGCTGGGCTTTGCCGTTGCTGCGCGGGTGGGTGAGGAAGCCCTGGTTGAGCTGGGTCTTGCCGGATTCGGAGCTGAGCTTGGCGCGCACTTCGCCGGGGGTGTCGTCGAACAGCAGCTCGTTGTAGCCGCCGCCCTGGTGTTCTTTACTCTTGATGCCGGACAGCGTCTTGTTGGCGGGCAGACTGCCGGCGCCGCTGAAGTCGGGCGTAGGGTGGCTACCGTTGTACAAGACGCCTGTTATTACGGGACGGTCGATGTCGCCTTCGATGAAGTCGACCAGCACTTCCTGGCCGATGCGCGGGATGAACTGGTGGCCGAAGCCGGCGCCGGCGCTGGGCATGGCCACGCGCAGCCAGCAGCTGGATTTGTCGTCGAGATTGGCGCCGAACTGGACGTGCTCCTCTGGCCGTTGCCAATGGAATTGCACCTTGATGCGGCCTTGGGCATCAGTGTAGATCTCGTCGGCGACTTGGTCTGTCGGCTCGGCCGGGCCGACCACGGTGGCGGTTTGCACGCCGCGCGATTTGGGTTTGGCCAGCGGCGTGTCGGCATAGGCCGGGGTCAGCGGAATGCCACGGCGCTGGGTCTGCAGCGTGGTGGTGAACGGCGCGGCGTCGCTGGGGGCGCCGACGTGCTGGGCCAGGTCTTGCGGCAGGTTGTTGCGCACCAGGAAGGTTTGGCCGGTGACCACGAATTCGCGGTGTTGCGGGCTGTCGGTTTCATGCGCCGGATGGTCGTCCAGGCGGAACCATTCGCCCGGCTGCAGGCCGCGCACGGTGCCGCTGGCGCGGAAGGACTTGGCCTGCAGGTCATGCGCCTGCTGGCGCAGCTGGGCGTAGCGGCCCAGCTGTTCATCGTCGCCGGCGTAGTACAGGCCCGGCGCGTCGTAGTGGGTCAGGCTGCTCTGCAGCGACTGGCCGGCCTGGCCCTGCTCGATGCGGCTGCCGTCTTCGCTGCGCTGGGTGGAGACGGGTTTGTAGTCGTAGCTGGCCAGCGCCACGCTGCCGGGCACGATCTGGCGCGCGGCTTGCCATTCGGTCAGGCCGTCTTCATCTTCAGTGGCGTCGCTGCGGTGGAAGCGCACGCGGCTCAATGGGGCGGCTGGCAGGCTATGCGGATCGTCAAACACCGCCAGCTGCACCTGCGGGCCGTCATCGTCTTGATGCAGGAAACGCCAGGCGTAGCCTTCTTCGTGCAGCAGGCGGACGATGAATTCGTAATCGCTCTCGCGGTATTGCAGGCAGTAGCTGCGCGGCTGGGCCGGCTGCACCTGGATGGACAGCGTCTGCACGCGGGCGAAGGCCGGGTTGCTCTGCTGATGTTCGGACAGGATCTGCTGGATGATGTCCGGCACCGTCAGGTCCTGGAACACGCGCGAAGTGCGGCGGTGACGCAGCAGCGCGAACGGCGGCTCGATGGTCAGCTCGTACTTGGCGAAACCGCCATCGGCGCCTGCCAGCCTGGCCTCGCTCACCACGCCGCAGCGGATGGACTCGCCGCCCGCCGCATCCTCGATGCCGATGCGCGCCGGCTGGCCCAGCAGTGACTTCAGTTCGAGATGGGTATCCGGCGACAAGCAGGTCAGCGTATAGCGGTAAGGTTGGGACAGGCCTTCTTCGGCATGCAGACTCAGCGGCAGCAGCTGTTCGGCGGCGATCTGCCCGGTGCCCAGCTGCAAAGTCAATACCCGTCGATCTTGGCCAAAAGCGGAGGCGAAACTGGCCAGCAGTGCGTTCAAATCCATCCGATTCCCAAATAAAAATACCCTCCAAAGAGGGTATGTCATTGAACTAAAAGAGGATAAGAATTTTATGATGTTACGCGGGCGTCAACAACCGATGAGTGCCAAAAAGGTTGACAGACCTAGACTAAAGTACAGGTCTAACGATGAACGTGGCCCGCCATTGCGACCGGTAGAGCACCTTGCCAGCGATCCTTGGCTTGGCAAACACACCCGTTTATATCATAACCAGGGCACCTCGTCCGGTGGCCATGGACTACAGCCAAGTGGTTTACAGCATGCGATTGGAGTGCATCATGATCGATGATCCGTATTCTGAAACTTGGCTAACGCTGCTCGTGAGTCGTCAACTCCAGCAGCGGCTCGCCAAAATGGCTGCAGCCCAACAACAGTCGGTGGATGATTTAGCAGCAAGTCTGCTGGATGCTGCGATTTCAGATTGGGAAAACCTGCCCCAAACCAGCTGGACGGTTCCGCTACTGGATGCAGGAGATGGCAGTGGCGATGCGCTACTGGCGATTCCCGATGAGCTACTGGCTTCTGCAGGCTGGGTAGAGGGCGATACCCTATCTTTTGAAGATCAAGGTGATGGGACGCTGTTGCTGAAAAAGGCAGGTAATAAGGAGGATGCGTAACTGCTAGAAGACTACCTCTGGCAGATGGCCTTCAGGCCACCAAACCCTTGCGTCTGCCATAACAGATGGGGCCTAATGGCCACTTAGTCGGGCTTTGAGCGCTGCAGCAGCGCGGCGCGCTTGAGGGCAAAGTAGTGCTTCGCCTCCTCATGTGAAACGCAGGGGCGCGGATCATCCAGCGCGGCCTGGACGGCTTGGCGAACGTACTCGTTATAAGAAATCGCAGATTCGGGAGCGAGGGGGATGGGCTCCGGCAATGGCATGGGGTCTTCTCCTGACTTTCGCTACTAGCGTATTGCAGAAGGAGCGTTACATGGCAACCACGATTAAAAGCACAGCACGTCGCATGGCAGGTGGCACGGGTCATAAGCACATCACATAACTGAGCTTATCAGCCGAGAGGTCTTGGAAAAGTTGCTTGGCCAACTCCAGGCAGCCCTACACAGCCCACTGGATGGGGCCACAACAACGCTCAACTAGCGACTCGGACCAGACATGCAGCCCTCCTGAGGGCCAGCCGATTTCAGTTCATGGAAAATCGTCGTCCGGCATAGCAAGCCCATCTGACATACATGCGCTCCGACATCACATCCGATAGTCGCCCAGGCGCCTGAGCACATCTCTGCCCAATACATCAGCAAAGAGATGCAGCAACTCCCCCTGAGAATAGGCAAATTTCTGCCGGAATGGCGACTGCTCCAACCAACACGCAAAGGCCTCGCGACCACTCAAGTAGTCGCTGCGATTGAGCCGTAGCCGGGCCTCCGCAATCAGACACAAGATAACGGTGCCGGCTTCCAAGGTGGGCGAAGCAATCAGCTCGGCGCCGAGCTCTCGAATCCCCTCCCGACTCCGCCAGAATTCCTCGCGCGCGTGGCGCTCATCGATCAGTCTGTAGCGCCACTGGCCTTTCAGTTGCAAGTACACCTGCTGGATTTCAGGCCAAGTTAGTGCTTTCCGTTCGAGTACTGACCAGAACAGGTGACGATACCAGGTGGCGGTACCGCGATAGTCCTGCTCGACCAGGCCGATCACCGATGCCTGCCCCATAACGCCATCGTCCTTGGGACTAACCAGCCCTTTCTGATACTTGTGCCAGAGACACTGCCGCTGCCCCCTCCCCTGTGAGTTGGGCGGCGCATAGAAGCGATCGAGTTCTGCCAGCGGGGCGCAAGACAGCTGCAGAACCAGCTTCACCCAGGTTGCTACTCGCAATTGCTCGTAAACGCTCCGCCGGGGACGCCCCCGTTTTTTCAGCGTGCCCAAAGCTCCACCCCATGCCAAATGGTTGTGGAAAAATATTACGCAAAACTTTCCGAATTAACAAAAAAATCTTCAACGTCAAGACCAGGCTAAATTTAGGTAAGGAATGGCTGAAACCCTTGTACAGCAAGGAAAGCAGCTTGAATTCGCCCGTCATTACGATCGAGAAGAAAGGCGGGATTAACTAACAAAAAACCCAAAAAAAGCGGTTTTACCTCTTGCATGGGATTTGATTTCTTGCATTGTAATTTCCCCTGAGGGGCGTTTCGCACCACAGGGAAATGGAAGGAACCGTAGCCGGACCACGACATTATCGATACAAACAAAACGGCCCAGGATGGTGTCCTGAGCCGTTTGATGCCGCTCATCCAGTTTGCCGACTAGATAAGCGCAGCATACAACAGGCCTCGTTGAATTCAAGCAGCCTGAGGGTGCCTGCATTTTGCCGCATCGATACTGTCCCAGCCACGGCTCCGCGTGAACGACTTCACATGGAGTGCATCGTCATGTTCAACCTGCAAGAACTCGAAACGTTCTACCTTCGACAACAATTCGGCCTCCGCGCGCGCAAGGCCATCGAACGCGTCAGAAGCCATCCACCCAGCCGCCGCGTGCGTAGCAGCGCCGGCAATGTCGCCTGCCGCTTCCCCAGCAAAAAAATGAACTGCGTGATCCAGGCGGAGAGCCACCACAATGAACTCGGCGCTATCTACCTGTGGGAGCGCGATCCTGACGTCTACGAGTTCTACGACCAGCCGGATCCGATCAAACTCAGCTACACAGCCGCGTCCCGCAAGATCAGCTACATGCACACCCCAGACTTCTTCCTGATTTCCGAAAACTTCACCGGCTGGGTGGAATGCAAACCGGAATCGAAGCTGCAAAGCCTGGCCAAGAAATACCCGCAACGTTTTCAGAAAATCAACGGGGAATGGGTGAGCCCTCCAGGCCAAGCCTATGCCGCGCAGGTCGGCCTGGGTTACGCCCTGCGCTCCTCCCAAGAAAACAATGGCGTGCTGATCCGCAATCTCAAGTTTCTGGACGACTATTTCGATGCCGAAGCCATGGAGCCATCGCCATCCGAATACGCCCTGGTCGACCAGCTCTTCCAGCTGCGCAGCTGCTACAGCCTGCATGAACTCCTGCTGGCGGAGCCACGCCCCCTTCCAGACACGATCTACAAAATGATCGTGGAGGATGAGCTCTACATGGATCTGAGCGTAAGCCTGCTCAGCGATCACAGTCATGCGCTGGTTTATCGCGACTACAACACCGCCCTGTTGATCCAGCAACAGGCACGCAGCGCATGCCAAGTCCATCCGATCAGCTTCGAAGCCGGCAGCAAACTGCTCTGGAAGGGGCAATCCTGGGAGGTCATACACCAAGAGCAAGACCAGCTCACGTTGGCCTCCTCCTCCGGGCAGATACTCCCGCTAGCCTGGGAGTCAGTCCAAGGACTGCTCGATCGCTGCGAACTACAAGCGGACGCTGAAGCGGAGCAGCTTTCTCTGAAAAATCAAGCCTTCGCCAAGATGTCGCATCATAGCCGCGCAGACTTGCTGAGCGCCAAGCTGCGCCTGGACAAGCTTGAAGGCCGGAGCGCCACTTCGGTGCGGAGCTTACGCCGCTATCGCCATAACTATCAGCAGGCCAAAGACCTGATGGGGAACGGCTTTGTCGGCCTGATCGACCAAACTGCGCGCAAGGGCAATCGAACGCCTCGCTTATCGGAAGAGACCGTGGAGCGGATGAATACCGCGCTGCGGGAGCACTACCTCAACCAAAGCAACGCCAAATTGTCCATGGCCTACGCAATGCTGCTAGGACAGTACGTAGATGAGCCGGATGCCGCGCCCAGTATCAAAGCTTTTCGCAAAGCGTTGAAACGGATGCGCACCCATTATGAGGTCAAGCTCATCCGGGAAGGCAGCAAAGCCGCGTATAACCAGAAAGAACTGGTGTGGACCGAAGCTGCAGTCTTCCCGCCTCATGGCGAGTGCCCCTTCGATATCGCTCACATCGATCACACCCAGATCGACCTGATGGGCCGCGAACTGGGCCCTGACAGCAAACCTCAACGTCTCTGGCTCTCGGCAATGATCGATGGCTACTCTCGCATGGTGCTGGCCTACTACTTCAGCTACGGCACGCCCACGTCCATCAACACCATGATGCTGATCCGTCAATGCGTGCAAAGGCATCATCGACTGCCAGGCACCATCGTGACGGACGGCGGCAAGGACTTCGCCTCCACGCATGTGGAAACACTCCTGGCCTCGCTCTACATCACCAAGAAAACACGTCCTCCTCATGCTCCGCGTTTCGGCGCCACAATGGAACGCCTGTTCGGTGTCCTGAATCAGGAGATCTGGCACAACCTGAGAGGCAATACCCAGTTGCTACGGGATCCAAGATCCTGCTCTCCCAGCCATGATCCGCGAAAACTGGCGGTCTGGAGCCAGGAGAAAGTCGAAGAGTACTTCGAAAAGTGGCTGAACGACGTCTACGAAGTGAACCAGCACACCTCTCTACAAGCGTCGCCCCGGCGCGTCTTCGAGACTGGCTGCTTCACATCCGGGGCCCGTGCGCACACGCACATAGCCTACGATCTGGCCTTCTTGATTCATTGCCTGCCTCAAACCAAAGCCAAGGGCCACGCCATCCACGGAGGCCGCGGCATCAAGCACAACAATCGCTACTACTGGAACAATGCGTTCCGTCAGCCGGAAGTGCAAGCCACCAAAAAGATTCCCGTGCGCTATGACCCCTTCGACCTATCCACCGTCTACGCGCAGATCAATGGCGAATGGCTGAGCTGCCGCAGCCAGGACCGCATTCGTTACCAGGATATGAGCGAGCACGCCATTCGCCACGAGGCGCTTGCAGATCATTTGCTTACAGCACAGACGGCTGAAATGCGGGTCGAAGACGCCAAGCGTAAGTCCGATTTCTATCGCGAGGTTCACCAAGTCGAAGCCGCCCAAGCTGAAGAGCACAAAAAGCTGGCGACTCAGGAACACGTAGAAGCCCCCACCACCCCGCCCCCGCCGCCCCTCCCATCGCTCCATACGCTGACGGTTTTCGGAGATTTCTGACATGAACACACTGCCCAACCAAAATCAGGAACAGAACATGCGCGAAGCCCACGTAGCGGACTTTTTGAGCCGGAGGATCAACCACCCCAAGCTGAACGACGCGCTGAAACAACTGGAAGACACGCTATGGCAGAAGTCTCATCCTGACATCATCGTGCTGACGGGCCCAACCGGCGTCGGCAAATCCACCCTCGCCGAGAAACTGGAGCAACGGATCCAAGAGCGATTTGCCACAGACATGCGGCGCCAGATCGACATGGTCCCCGTGCTCCACCTGTCGATTCTTTCCGCCGGCAGCAGCACATTCAACTGGAAAGAGCTTTACAGCCGGATGCTGCAGCAACTGAGCAGCGTCAGCCCCCAGCTCACGCTGCCGTTCGACACGGACGACATGATGCTGATCGATGAGCCGATCAAGCTGGGGCGCTCGGCGCCGACGGCGAACAGCCTGCAAAGCGCGCTTGGCAAGGCCGTCAAAAAACGCGGCGTGCGCGCCATCATCCTCGACGAGGCCAATCAGCTCCTGCTGGGCCATAAGGCACAGGAGCAAAGTCGGCAGTATGAAATCCTCAAATCGCTGGCGGCCAGCACCAACGCCGTCATCATCCTGGTCGGCACTTACGATCTGCTGTCCATTCAAGAGCAGAGTGCCCAGTTGGTGCGGCGTACCCGCATCATCAAACTGCCGCACTATCACAGGACAGACAAGGATGACTGGGAGTCCTTCTGCTCATCGCTTAGCACGCTGATCTCGTGGATGAATCTGCCCCGCCAACCAGACCTGCTCCACAAAGCTGAGTATTTCTATCTCAAATCGGCAGGTTGCATCGGCATCCTGAAGCCTTGGTTGGATAGCGCATACGAGTACTGCCGCGTACATGGGCTCGATCAACTCGACATGAATGTGGTCGAGCAGTTGGCTCCAGAAAACCGCTCCATTCTGACCATTCTGAAAGAGGCCCAGGCAGGAGAAATCCGCCTGCAGGATATCCCGATGGATGAGCTACGCCAGCACTGCCTGCTTGGAGAGAAGGACTACAAGGAGTCGCATCACTACCGCGATGACGACAACCACCGCTATGGCAAACCCAAACAGAAACGCAGACCGGGAGAACGCAAGCCCACTCGAGATCAAACCGGCTGGCAGCCTTGAGGGTGGACAGGACCATGGACAGGAATCTCACCCCCTCCAATCCAAGCGCGCTGTTCGCCTTGCCGCCCATGCAGGGCGGCGGGCGCGCGACGGAGAGCCTGCTGTCCTATCTGGTGCGGCTGGCGCGAGCGCACCAGATCGACGCACGGCGGCTGGTTCGCTACACGGTATGGCCGGTACTGCCGCTAGACGGCGCCGGCCTAGCCATCTCGTTTTACCGGGAGGACGCCAGAACGGTAAACGGCATCGGCCGCTATGCCTACGCTTTTACCCAGGCCTTGGAGCGGCTCACCTCGGTACAGGGCCTGGAAGGTCTTACCTTCCAGGCCTGGAAAGGCGTGATCCCGGAAATCGGCGCCGGCTTTCTGGCCAAGGAGGTACGCTGGTGCCCCGCCTGCCTGGCCGAACAACGGCACCAGCGTGTTGACAGCCACTTCCCGCTGGTCTGGTCCTTGGATGCCTACCGGGTGTGCACCCGGCACCACCGGCCACTACAGCACTTGTGTCCCTGGTGCGGCAAGCGCCAACAACTGATCCCGCACTATCCGGACCAGGCACGCTGCACCCACTGTTGCGGCTACCTGGCGCCAACATCCTCCCTGCAAACGCAAGAAACCATCCAGGAAGCCGACCTGCGCCGCGCCCACTCACTGGAAAGCATGATCGCCACGCCTGAAGGCAGGATCATGCCCACGCAACTGCAGCTGATGGCCATCCTGCAAACCGCGGCCGAACGCTGGACCGAAGGGGAAAAGAAGAAACTGTCGCTCACGCTGGGCCTGGGCGACCGAGCCATCGGCGGCTGGGCCAACAAACAGCAGAAGCCGGCATTCCCACAGCTGCTTCAGATAGCAGACACGCTGGGCATGACGCTGTACCAGCTATTCACCCAGCCTCTGCCGGATCAGGCGCCAAGCAGCGCATCACCCGTCCCTGCAAAGGACAAACCACGCCCCGCAGCCCAGCTGAGTAAAGCCTCTCTCGAATCACGGCTTCGCCAGCAGCTCGACGCCCCCAACACCGCGGAACCAGTCTCCCGCATCCTGAAGCGCATCGGCGTGACGCGCAGCTACGCCAAATATTGGTTTCCGGAACTGCTGGCACAGCTTGCGTACAAGCACCAGCAGTCACAGCAGCAGGCCACTGCCGAACGCCAGATAGAAGACGTGGAACGGGTAGGCAGAGTCTTCAGGAACATCGTCGCCGGCGGGGACTATCCGAGCATCCGCCGGATGTCCCAGGCCCTACGGCCTTATCGGCTATCGCTGCAGCGCGGACCGCTGCGCGAGGAGTACAACGAGCTGCGGGAACAACTCCGAAACACCGGGCAACATAGGTCATAAAGCAATGGTAACAGTAGGTCTGCATATCGGCCGAAGCCGCCTTTCATCCCCTCACCCCACCTCAGCCATGAACGTCCGATCTAAGATGATTACCAGCCTTTACCTTCCCCATCGTCACTGTTTGACGTACGACCAAGCCCGTCTGTATTGCGCATTTTTGCTATGTAAGCGAAAAATCGAAGACATTCTTGCTGCCGAATAACTTGGAAAGGCATTGGATCGCTGTATCTGAGAGCTCCTGCGTAAATAGCACGGCCAGCCGTTTCTTTGGTCGGGAGCAGGCGACGTAGAAGAGGTTGCGCCACCTTTCATATGCGGACCGGTCAGCAGGGATGTCTCCGGGATTTGCCAGGTACTCGAGCAGCTTGTTGAAGTCGTATTTGTTCCACCCCCGACCGGCGACAACGATCACGTTGTCGAACTCCACTCCCTTGACCCCGTGCTTCGTCGAGAACAGCGTGTGTTCGTCCACGAATTGTGAGAGTGCAATAACTTCCGTGTAATTGATCGAGAGGAGTTGCTTCAAGCGTGCTTTGGAACCAGACTCCTCTGCTTCACCCGCTTCCATCCACTCCCGCAATTCCTTTTCCCTCTGCAGAATCGAATCTGGCAAGCGAGGGTGCCCTGTCGCCTTCAGGTGGTCGATTACCTCCCCGATGGTTGCCTCCTGGCGGAGCTGCAGCAATGCCGACATGTCGCGAGCCCATTCGAGCTTGTCTTTCGCCCGGCGTATCTGCGGGATCTTCATTCCTAAAACCCGGAACATCTCGCCGAAGCGCTTGCCTTCGTACGCAACAGCCATGGGTTCCACTACTTCCAACAAGAACTTGATGAGGCTGTCTTCCTTCTTGGCGTAGGAATTGTTGAATCCCGAAAACGCCTTCGCGATACCCCTGTAGCCTTGCTCGGAGGCGAGCACCCCGTGGGTGAGCATGAGTATTTTGGTCTGACCCGACGACATGTCCCAGCCGTCGGCTTCCAGTTTTCCACGTAGTGCTTCGAGGTAAGCATGGGCTGTCTCTTCAGGGAGATCGCCTTTCCAATGTCCCCCGCCTTTTCCGTCCCGCCGTACCCCTTTCCACGAATTCGTGTGATAGGCTGCAACCTCTCCTTCCGCGTCGGGGTCTGAAAAAGCTTGTGGCAGCTCGGGGCGCATCTTATTAAGAACCTCAATTACTGGTGGCGCTGAGCGGAAGTTTGATTTCTGTTGGACTTTCGCCAACGCATCGTCGGTGATACGGCCACAAGTGTCCTCCTCACCGTAGATCTGCTGCCAATGGTCTCCGAAGAATCCAATCAGAGGTCCCTCGCCCTTCCTGACACAGTTGTCGATGATAGAGCTGACGAACTGCCTATTAGTGTCTTGATACTCGTCGATAAAAATGACGGGGTACCTAGAAACAAGCAGCTTCCGAAACTTCGGCTGATCCATTAGCCTAACCATCAGCTGCAGCACATCGTCATGATGGAGCGAAACTTTTGGATATTCCTTGCGGGCGGAGGCAAAGCCAAGCTCGTATTCAATTTCTCTCCCAGCCAGGCCGCCAGCTTCGTCCAGCCTTTCCTGCCATTTCGGCAGTTTGGGTAGCTCCTCGCGTAGAAACACTTGGAAGCCCTTAATCAGCGACCAACAGAATGCGTGGATAGTCGCCGAAAAGACCGCCGGGTGACCATCCGTGCGAGAGGTGATCTCTTCACTTGCGACGTTTGTGTAGGTGATACAGGCGATCCGTTTACCCCGGCGAATGAATTCGTCCCCCTGTTTCCCTATCAGGTAGCGCAACGCCATCACAAGCGAATGGGTTTTCCCCGAACCGGCGCCCGCCTCGAGGATGAAGCTCTTCCCGCCGTCCAAGCATTCGTAAATCTCGTTTAAGGACTTGCGCGCCGCCTCGACGGCAGGATTTTCGGCAACCACGTTAGTTTCCATGAGAACCAGCCTCAACTGCTTGTTCAGCCGCTTGGCCGGGCTTCGAACCGCTGGCTTCTGTTGGCGTCTTCGCGAGCCAGATGAGCCCCTCGCGTATGTAATGCGGAGCCGCCCAGTTGGTATCGCGGATGGCATGTTTAAGTGCGAATTCCGACTTCTTTGCCTTTGCTGCCTTATCCCAAGCCGACATTTCTAAATCGGCGGCGTCCAGCGAGAATTTGGCAGCATTGGCGAGCATAAAAGCACCCTCCAGGCTGCGCCCGCATGCAGGGGTGCCCGGCTCCGGGACCTGGTAGGCCATCCGCCGAACACCCTTGATCTTGTCAGCTTCTTTTTTCTCCAATAGCTCTTGAGGAGAAATTGCACCTACGTCGAACCAGGCCTTGATGCTGGCATTGCTTGTTCCTGCCCCCTTGGAAACCGCACAAGCCTCGCTGCCCGCATCCACCGAGTCCAGATCCGTGATAATGAGCGCGGGTAGTTCTAGGAAATCGAGCAACCGGAAAAATATGTGCGAGTAGGCTCCACCGACCTCCAGCACGCTGATGTACTGGCTTTCTAGCTTCTCCGCGTCGGCCAGGACGGCATCAACTTTCCCGATCATAACGGGGAGCAGTAGGCGCTCGGACGTGCCCTCAATGAGGATGACCTTATCTGCGAACAGGAGGTCGCAGCGGGTCAGCGTCATGTATTGGTGGAGGAATTCGTTGTCCTTGTTCTCGCGGTCTCCGAAGTCGAGCTTGAGGTCCTTGACCTTCGTGCGGGAGGAGCCAGCCACGTCCGGATCTGGCATCGCCAGGAAATACCGAATGGAATTGAATTCCGCTTTGTTTGCCATGTGCGACGAATGGGTCGTCACAACGAATTGCACGGGCCACGGCTGCCCGTCGCCGTATCTGTCTGCGAACAACTTGGCAATTACTTCCAGCTTGCTGACGAAAACCTCCTGCATCTGGGGATGCAGGTGTGCCTCCGGTTCTTCAATGAACATCAGGTGCATGCCGGGTTCGCTGCCTCGGGCCTTGAAGGATTTAAATGCCTCGAACAGTTTGAGCAGGATGTAAATCAGGTTGCGAGTACCGAGGCCGTTGTAAGCCTCCGGCAGGCTAATGCCATTGGCGCCGGCGTAGCGGATTTTCGTATGGTTCCGGAGCAGGAGGCCTACATCGAGACTGGTCTCAGTCTGAATATTTGGGTCGGGAAACCTGTATCCAAAGAGGTTGAGCGCTGGCAGGAGGTTGGTGAGCTGTCCGTTAAAGCTCTTGTCGATGCTTTCCTGGACGTTTTTGACCCCTTCTTTGAGTGTGTTGACGGTCTGCTGGTCTGCCTCTCGGGAATTCTCTTGGCCTGCCGATTCAAACAAGGCGCTCAGGATCCTGCTCAGGGAGTCGTTTTCCTTATGGGTGATATCGTCGATTCCACGTTGGGCTGAGACGAGATCCCCTTGGATGAGTTCCCTGAGCTTCGCCCATTCCAAAGGCCGCTCATTGGTCGGGTCGTTCGGATCCCTCGCGAAAACCTTGCACGAATAGTGCTTCGGGACCAACTCTTTCATTTTCTGAAGCAATATCGCCTTTTGCAGGGCCTCATCTGTCTCATTGTCCACCTCGATCTCGCCGAGGAATACCTTTAGCTTTCCATCGCCAAGCTGGTAGCAAATATCAACGCACGCTTCCTCACAATCGGGATCCAGATCAACGATAAAGTCCGAGAGCGGGCCAAAGCTTGCTGCCGCTTTGTCATAACCTACTGTAAGCGTTACCTCAATAGAGGGCAGGGCCGTTCGCACGTCGGTATCCTCCCGCTTCTGCCGCACCATTTGGAGTGCATCCCAAAATCCTGAATGTGCCGCAAGCGAAAAGTCCTCAAGGCTGAATCCGGCAGCCTTTTCTGAGAGTAGTCTCCTGAAAAGTTCGGCAAGCGACGTTTTGCCACTGTTGTTTCTGCCGACGATCAATGTCATGTGTTCGTCAAGGCATAGTTCAGTGTTCTTCAGTAAGCGAAAATTCTTTACCTGTACCTTTTTAATTCGCATGATAATTTTCGTTTGGAGGCTTGATGCGAAGTTGGCTGAATAAAAAAAATAAATTTTTTGTCGATCACGAAACACTTCGATTATCGGTGTCTCCGAATCGACGGACGTGCGCCAAAGCCCAGTCGAGCGAAGCCACTTGTAGCCTTAGCACGCGGTCTCCTTATTCCACAGTAGACAACGCCGTGAGCTCAATGCAGTTATTGGGTGGTCTCGGGGGTTCCCTGGGTCCTAGTGCGTATCAATAATCCATGTCTCAATTATGACCCTGTACTTGGATGGCCCGCAAGCCATATTGCCAGGCGGGAACAGCATAGCAATCTGTGCTGCGCGGGTATTTGTGGAGGCTGTTTGGTTTAAGTTGGTCTGTCCTGCCTTCCCTTAACAAGAAGTAGAGCGTCTGGCGATGGCTGACTGTCGCATAGCTGCCGCTGGAAGTTCATAGGCCAATTGGCGGCTTTGGCCGAACAGCAGCCCGCACATATCACACACGCTATCCTGACAAGCATCGCACTCTGTCGTTAGGAACCATAAGCTGGCCAAAATCGACGATTTGTACCCATAAGCTGGCCAAAAGCTGGAACGGTGTTTCAAACGTGGAAAGCCTTGCTGCGCAACACTTTCAAGGAATAGGGGTGGAGAAAATGGAATGACCTTGGGACGGCGGAGTGGCTAGAAACGCGAAACGGGAAGTATAAGCTGGCCGTTTCGGCCAACTTATGCTTCCCGTCACAAACGAAGAAAAAACTGAGGGGCGTGTTGGTGGACCGAAAGGGGATCGAACCCTCGACCTCTGCATTGCGAACGCAGCGCTCTCCCAGCTGAGCTATCGGCCCGTATCGATTTTGAATCGATCCAAACATCCTATCACAACGGCATTTTGCTTGCCTAGCCCCTCTCTCCGGCCAGCGGCAGGCTGAACCAGAACACGCAGCCGCCTTCCGGGCTGCTGAGCGCGCCGAATTCGCCGCGGTGGAATTCGACGATGGAGCGGCAGATGTTGAGGCCTATGCCCATGCCTTCCGGCTTGGTGGAGTAGAACGGCGTGAACAGATTGTCCTGCATGCCCTGGGCCAAGCCGGGGCCGTTGTCCACCACCTCCACCCGCCATTGCTGGTCGCCCACGCAGGTGTGCAGCTGCACGCAGGGGCGCGGGGTGCCAGCTTCCACCAGGGCTTCGATGGCGTTTTTCAGCAGGTTGAGCAGCACCTGTTCGATCAACACCGGGTCCATGTCCAAGAGACAGGCGCGGCGGTCGGGCTCCCATTGCAGGCTGACGCCGTGCTTGGCGGCCAGCGGTTCGGCCAGGCCCATCGCCCGCGGCACCACTCGCGCCGGGTCCACCCGCTCCAGCTGCGGCTCGTGCTTTTTGACGAAGGCGCGGATGCTGCTGACAATCTGCGCCGCGCGCTTGGCCTGCTCGGCCATGGCTTGCAGCGCCTCGCGCACGCCGGCGGGCAGAGCCAATTCTTCCGGCAGGCGGCGGTTGACGCCGGCGGCGTAGGTATTGATGGCGGTGAGCGGCTGGTTGAGCTCATGCGCCAGCGTGGAGGCCATTTCGCCCATGGCGATCAAGCGGGCGGTGTTCTGGAAGCGTTCCTGCTGCGCTTGTTCGCGCTCTTCGCGGCGGCGGTCGGCGGTGACATCGCTGACAATGGCCAGCCAGGCCGACTCGCCGTTCACCCACTCGATGCGGCGGCGGCGGATCAATAAATAGCGGTGCTCGTGGGCGACAATGAACTCCATGCCGAAATCCTCGCTGCGCCCGTCCGCCATCAGGCCCGGCAGCAGCACGCAGCACGGCGCTTCGGCATCGCCCACTAGCCAGAGTTCGGCGAAGCCGGGGTTGGCGTACAGCAGCTGCCCGCTGCCCTCGTCCACCACGCACACGCCGGCCGCCAGGCCATTCAGCACGGTGAGAAATCGGCGATGGGCGGCGTCCAGCGCGGTGCGCTGGCGCTGGCGCTCGGTGATATCGAACATCGAGGTGATCCAGCCGTGCTGACTGCCGTCCTCTTCCACCAGCGGCGTGGCGAACAGGCGCACTACCACCGTGCCGCCATGCTTGCGCCGCATGGTCAGTTCGAAGCCGTTTTCCGGCTGGTGGTTGGCCCGCATCGCCGCCAAGGCCTCAGCCAAGGGCGCGTGATGCGCCGCCGGCCAGAACGGATGCGGCGGCAGGCTGCCCACCAGCTCGTCGGGGCTGAAGCCCAGCATGTCGCAGAAGGCGCGGTTGACGCGGACGATTTCGCCCTCCTGGCCGATGGCCATCAGGCCGCTTTTCATCGAATCCTCTATCGCCTGCCGCAGCGACACTTCCTTGGACAGCCGCTGCTCGGCCAGGGCGCGCTCGCGCATATGGCGGCGGGTGCGCCACACCGCGTAGGACAGGGTGAACAGCAGCAGCACGATCACGCCGGTCAGCACAGGCAAGGTCAGGCCCAGGCCGCTGCGGTACGCCACCGCGCGCAGATATAAGCCAAAGCCCGGCGGATCCAGGCTGGTCTGGTGCGAGATATTGCCTGGCCGCTCGGCGGCGTCGAACTTCTGCGCCAGCGTTTTCCCGCCCAGATCAATGATGCTGATGTAGTTCTTGGAGGCGATCCACCACGGCACCTGGTGATACAGCAGCCCGTCCAGTTGATAGGACAGCCGCACCCCGCCTTGCAAATGGCCATCGTGGACGATGGGGATGGCCAGATCGAAACGGTATTTGCCGTCGACGCCCTGATAAGGCGCGCCGTAGGATGGCCGCAGCAATCGCGCGGCCCGCCACAGCGCGTCGTACTCCGCCGAGTTCAGCTCGCGGCCATCGCGCCGGGTGCCATGCGCGTCCCATTGCACCACCCTGCTCTCATCCACCCTTTCCAGCGTCACCAGCTCCGGATTTTCCCGCATGTAGAAGGCCGCCAGATGCGCGAAGCGGCCGCTGTCCACTTTGCCGGCGGCGATGTCGCGCGCCAGTCCGTCGCCCCACTCCTGATGCCCTTCCAGATGCATGCGCAGCGATTGCTCCAGCCACAGCACTTCCTGGATCAGATTGTCCTGCTGCTCGTCGCGCCAATCGCGGTATACCAGATAACTCAGACTGCACAGCGCCAGCAGCAAGGCGATCAGCGACAGGCTGATGCCGGGCCACAGCATGAAGGGCAGGCGTTTTAGACGGGAATCGGATGAGGACATGATGGAGACGCGGACAATTGCACAGTCCGGATGATAGCTCGACATGAGACCTTCCGGGCGCATGACCATGTTCTGGAATTCCCTAATGGTCAACCTGGTCTGGAGCAACTACTTTAACGGCACAAAATGCCGCAACATCGGCGCACAACACTATCAATGCTACAAACGGATGGAGAAACCCATGAAATTCAAGCATGCCGCTCTGGCGCTTTGCGTCGGCCTGTCTTTTTCCGCCATGGCTCAGGCCGCCGGCGAAATCGTCATCAAATTCAGCCATGTGGTGGCGCCGGACACGCCCAAGGGCAAGGCCGCGGAATACTTCAAAAAGCTGGCCGAACAACGCACTCACGGCAAGGTGAAGGTGCAGGTCTACCCCAACAGCCAGCTGTACAAGGACAAGGAAGAGATGGAAGCGCTGCAACTGGGCGCGGTGCAAATGCTGGCCCCCAGCCTGGCCAAATTCGGCCCGCTGGGCGTGAAGGAATTCGAAGTTTTCGACCTGCCCTATGTGTTCGACAACTATGACGAAGTCAATAAGGTGATGCACGGCGCCATCGGCAAGCAATTGCTGGGCAAGCTGGAAAGCAAGGGCATCAAGGGCCTGGCTTACTGGGACAACGGCTTCAAGAATTTCTCGTCCAACAAGCCGATCAAGACCCCGGCCGACCTCAAGGGCATGAAGATCCGCATCCAGTCGTCCAAGGTGCTGGAAGAGGAAATGCGCACCCTGGGCGCGCTGCCGCAGGTGATGGCCTTCTCCGAGGTCTACCAGGCGCTGCAGACCGGCGTGGTGGACGGCACCGAGCTGGAAGCGTCCAATCTGTACACCAGCAAGTCCTACGAAGTGCAGAAGAACCTGACGCTGACCCAGCACGGCTTCCTCGGCTACGCGCTGATCGTCAACAAGAAGTTCTGGGACGGCCTGCCTGCCGACGTGCGTTCGCAGCTGGACAGCGCGGTGCAGGACGCCAGCGTCTACGCCAACAAGATCGCCAAGGAAGAAAACGACAAGGCCGTGGCGGCGATCAAGGCCTCCGGCAAAACCAAGGTCTATGTGCCGACGCCGCAAGAGCGCGAAGCGTTCAAGAAGGCGCTGCTGCCGGTGCACCAGAAAATGGCCGACCGCATCGGCCCGGACCTGCTCAAAGCCATCTATAAAGAAACCGGCTTCAAGCCCGCCAAGTAAGGCCATCCGCCGCGCCCTGAACGGCGCGGTTTTTTCATGCGCCAAGGAAACCTGCCATGCTGAAATTCCTCGACCACCTCGAGGAGTGGATGATTGCCTGTCTGATGGGGGCCGCCACCCTGATCACCTTCGTAGCGGTGCTGCACCGCTACGGCTCGGGCATTCCCACCCTGCAACCCTACCTCGCCCACATCAATCTGTCGTGGGCGCAGGAGCTGACTGTTTATCTGTTTGTGTGGATGGCCAAGTTCGGGGCCGCCTATGGCGTGCGCACCGGCATCCACGTCGGCGTCGATGTGCTGATCAACCGCCTGCCGGACAAAACCCGCGGCTATTTCATCGTATTCGGTCTCCTGGCCGGCGCGCTGTTCACCGGCACGGTGGCGGTAATGGGCGGCGACTTCGTCTGGAACATCGCTCACACCGACCAGACCTCGCCTGACCTGGAGGCGCCGATGTGGCTGGTCTACCTGGCCATCCCGGCCGGCTCCACCCTGATGTGCTTCCGCTTCCTGCAAGTGGCCTGGCGTTTCGTCAAAACCGGCGAACTGCCCAAGCACGACCACGGCCACGTGGACGGCATCGAGGGCGATGAAGCGCTCGACAATCTGCACCCGCACGATACCCCGCACGGAGGCCGCCCATGAGCGCTTTGATCATCTTCGGCCTGCTGCTGGCGCTGATGCTGACCGGCATGCCGATCTCCATCTCGCTGGGCCTGACCGTCCTCACCTTCCTGTTCACCATGACCGAGGTGCCGATCACCTCGGTCGCGCTCAAGCTGTTCACCGGCATAGAGAAGTTCGAGATCATGGCGATCCCCTTCTTCATCCTGGCCGGCAACTTCCTGATGCACGGCGGCGTGGCGCGGCGGATGATACGCTTCGCCACCACCCTGGTGGGCCATTGGTACGGCGGCCTGGGCCTGGCCGGCGTGGTGTCGTGCGCGCTGTTCGCCGCCATCACCGGCTCCTCGGTGGCCACCGTCGTCGCCGTCGGTTCCATCATCCTGCCCGCCATGCTGAAACAGGGGTATCCGGCCCGCTTCGGCGCCGGCGTCATCACCACCTCCGGCGCGCTGGGCATTCTGTTTCCGCCGTCGATCAATCTGGTGATGTACAGCATCGCCACCGCTGGCATGAGCGTCACCGGACCGGATGGCAACTCGGTGTCCACCGCCTCGGTCGGCCAGCTGTTCATGGCCGGCGTGCTGCCCGGCTTGTGCCTGTCGGCGCTGTTGGGCCTCACCACCTGGTTCCGCGCCAAGAAGTTCGATTACCCGCGACTGCCCAAGGCCAGCTGGCTGGAACGCTGGCAAGCCTTCCGCGAGTGCGTGTGGGGCTTGCTGCTGATGGTGCTGGTGATAGGCGGCATCTACACAGGCATCTTCACCCCCACCGAGGCGGCGGCGATGGCGGCGGTGTACGCCTTCGTGATCGCGGTGTTCGTCTACAAGGACATGGGGCTGAAGGACGTGCCCAAGGTGCTGATCAACGCCGCGTCGATGAGCGCGATGCTGCTCTACATCATCACCAACGCGGTGTTGTTCTCCTTCCTGATGGCGTCGGAACAGATTCCGCAAACCATGGCCGCCTGGATGGCTACCCAAGGCTTCGGCATCGTCGCCTTCCTGCTGCTGACCAATGTGCTGCTGCTGGCGGCCGGCAACTTCATGGACCCGTCGGCCATCGTGCTGATCATGGCGCCCATCCTGTACCCGGTGGCGGTGAAGCTGGGCGTCAACCCCATCCATTTCGGCATCCTGATCGCGGTGAACATGGAGGTGGGCATGTGCCACCCGCCGGTGGGATTGAACCTTTATGTGGCATCGGGGATCACCAAGATGGGGATCACCGAATTGACGGTGGCGGTATGGCCCTGGCTGCTGACCATGCTGGGCTTCTTGCTGGCCGTCACCTTCATCCCGGAAATCTCGCTGTGGCTGCCGAGGGCGCTGGGCATGATGGGTTGAAATCTTCAGCTCAAATAATATGCAGCCGCGATGGAGCGATCTGTCGCGGCTTTTGTCCGACACCTCGTAGCCCCTGCTTGGCAGAAGGCATATAATGCTGGGCTAAATTCCCTTACACAAACACAAGAACATCTCTCTATCAGGAGCCTGCGAATGGACGAGCAATTGCGCCAAAGCGCGCTGGAATTTCACCAGTTCCCCACACCCGGCAAGATTCAGGTCGCCCCCACCAAGCCGCTGACCACTCAGCGCGACTTGGCCTTGGCCTACTCTCCCGGCGTGGCCGCCCCCTGCGACGCCATCGTCGAAGACCCGCTCAACGCCTACAAGTACACCGCCCGCGGCAACTTGGTGGCGGTGATCTCCAACGGCACCGCCGTGCTGGGCCTGGGCAATATCGGCGCGCTGGCCAGCAAGCCGGTGATGGAAGGCAAGGGCGTATTGTTCAAAAAATTCGCCGGCATCGACGTGTTCGACATCGAAGTCAACGAGCTCGACCCGGACAAGCTGGTAGACATCATCTGCTCGCTGGAGCCGACTTTCGGCGGCATCAACCTGGAAGACATCAAGGCGCCGGAGTGCTTCTACATCGAGAAGAAGTGCCGCGAACGCATGGGCATCCCGGTCTTCCATGACGACCAGCACGGCACCGCCATCGTGGCCGCCGCCGCCGTTCTGAACGGCCTGCGCCTGGTGAAGAAGGAAATCGGCGAAGTGCGCGTGGTGGCCTCCGGCGCCGGCGCCGCCGCCATCGCCTGCCTGGACCTGCTGGTGGCCCTGGGCGTGAAGCGCGAAAACATCACCATCTGCGACTCCAAGGGCGTGGTCTTCATCGGCCGCGACGAGAAGCTGGATGAGTCCAAGCTGCGTTACGCGATCAAGGACAACGGCTGGCGCAAGCTGGCAGACGCCATGGCCGGCTCCGACATCTTCATGGGCCTGTCCGGCCCGCGCCTAGTGTCGCAAGACATGGTCAAATCCATGGCCCGCGATCCGCTGATCCTGGCCATGGCCAACCCGGAACCGGAAATCCTGCCGCCGCTGGTCAAGGAAGTGCGTCCGGACGCCATCATCGGCACCGGCCGTTCGGACTTCCCGAACCAGGTCAACAACGTGCTGTGCTTCCCCTTCATCTTCCGCGGCGCGCTGGACGTGGGCGCCACCACCATCAATGAAGAGATGAAGCTGGCCACCGTGCGCGCGATCGCCGACCTGGCGATGGCCGAGCAGAACGACGTGGTCGCCTCCGCCTACGACAATCAGGAACTGTCCTTCGGCCCGGAATACGTGATTCCGAAGCCGTTCGACCCGCGCCTGATCGTCAAGATCGCCCCGGCCGTGGCCAAGGCCGCCATGGAGTCCGGCGTAGCCACTCGCCCTATCCAGGACTTCGACGCCTACGCCGACCAACTGGCGCAGTTCGTCTACAAGACCAATCTGTTCATGAAGCCGGTGTTCGCCCAGGCCAAGCAAAACCCGAAACGCGTGGTGCTGACCGAAGGCGAAGACGAGCGCGTGCTGCACGCCACCCAGGAAATCGTCACCCAGGGTCTGGCCAAGCCCATCCTGGTGGGCCGTCCGAGCGTGATCGAGAAGCGCATCGAAAAGCTGGGCCTGAAGCTGCGCGCCGGCGTGGACTTCGAGCTGGTCAACAATGAGTCCGACTCGCGCTTCAACACCTACTGGCAGGACTACTACCAGCTGATGAAGCGCAAGGGCGTGTCGCAAGAGCAGGCTCGCCGCCGCGTGATCGGCAACACCACGCTGATCGGCGCGATGATGGTGCGCCGCGGCGACGCCGACGCGCTGATCTGCGGCACCTACGGCCCGTACCGCCAGCACTTCGACATCCTGGAGAACGTGCTGGGCTACGCCAATGAAGACAAGGTGGCCGGCGCGATGAACGCGCTGATCCTGCCGACCGGCAACATCTTCATCACCGACACCTACGTCAACGCCGAGCCGAGCGCCGAGCAACTGGCCGCCATCACCAAGATGGCGTCGCAGTCGATCAAGCGCTTCGGCATCCAGCCCAAGGCCGCGCTGCTGTCCAACTCCAGCTTCGGCGCGCTCAACACCGCGTCCTCGCAGAAAATGCGCGCCGCCTTCGACCAGATCCGCGAGAACCAGCCGGAACTGGAAATCGACGGCGAAATGCAGGGCGACGCCGCGCTGGTGGAAAGCATCCGCCAGCAAGCGATGCCGGATTCGACGCTGAAGGGCTCGGCCAATCTGTTGATCATGCCGAACGTGGAAGCCGCCAACATCAGCTACAACCTGCTGCGCGTATCGGCGTCCGACGGCGTGACCATCGGCCCGATCCTGATGGGCATGGCCAAGCCGGCGCACATCCTGACCCCGATCTCGTCGGTGCGCCGCATCGTCAACATGGTGGCGCTGGCCTCGGTGGACGCCCAGCAACAGGGCTAAGCCGGACACGCTCCGACATCCAGCGGTATACTGAACGGGCAAGCTTGGCTTGCCCGTTTTTCATTTCTCACAAGGACAAGCGCCATGAGCGACCAAGGCCACGATCCGTTCTCGCTGTTCCGCCAGTTCTGGCAACAAGCGACGCCCCCTGGCATGCAGGCTTTTCTGCCGCCGATGACGGAGGAGGAAATCGACCGCAAGCTGGCCGAATTGAAAGTGGTGGAAGGCTGGTTGACGATGAACCTGGGCGTGCTGACCATGCAGATCAAGACGCTGGAGATGCAGAAAACCGCGCTGCATTCGATGCGGCCCAAGGATGCGCCATGATGCCGGAGACTCCAGCCGTGGAGAGCTCCTCTTTCGCCTAAATATGCGGAAGGGCAAACAGGCCGCGCGGCGGCTGCGCCAGCCCTTGGCCTTGACTCGAATCATTACTGCGCCAGCATTACAGATCCTTGCCGGGAATCGATGTTTTTTGCGATTTGACTAAGCGTCAGCCTGGCCTAAATGTGCTTGCAAGCCCTGCTCAGAGGCTGGACGCATATTTATTGCAATAAACTGTAAACCTTGGCATGACATAAAATTAAAGCGTCACAGACAGTCACACTATCCTACATAACTATTAACAATTTGCCTGACAGGTTTACCGTATCCTTATGTGCTCATAGGTAGAGGTACGCATGACTGTCATTCAATCCATGGATCTGTTCTGGTCGCTGGCCAATGGCTCGTTCTCGCAACGGGACGGCTTCGACGAAGGCAAGAACCGCTTCAAATTCGCTCTCCGCGGCATGCTGACGCTGCCGTGGACTTTGCGTTGGCTGAATACTTTCCGCTCGCAATCCCTGCTCACCTATCTGAAACGCAATCCCAGGCTGGCTTGCAAGCTGCATCGTCCCTACCTGTACCGCTCACTGGGCCCTGCAGGCAAACTTGCCGCATTGCAAAACCACTATGCGCTGCAAGAAAGAACTTTCAACGCCCAAGCCCTGAAAGTTCTGTTGTCCAATGCGCAGTTGGAGCTTGCGCAAGTCTCGGGCAAAAATGAGGAAAGCCTGCTGGCGCAATTGACGCTGAACCACTCCTTCGACAAGGAGGGTGAGTTGTCACTGCAGGTTTGCAATGCGGATCGGGTGCCGCTAGCCACCCTGACCTTCACGCTGACCCGCCGCGAAGACCTCTCCGTGCTGGTAGTGGGCGGCCTGCAAGGCCCGCGCAAGCCGCATGGAGCGGAAACCGTGCAAAAAGCCACCAAGGCGGCGCACGGGCTGTTCCCCAAGCGGCTAGCCATCGAGGCGCTGACCGCGCTGGCCCGCAAGATCGGCGTCGATGAAATCCTGGCCGTAGGCAACCGCGAGCATATCTACAGCTCCTGGCGCTATCGCCGCGACTTTTTCGCCGATTACGACAGCTTCTGGCAAACGCTGGAAGGCGAGCCGGTGGAGAACGGCCGTTTCTACCGCCTTCCGCTGACGATTCCGCGCAAGGCCATGGAAGACATCGCCAGCAAAAAGCGCGCCGAATACCAACGCCGCTACACGCTGCTGGACGAGTTGTCCGCCCAAACCGCCCGCGCGGTTTAATACCCGCTCACACAAGCCCTCACGCTGCCGCCGCGAACGGACGCTCCTTCGCGGCAGGCAAGACCCGTCAGGGCCGGGCCAGGCTGAACGCAGGTTCGGCCTTGCTATAGCGGTCGCCGCCCAGCTTGCCGATCGCCTGCAGGCCGACGTCGTCGATGGCGCCGTTTTTCCAGACCTGATCCGCCACATAGATATGCCGCACTTCGGCCAGCACCAGATTGCCGGCCCCGGTGCCATGTCCGAAAGTCAGGCACTGATGCAGCGTGCACTCCAGACGCACCGGCGCGTCGGCCACGCCCGGCGGCTTCACCGTCACGCTCTGCGATTTGGCCAAGCCCGCCAGTTCGAACTCGTCCACATCGGCCGGATAGCTGCCGCAAGTGATATTCATCGCCTCGGCCAAAGGCTGGCTGACGATATTGACCACCAGCTCGCCGGTCAGACGGATGTTGGCCAGCGTGTCCTTATCCCGCTCCGACGCCTGTTTGAGGATGCTGAAACCCAGCAAAGGCGGCGTCACGCTCATCACATTGAAGAAAGAAAACGGCGCCAGATTGCAGACGCCCTTCACATCCTGCGTGCTGACCCAGGCGATGGGCCGCGGCAACACGCAGCCCACCAGCAGTTGATACAGATTCGTTCGCTCCAATTGCTGCACATTGAACTCCATCGTTTCGCTTCGCCCGAGGTGAATATTGCCATGCCAGCATTCTAATGCGGCAAGGCCGCCGAGTGCCAGCCGTGAATTCAACTGGTTCGCCATCCCGCCAGCCGGTAAAATGCCGGGATGAACGCACCTCGCTTTGTCCATCTTCGCCTCCACTCGGAGTTTTCCATCACCGACGGCATCGTCCGCCTCGATGACGCGGTCAAACGCGCCGTCAAGGAACAGATGCCCGCGCTCGGCGTATCCGACCTGATGAACCTGTTCGGCATGGTCAAGTTCTACAAGAGCTGCCGCAACAAGGGCATCAAGCCCATCATTTCCGCCGACATCTGGCTGGAGAACGAGGAAGACCGCGACAAGCCCTACCGGCTGATGCTGACGGCGAAGAACCGCGAGGGCTACCGCCGCCTGTGCGAACTGCTGACCGAGGCCTTCAGCCACAACCAGTACCGCGGCCGCGCCGAGATCAAGCGCGAATGGCTGGAGAGCGGCGACAACAGCAACCTCCTCTGCCTGTCCGGCGCGCATCTGGGCGATGTCGGCGTCGCCCTGTCCATGGGCCAGCGCGACGAGGCGCGCCGCCGCGCCGACTACTGGGAAAGACTGTTCCCCGGTGCCTTCTATCTGGAAATCCAGCGCGTGGACAACCCGCAGGTGGAAAGCGTGGTGCAAGCCACCCTGTGGCTGGCTGGCGAAGCCGAACTGCCCGTCGTCGCCACCCACCCCATCCAGTTCATGGATAAGGACGATTTCAAGGCGCACGAAGCGCGGGTGTGCATCGCCGAGGGCTTCACGCTGGGCGACAAGCGCCGGCCGCGCAACTTCAACGAATGCCAATACTTCCTCAGCGCTGAGGAGATGGAGACCCGCTTCGCCGATATTCCGGAAGCGCTGGCCAATACCGTTGAAATCGCCAAGCGCTGCAATATCTCAGTGGTGCTGGGCAAGAACTACCTGCCGTTGTTCCCGACGCCGGACGGCATGTCGCTGGACGATTTCCTGGTCTACGAAGCCAAGCGCGGCCTGGAAGAACGGCTGAAGCAGCTCTATCCGGACGAGGCCGAGCGCGAAGCCAAGCGGCCCGATTACGACGCGCGGCTGAAGTTCGAGTGCGACACCATCATCCAGATGGGTTTCCCCGGCTACTTCCTGATCGTGGCGGACTTTATCCAGTGGGGCAAAGGCAACGGCTGCCCGGTGGGACCGGGCCGGGGTTCCGGCGCCGGCTCGCTGGTGGCGTACAGCCTGTCCATTACCGATCTGGACCCGCTGAAATACGCGTTGCTGTTCGAGCGCTTCCTGAACCCGGAACGGGTGTCGATGCCCGACTTCGACGTGGACTTCTGCCAGGAAAACCGCTGGCGCGTGATCGAATACACCCGCCGCAAATACGGCGAGGAGGCTGTGAGCCAGATCGTCACCTTCGGCACCATGTCGTCCAAGTCGGTGATCCGCGACGTCGGCCGCGTGCTGGACCTGCCCTTCGGCCTGTGCGACCGCCTGTCCAAGCTGATCCCGCTGGAGGCCAACAAGCCGCTGAGCCTGGACAAGGCGATGCAGGTGGAGCAGCAGATCGGCGAAATCATAGAGAGCGAGGGCGCGCAGGAGCTGATCGAACTGGCGATGAAGCTGGAAGACCTGACCCGCGGCCTGGGCATGCACGCCGGCGGCGTGTTGATCGCGCCGGGTAGGCTGACCGACTTCTGTCCGCTGTACATCGCCAGCGGCGAAGGCGCGTCGCCGGTTTCGCAATTCGACAAGGACGACGTGGAACAGATCGGCCTGGTGAAGTTCGACTTCCTGGGCCTGCGCAACCTCACCATCATCGAGCTGGCGCAGAAGTACATCAAGGACATCACTGGCGAAGAGGTGGACGTCGCCCACCTGCCGCTGGACGACAAGCCGGCCTACAAGGTGTTCGCCACCGCCAACACCACCGCCGTGTTCCAGTTCGAGTCCTCCGGCATGAAAAAGATGCTGGTGGAGGCAAAACCCAGCAAGTTCGAGGAAATTATCGCCTTCGTGGCCCTGTACCGTCCGGGTCCGATGGACCTGATCCCGGACTTCATCCAGCGTATGCACGGCGCCAAGTTCGAGTACCTGCACGCGCTGCTGGAGCCGGTGCTGGCCCCGACCTACGGCATCATGGTGTACCAGGAACAGGTGATGCAGTCCGCCCAGGTGATCGGCGGCTATAGCTTGGGCGGCGCCGACTTGCTGCGCCGCGCCATGGGCAAGAAGAAGGTCGAAGAGATGGTGGCCCAGCGCGCGATGTTCGTGCAGGGCGCGGCCAAACAGGACATTCCCGAGTCCAAGGCCAACGAAATCTTCGACTATATGGAGAAGTTCGCCGGCTACGGCTTCAACAAATCGCACGCCGCCGCCTACGCGCTGGTGGCCTACCACACAGCCTGGCTGAAGGCGCATCACTGCGCGGCCTATATGGCGGCGACGATGTCCACTGAATTGGACAACACCGACCAGCTGAAGGTGTTCTACGACGACTGCCAGGACAGCAAAAACGGCATCACCTTCCTGCCGCCGGACGTCAACCACAGCTTCTACCGCTTCGTGCCGGTCAGCCGCCAGGAAATCCGCTACGCGCTGGGCGCGATCAAGGGCACCGGCGAATCGGCGGTCGATCACATCGTCGCCGCGCGCCAAAGCGGCGGACCGTTCACCGATCTGTTCGATTTCTGCAAACGCACCGACAAGAAGCTGGTCAACAAACGCGTGATCGAGGCGCTGATCCGCGCCGGCGCTTTCGACGCCATCGAGCCCAACCGCGCGCTGCTGTTCGCCAATGTCGGCCTGGCCATGGACGCCGCCGAGCAAGAGCACGCCAACGCCAACCAGGGCGGTTTGTTCGACATGTTCGGCGACGATGTCGCCCCAGCCGTGGAGATGGTGGCCACTCGGCCATGGAACGACGCCGTCAAGCTGGCCGAGGAAAAACTGGCCATCGGCTTTTATCTGTCCAGCCACCCCTTCGCCGCCTATGAGAAAGAAGTGCGCGGCTTCATCAAGACCCGGCTGTCGCGCCTCAGCCCGCGCAAGGAGCCGCAACTGCTGACCGGCTTCGTCACCGGCATCCGCGTCAAAGTGGGCAACCGCGGCAAAATGGCCTTCGTGCAACTGGACGACGGCTCGGCCAAACTGGAAGTGTGCCTGTTCGCCGAAAGCTTCGAGCTCAACCGCGACAAGCTGAAGGAAGACATCGTGCTGGTGGTGGAGGGCAAGGTCAGCGAGGACAGCTTCTCCGGCGGCCTGCGCATCGTCGTCGACAAGCTGCACACGCTGGGCGAAGCGCGCAGCCGCTACGCCCGCGGCCTGGCGCTGCAATTGCCGGCCAAGCCGGACATCGCCCGGCTCAAATCCGAACTGCACCCCTTCAAGAGCCAGGACGCCGGCTGCCTGGTGCGGCTGGCCTACAACAACGGCCAGGCCAAGGGCGAGCTGATGCTGCCCCAGGAGTGGGGCGTGCGGCTTGACGATGGCCTGCTGTTGGCGCTGGGCGACTGGCTGGGCGAAGACAAGGTCAAGGTGATGTGGTAAGCGACGCTTCGCCGGCCGCCTTCAGATGCTTTGCGCGGCATTTTCTTTGCCGCGCAAGGCTGGGCAGGCTATGATGCCAACGTTGCGCGCCGCGATGATAGACTAATCAGCCGCTCGCGCGCGAATTCGCTTATGATGGGCTAAGGTGCCAGATCAGCCGATCTGGGCTTTCGGCACTGAAAATACCCGTTTCCTGGAGATACCCCATGTCTAATCGCCAAACCGGCACCGTAAAGTGGTTCAACGATGAAAAAGGCTTCGGCTTCATCACCCCTCAAGGTGGCGGCGACGACCTGTTCGTACATTTCAAAGCAATCGAAAGCGATGGTTTCAAAAGCCTGAAAGAAGGCCAAACTGTCTCCTTCGTGGTTGAAAAGGGCCAAAAAGGCCTGCAAGCCGTACAAGTTCGCGTCGAGTAATCGTCCGAGCAGCGAAAAACCCCTGTCGAATCGACAGGGGTTTTTTTATTGTCCAGCCGCCGCGCTCAACCGCTTATGCTGGCCGCGCCGTTTTCCACATGGCCCACCAGGCGGCGCACAAAGCTGCTGTCGCCGGTGCAGGTGACGGTGAAGTCGTACCAGCCGTAGACGCTGGACAGGTTCCAGCTCAACAGCTGGCCGCCGCCCGGCGTCACCGTGACCTGTTGCGGCGCCGAACCGCCATAAGCATTGCCGCTCACCTGGAAAACCGCCACCTTGCCGCCCTGGTTGTTCAGCTGCAAGGTCAGCTGCGGCACGCCCGCCACGACCGAGACCGCGCTGACCGCCTCCAGCACGCCCAACGCGCTCTTCAGATTGCCGGCGAAGCGGCGCAGGAAGCCATTGGGGCCGTAAACGGTCAGATCGTACCAGCCATTGCCGTAAGTCTGGGCATGAAAGTAGTCCTTGATCTCCGCGCCCGCCGCCACATCGTACTGCCAGGGGCCGTCGATTCGATATTGGTTGGCGTAGATGGCGTAATGCGCGCCCTGCTTGCCGCCGTTCTGCATATGCACCCAGAAGATGCCAGACGACAGATCGGTGCTGCCATAGGCATTGCACTGATAAGGCAAGGCCCGCGCCGGCCGGCGGCCGTTTTCCGGCTGCGGCATCTGCCCCGGCTGCGGCGCGGTGGGCGCGGGCCAGTTCTTGGTCTGCTGGGCCTGGGACAGCAGAGCCGAGGCATCGGGGAAGGCCGGCACGCTGACATTGCTGCTGCTGAAGTCCAGCGCCGTGGTCAGATCGCCGCAGATCTGCCGCCGCCAGGCTGAGATATTGGGTTCCTGCACCCCGGTCCAGGTCTCCAGGAAGCGGATCACCGAGGTGTGGTCGAATACCTGGGAGCAGACATTGCCGCCGCGGCTCCAAGGCGACAACACCAGCATAGGCACCCGCGGCCCCAAACCGATAGGCAGGCCGCCGATGAACTCGTCCGCCGTGCCGGCAGGCGCCACCGGCGGCTGCAGGTGGTCGAACAAGCCATCGTTTTCGTCGTAATTGAGCAATAGCACCGTCGAGGCCCACACATCGGGATTGGCCGTCAGCGCTTGCAGAACCTGATCCAGCAGATAAGCGCCGGCCGCGGGAGCGGCGCTGGGGTGCTCGGAGTACTCCTGCGGCGCGACGATCCACGATACCTGCGGCAGCGTGCCGTTCACCGCGTCCTTGCGGATGGCGGCGACCAGGTCCGGCACCGAGTTGCCGCTGACCTTGGGCACCGAGCTCATGCCGCGATCGAACAGCGGATTGCCGGCCTTGGCATTGCGATATTGGGTGAACCAGGCCAAGGCGTTGTCGTCGAAATTATCGCCCAGCACCTGATACACCTTCCAGCTGACGCCCGCGTTCTGCAAACGCTCGGGATAGGTGGTCCAGCTATAGCCTTTTTCGCTGTTGTCGGTCACCGGCCCGCCGTGCTTGCCGGCCGGATCGATCATGCCGCTCCACAAATACAAGCGGTTGGGATTGGTCGGCCCCTGCACCGAACAGAAGTAGTGGTCGCAAATGGTGAAGGCGTCCGCCAGCGCGTAGTGATAAGGAATGTCGGCGCGGGTGAAGTAACCCATGGTCAGATTGGACTTGGCGGCGATCCAGCCATCGTACTTGCCTTGATTCCAGGCCGCGTGGGTGCCCGTCCAGGAGTGGTCCAGATCCGTCAGGTACTGGGCGCTGGTGCGGCTGGTATCCAGATGGAAGGGATATTCGCCGGAGGCCAAAGTCGGCTGACGGAACACGCTGTTGCCGCTGCGCAGCTGCAAAGCGCTGCGGTCGCCAAAGCCGCGCACGCCGCGCAAGCTGCCGAAATAGTGGTCGAACGACCGGTTTTCCTGCATGAACACCACAACATGCTTGACCGACGACAGGCTGCGGCCCGCCGGCCTCACGCCCATCGCGGCCGCCAGGCCGGGGGGAATAGCGCCAGCCGCCATCCCGGCGGCGGACAATTTCAAAAACTCGCGACGCGACAATTCGCTCATGACAACGCTCCAGATAGGTTCACGATCCATGACCATGGCAATTCTGGCCAGCGCGCAGTGTGCTCAAGCAATATGATTGTTTGATGAAACCGCCGCATGGTTTACTCTTGGCCGGTACCAGAACCTCAATCTTCAGCATAGCTCCGATGAAACTCCGCCAGGCCACTCACGCCGATCTCGCCGCCGTCTTCGCCATCGAACAAGCCGTGTTCGGCGAACACGTCTACCCCGACTTCTTCTTCCGCCAGGCGCTGGACCTGTGGCCCAGCTGGTTCTGGCTGGCCGTGGACCAGGCGGACCAGCCCGCCGGCTATCTGCTGGGCGCGCCCAGCCAGGATCCGGCGCACTTATGGGTGCTGTCGCTCGCCCTGCTGCCGGCCTGCCGCGGCCAAGGCGCGGGCAAGGCCTTGCTGCAGGCGGCCATGCAGGCGATGCAGCCCCGCGCCGCCAGCATCCGGCTGACGGTGGATCCGGCCAATCCGGCCGTCGGCCTGTACCGCCGGCTCGGCTTCGCCGAAATCGGCCGCGAGCCCCATTACTTCGGCCCCGGCGAAGCGCGCTTGCTGATGGAGTGGCAGCCGCGCTGACATGCGCTACACTCGATCCTTTGCCCGAGTGAAGCGCGCATGAAGTTGCTGCTGGTTCTCCTCGCCCTGGCTTCCAGCCTGGGCTATTACCTGATTCTGGCCCTGTGCCCGGCCTGGCTGGCCGGCCATGTCGCAGGCCTGCCTGCCGCCATTGTCCTGGCGCTGGCCGCCATGCTGGCGCTCTGCCTGATCGCTACGTTTTATGGCCGGGGAACGCAAGAATGAGCCTCGCCCAAATCCTGTTCCTGGCCTTGGTGCTGCTGACGCTGGCGCTGACCGCCGCCGCCCGCAAACGCACCGCCTCCCTCAATGATTTCTATACCGCCGGCGGCCGCTTGCCCGCCTGGCAAAACGGCCTGGCGCTGGCCGGCGACTATTTGTCCGCCGCGGCCTTTCTCGGCGCGGCCGGCATGTATCTGGGCCAGGGCTACGACTCGCTGGCCTACGCGGTGGGCACGCTGGCCGGCTGGCCGCTGCTGCTGCTGTTGCTGGCCGAGCCGCTGCGCAAGCAAGGCCGCTATACCGTGGCCGGGGTGCTGAGCCAGCGCTTCGACCACGGCGGCGTGCGGCTGGTGGGCATCGCCAGCACGCTGACGGTGACCTTGTGCTATCTGATCGTGCAATTGGTGGGCGCGGGCAAATTGATCGAGCTACTGTTCGGCCTGCCTTACCTGGCGGCGGTCGGCTTGGTAGGCGCGCTGATGATGGCCTATGTGGCGGCGGGCGGCATGTTGGCCGCCACCTGGGTGCAGATCGGCAAGGCCAGCCTGCTGTTCGTCTGCGCGCTGCTGCTGGCCATCGGCGTGCTGGGCCGTTTCGACGGCAGCCCGGCTCGCTTGTTCCAAGCGGTGGAGCAGCTGCGCGGCGGCGCGGTTTTCCTGCCCAGCAAGGGCTTGTCAGACCCCATCGAGGTGCTGTCGCTGGGCCTGGGGCTGAGCCTGGGCCTGCTGGGCCTGCCGCACGTGCTGATGCGCTTCTTCACCGTCGCCGACGCTCGCGCCGCCTGCCGTTCGGTCAAGCTGGCCACCTGGCTGGTGGGCGCGTTTTTCGCGCTGAACCTGATCATAGGCTACGGCGCGATGGCGCTGGTCGGCCCCGATCCGCGCTTTCACGGCGCGGACGGCAAGCTCTTGGGCGGCGTCAATATGGCGGCCCTGCACTTGGCCGAGCTGCTGGGCGGCGATTTCGCCCGCGCCGCCATCGCCGCCATCGCCTTCGCCACCATTCTGGCAGTGGTGGCCGGCCTGACGCTGGCCGGCGCCAGCGCCATCAGCCACGACTTGTACGCCAGTTGGCTGAAAAAAGGCCGCGCCGACGCCGCGGCCGAACTCAAAGTCTCGCGCCTGGCCACCTTGGGCCTGGGCCTGGCCGCCATGCTGCTGTCCACGGTGTTTCAGCAGCTGAATATCGCCTTGATGATGGGCCTGGCCTTCGCCATCGCCGCTTCGGCCAATTTTCCGCTGCTGCTGCTTAGCCTGCGCTGGCGCGGCCTCACCGCCCGCGGCGTGATCTGGGGCGGCGCGGCCGGCATAGCCGCCTCGCTGGCGCTGATCGTCTGCGGCCCCTCGGTGTGGGTGGCCGCGCTGGGCCACGCCAAGCCGCTGTTTCCCTATTCCAACCCCGCGCTGTTCGCCATGCCGCTGGCCTTCGCCGCCGCCTGGCTGGGATCGCGCGGCAAGCGCTAATATGAGTTGATGCGCCTTACCGAAAGCAAGCAAGATGAGCAACCTGATCCTCTACGGCAACCATCTCTCCGGCCACAGCTATAAAGTGCGCCTGGCGCTGGTACTGGCTGACATTTCGCACGATTACATCCATATCGACCTGTCCCTGCCGCGCGGCGAGCGCCCGGAAGATTTCCGCGCCGCCAGCCGCTTCGGCGAAGCGCCAGTGCTGGTGGCCGACGGCGTGCCGCTGTGCCAGTCCAACGCCATCCTGCAATGGCTGGCCGACAGCTACGGCGCCTTGGGCGGCGCTCTGGGCGAGCGCCAACGGGTGCGCGAATGGCTGAATTGGGAAACCAACCGTCTGGGCATGTCGCTACCCAATCTGCGTTTCTCCCGGCTGGCGGCCCACTACGAGCCGGCGGTGGAAGCCTGGCTGGAGGCGCGGCTGCGCGAAGACTTGGCCGTGCTGGAGCAAGAACTGGCCGAGCGCCGCTATCTGGCCGGCGATCAGGTCAGCATCGCCGATGTGTCGCTGTCAGGCTATCTATGGTGGCAGGGCGACGCCGGCCTCAACATCGCCGACTGGCCGAACATCCAGGCCTGGCTCGCCCGCATCGCCGCCCAGCCGGGCTGGCAGCATCCGGACGAGCTGATGGCGGCGGACATACCCGAATAATTCTTTCGTCATGAATAGCCGGCAAGTGATATGGTTGCAGGCGGCCGCGCCAGCCAAACCCGCGCCCGGCCAGCCTTGCAATGGCTGCGGCGTGTGCTGCGCCGCAGCGCCCTGTCCTTTGTCGCGCCTGCTGCTGGGCCACAAGACCGGCCCCTGTCCGGCCTTGAAATGGGAAACCCCGCATTACCGCTGCGGTCTGATCATGCATCCCCGCAGCCATCTGCGGCGCCTACCCGCTTGGCTGGAACTCGGCTTCCGGCGGCTGGCGCGGCGTTATCTGGCGATAGGCGCGGGCTGCGACAGCCTGGCCACTACTGAGGAAGACACATGAGCCGTCCCGACTGCATCCAACACTGGCGCGAACTGGAGAATCCGGAAGCCGGCCGCTACCCCGGCAGCCAAGAGGAAATGGGCTATGCCGCCCGTTTCGGCCAGCATTTCGGCTTTGCCCGGCTGGGCATCAACCATCTGCGGCTGGAGCCGGGACGCCGCAGCAGCCTGCCGCATTGCGAAAGCGCCGAGGACGAATTCATCCTGGTGCTGGAGGGCGCGCCCGACGTTTGGCTAGACGGCGAGCTGCACCGGCTGGCGGAGGGCGACTCGGTCGGTTTCAAGGCCGGCGACGGCCTGTGCCATACCTTCATCAACAATACCAAGCAGACCGTGAGATTGTTGGTCGTCGGCGACAGCCACCGAGCGGACAACCGCTACCACTATCCGCGCAACCCGGAACGCAACGCCGCCGCCGGCGCGGGACATTGGTTCGACTCTCCGGCCCGCCCGGACGGCGGCCATGACGGCCTGCCGGACAAGCTGCGCGCCAGCGACGGACCCTTTTGAAAGCCGTTTGACACGATGCTGACTTTAGCCGACCCGAGCTTGCTCGACATCGCCATCGCCGGCGGCGACGAGCCTTTTATCGATCTCGCCGCCTATGCCGAATGGGAAACGGACCTGAGCCGCAGCCAGATCTCCAGCCGCAGCCCGCACTTTTTGAAAGCCCGCCGCGCAGTGGCCGAACGACTGCGTCTGGCGGCCGGCCTGCTGCCCGATGGCCTGCGCTTCTATGTCAAGGAAGCCTACCGGCCGCTGGCTCGGCAACGCCGCTCTTACGAAGAGCACCTGGCCAAGCTGCGCGCGCTGCGGCCGGAACTGGATGAAGCTCAGCTGCTGAGCGAGGTTAGCCTTTACGTCGCGCCGCCGGCGGTGGCCCCGCATCCCACCGGAGCGGCGCTGGACCTGACGCTGATCGATGCCGCCGGCCGCGAGCTGGACATGGGCTGCCCATTCAACGCCGACAGCGAGGAATCGGGCGGCGCCTGTTATACCGACGCTCCCGGCCTGCCGGAAGCCGCCCGCGCCAACCGGGCCATGCTGATCCAGGCAATGCGAGCCGCTGGTTTCGTCAACTATCCCTCCGAGTGGTGGCACTGGTCCTATGGCGACCGCTACTGGGCAGCCGTCACCGGCGCGCCCGAGGCCTTGTACCCTGCCGTGGAAGAACATCTGCTGGAACCCGCATGAGCGAATTTTTGCGACAGCTGGCCGCCGTCATCGGCCCCCATCATCTGCTGACCGCCGACAGCGACACGGCGCCCTACACCTTGGACTGGCGCCGCCGCTACCAGGGCGCGCCGCTCGCCGTGGCCTTGCCCGGCGCGGTGGAAGAAGTGTCCGCCCTGGTCAAACTGTGCCGCGCCCATCAGGTCGCCATCGTGCCGCAAGGCGGCAACACTTCCACCTGCGGCGCAGCCACGCCTGACGCCAGCCGCCGCCAGCTGATCGTGGCCATGCGCCGGCTGAAGAGCGTCCGCAGGGTGGATACCGACAACAACGCGCTGACGGTGGAAGCCGGCGTCACGCTGCTGGAGGCGCAACAGGCCGCCGAAGCGGCCGAGCGGCTGTTCCCGCTGGCGCTGGCCTCGCAAGGGACCTGCCAGATCGGCGGCAATCTCTCCACCAACGCCGGCGGCGTGGCGGTGCTGCGTTACGGCACCATGCGCGAGCTGACGCTGGGGCTGGAGGTGGTGCTGCCGGACGGACGGGTGCTGGATCAATTGCAAGGCCTGCGCAAGGACACCACCGGCCTGGATCTGAAACAGCTGTTCATCGGCGCGGAAGGCCAGCTCGGTCTGATCACCGCCGCCACGCTCAAGCTGTTTCCGCTGCCGCTCGCTCACGCCACCGCCATGGTCGGCGTAGCCGACATCGAGACAGCGATCGCTTGGCTTAACCGGCTGCGCGCCCGCTTCGGCGATCGGCTTACCGCCTTCGAGGTGATAGACGCCAACTGCCAGCAAGTGCTGCAGCGCCACCATCCCAGCCTGATGCCGTTCACCGCGCCCTGGCTGATCTTGATCGAGCTGTCCGACGGCGGCGATGCCGCCCAGTTGAACGACGCGCTGGTGGAGTGGCTGGCCACGCAGGAGATGGCGGACGGCGTGGTCGCGCAGAACGAAAGCGATAGACGCAAGCTGTGGACGCTGCGCGAGGAAATATCGGAAAGCCAGCGCAAGGACGGCCCCAGCATCAAACACGACATCGCGGTGCCCACCTCCGCTCTGCCGCAATTGGTGCGCGACTGCGCGGCCGATCTGCAGCGCGCCTTCCCCGGCGTCCGCATCGTCGCCTTCGGCCATGCCGGCGACGGCAATCTGCACTACAACGTCAGTTTCACCCGGCCCGGCAATATCGATCTGTTTGACGACGAAGCGGCGGTCAACGCCATCGTCTACGACCATGTCTACCGGCTGGGCGGCACTCTGGCGGCCGAACACGGCGTCGGCCAATTGAAAAAGGATTGGCTGGTCCGCTACAAAGACCCGCTGGCGCTGGAGCTGATGCGCAACATCAAGAGGACGCTGGACCCGGATGGTTTGATGAACCCTGGGAAGTGGCTGTAACGCCCCGTTTCTGGTACTCATCAGCCAATGCCCCCCCTCTCCCTCTCCCCCGCCCCCTCTCCCGCAAGGGGAGAGGGGAGGCACGGAGAGACTTGGCTGCAAGCCACAGAGTTCAAACATTCCCGGATAGGCAGGACCGAATCCACTCATCAAACCCTTCTCCCTCAAGGAGAGAGGATGAGGCACGGGGAGACTTGGCTGCAAGCCGCAGAGTTCAAACATTCCCGGATAGGCAAGACCAAATCCACTCCTCAAGCCCATTCCCGCAAGGAGAGAGGGTGAGGCACGAGGAGACTTGGCTGCAAGCCGCAGAGTTCCAACATTTCCGGATAGGCAAGACCGAATCCACCCTTCAAGCCCACCTCTCGCAAGGGGAGAGGGGAGGCACGGAGGGACTTGGCTGCAAGCCACAGAGTTCAAACATTCCTGGGTAGACAAGACCGAATCCACTCCTCAAGCTCATTCCCGACCAGGGGAAGGGAGTGGCGCGGACAAAGATGAGGCCATTCACTCCGACGATAGGGAACGGCACCGCCAAACAATCCTGACTGCCGTCTGTAGAACTCAAACCTTCCCGTCAGCCAAAACAAGATCGCCTAGGCAAGCCCCTCTCCCCTCGCGGGAGAGAGGTTGGGGAGAGGGGGCGGCTCAAGCCATCCTCTCGCCATCGCCGCCTCCCACGCCTCGCCATGCCGCTGGCGGATCAACCGCATCGAGGGATACCACGACGTCGCCTCTCCGTCCCGTCCCCAGCGCCAATCAACATGCTCAGACGCCAACAACAGACGACACGGCAAGCCTAAGGCCCCTGCTAAATGCGCCATCGCCGTATCCACCGTCACTATCCCGTCCAGCTCAGACAACAAGGCAGCGCTATCGGCGAAATCGCCCAATTTGGAGCCCAGATCCAATACGCCGTGTCGCGCCAGCCATGCAATCTCCTCCGGCGTCGGCTCCGGCTGCAGAGACAGCCAAAGCGTGGACGCATCCGCTAGCAAAGGCTCCAGCAAGGCCGGGCTTGGCAGCGAGCGGCAATGATCGAAGGGATGCTCGAAACGGCCGCGCCAGACCAGGCCTATCGTCCTCCGTCCAAGTGCCAACGCCAGCCTTTCGCGCCAACCTTCGCGCAATAAAGGATCGGCCCTCAGATCAGGCGGAAAGGCCCATGGCTCGGGCGCCAGCAGCAGGGGCAGGCTCATCGAGAACACATGGCTATCGTGAGCGGGGAATGCCGCTGGATAGGCATCCCCCATAGCCTGCCACGACACTTGCGGCCATTGGCTGGAGAACAAACGCAGCAACGGTTTCCGGCACAACGCGGCTACCCTCCCCTCGGCCCTCTCCAACAGGGCGGGAAGATAGCGGCTGAACTGGATGGCGTCGCCATAGCCTTGCTCGAATATCAGCAACAGCTGCCGCCCATTCAACGCTTCTCCCTGCCAGCGGGGCGAATCCGGTTTAGGGTAGATGGCAGCCGCCAAGCGCGCCTCATGCAAGGCCCAGCCTTCCCGCCACTGGCCGCGCGATAGCTGCAAATAGCCGAGATTCTGCCGCAGCCGCAGGTGATCCGGCGCCGCCTGCAGGCCTTGCCCCCAGGCCTGCTCCGCCTCATCGCTCCTGCCTTGCTGCTCCAAGGCCACGCCCAGCGCGCACAGCCAATCCGCATCGCCAGGCTTCGCCGCAGCGGCTTGGCGCAGCACCGCCTCCGCCTCTGGGGCCCGGCCGGTCGCGGTCAGCAAAGCCGCCAGATTGGCCGCCACCGCCGCGGGCGACTGTTGGAAAGCTTGCCGCAGCAAGCGCTCCGCCTCTTCCCAACGGCGCAGTCCGGTCAACAACAAGCCTAGATTGTTCAAAGCGGCGAGGTGGCCGGAATCGAGAGCCAGCGCCCGGCGCAAACAAAGTTCCGCCTGCTCCGCTTGTCCCAATTCCGCCGACAGCTGCCCCAATAATTGCAGGGCCTCGGCATCGTCCGGCTGCCGCGCCAAGGACTGGCGGAAGCTCTCCGCCGCTTCGTCCAAACGGCCCAGTCGCCGCTGCAGTCGGCCTAAGTTGAAATGAGGATTCGCCGCCTCAGGCTGGGCATCCATCTGCCTGCGGTAGCAGCCCTCCGCCTCCTCCAGGCGGCCATCGTTCTGCAAAAGATTGCCCAGATTGCCCAGGCTGGCGGCATGGGACGCATCGCGCGCCAATTCCGCCCGATAGCAAGCTTCGGCCAGAGCCGGCTCGTTTTGCTCTTCCCGCAAACAGCCCAGATTGAACTGCGCGTCCGGCGTGGCCGCATCCAGCGCCAAGGCTTGACCCCAGCATTGCTCGGCCAGTCCGCTCTGCCCCAGCCTGGCGGCGCAGACGCCCAGCAGATTCCACACCGGCGCATTGTCGGGCTCCGCCAGCAACACCCGCTGCGCCCATTGCAGGGCCTCGCCGATTTTGCCTTCGCCCAGCAAACGGCCTGCCGTCAAAGCATCGGTGGATAAGGCATGCATAGCGGCTCCGGCGGAATTCGTTGTTCAGAATCTTCCAAGCAAAACGGGCGCCTGACAAGACGCTGCCGCTATCAGGAGAAAAACGGGAGCTAGGGGAGAAGAAGCATGGACGGAAATGAGGACTTCCGGATCAGAAAGCGGCGGAGCGCTCCCGCCCGCGCGAAGCGGCCGTTCAATCACAAGCAGCGGGGAAAGCGCGCGGGCCGCCCATCATCTGCCGGCGAGGTGCGCTCTTTTCATCAATTGCAAACCCACCCAGCCGACCAGCAGCGACCACAGCACAATCGCCAGGCAGAATCCTCGCGGCGACAATGTGCGCAGCGCGACGAGCAATAAGAGCGAGCCGATGGCAATAGCTAGAACTTGAAAACCGAAGTAATGTTGGTAGCGCTTTAAATAAGCAATCATGGCGTTGCCTTTAGGTTGTCGGGCGGGGGACTGCCATCCCCCGCTATTGCCAACATAACCTCAAGACATCGTCATTGCAAGAGAATGACCGTCAAAGCCTGAACTTGTTGAACTCCGAATCCATCTTGCCCGCATTGCCGGCCAGTCCTTGCAAGGTGCTGCTGACGTTCTGCAGCACGTCGTCGTTCTCCAGCACGTGGCCGTTGATCGCTTCCGAGCTTTGCGCGATCAGCGTGGTGGCTTTGTGCTGCTCCTGGGTGGAGTTGGAGATTTCGCTCATCTTGGCCACCACTTCCAGCATCGATTCGCGGATGGCGGCGATATTGTCCACCGCCTCGCGGGTCAGGCCCACGCCTTCGTCCACCGCCTCCACCGTGCTGTGGACATCGCCCACCGCGCGGCTGGTTTCCTCGCGGATGGCGCCGACCATATTGGAGATTTCCAGCGTGGCTTGCGCGGTGCGCTCGGCCAGCTTGCGCACCTCATCCGCCACCACCGCGAAGCCGCGGCCCTGCTCGCCCGCGCGCGCCGCTTCGATGGCGGCGTTGAGCGCCAGCAGATTGGTTTGGTCGGCGATGTCGCGGATCACATTGGTGATGCCGGAAATCTCCTGCGAGCGCTTGTCCAAGGCCGCCAACATTTCCTCCAGCCCCCTTACCGACTGCACCGTGCTTTCCATGCCGCTGGACAAGCGTTGCATATTGTCGGCGCTGGCGGCCAGATTCTGGCCGGTGGCGCTGGCCAGATCGTCGGCCTGGCGGGCGCTGTCGGCGATATGGGAGATGGAGACGGTGATCTGCTCCAGCGTCGCCGCGTTGGAGGAGGACACGTCGGAGATATGGCGCGAGCTTTGCGCCACATTGGCCACCAGCTGGCTGGCGTCCTGCACGCCGCCCACCACGCCCTGAGCGTCCACTTTCAAGCCGCGGAACAGGTTGCCCAATTGCGCGATGAAGGTGTTGAAGGCGCGCGCGGTGGCGGCGATTTCATCCTGGCCGTCGTCTTTCAAGCGCAGCGTCAGATCGCCCTGGCCGCGGGCGATGTCTTCCATCGCCGCCTTCAAGCGCACCAGACCGGCCAGCATCTTGCCGATGATCAGGCTGGAGAACGGGATCATCAGCGCGAACACCAGCAGCGTCAGCCCTCCTATGGTGTACAGCAGCTTGTGCAAGGGCGCGAGGATTTCGTCCCTGTCGGCCACCAGCGCCAGAATCCAGTTGGTGCCGGGTATGGTTTGCGCCGAGATCAGCATCGATTTGCCGCCGATTTGCGCCTCAGAGGCCTGATCGTTCTGGACCAATTGGGCGAAACGGTCGGCAGTCAGCTCCGGCACCAGCGTCGTCAGCGGTTTCAGCGTCAGGTCCGCCTGCGGATGCGCGATCACCGTGCCCTTTTTGTCGACAAGGAAGGCGTAGCCATTGCCGCGCACCTTCACCGCCAGCACCGATTTGACCAGGGTATCCACCATCACGTCGCCGCCGACCACGCCGGCGAAAGCGCCGTTATGGCTGAACGGCGCGGCGATGGTGACGGTCAGCTTCTTGGTCGCCTCGTCCACATAGGGCTCGGTGACGATGGGCTGGCCGGCGTCCTTGGCCATTTTGTACCAGTCGCGATCGGCCACTTTGTAGTCGGCCGGCGCGACCCAGTCGTCGGAAAACAGCGAATGGCCGTCGGAGAAACCGGCGTAATTGACATTGAAACCACCGGCCTTGGTGCCCACTTTGAGGAAACGCAGCGCGTCGGCTTCGTTCGCCGCGCTGGCCTGGGCGGCGATCTGCTGTTTCTTTTCACCTAGCCAAGTGCTCACCACCGCGCTTTGCCCTTTCAGGCTGGCGGAAAATTCATTATCCAAGCCCTCCAGGATTTCTGAGCGCATCTGCATGAAGACGATGCTGACCAGCACCAGGCCGAACAAGGCCATCAGCAGCGCGTTAAGCGCGATCAGGCGGCTGCGGAGTGATTTCATGTTTTCCCTTTCCTACTCTGTAAGGCCCACGCAGATTCTGCTTCCCCGGGCTGCATTTATAATATTTTGTTAGATGCCGGCAGAATAATCTAAATCAAATTGCCTAAACTCAGCTTGATCAAACTCATGCCGCTTCAAATTATGATAGGTGGTAGCCAGACAGGCGTCGATGTGAAAAACACTGCCGATTGGACAAAAAAACACCCCTGCGGCAACGCGGCAGGGGTCAACACGAGGAAGAAACATCGGACCGGCCTTTGCCAGCCTGATATTTCGAGGGGCTAACACCTCAAAACCTCACGGTTCTCAGTGCAGCCGGCATTCTAACGTAATTGCTCTATGAAAATCCAGCGCTTTTAGAGCAATTCATCCAAATTTCATGACTCCGGCCAGACATGCTGGCGGAACTGCTCGCGCAGCTTCATCTTCAGCAGCTTGCCGGTGGCGGTGTGCGGCAGCTCGTCGACGAAGGCCACATCGTTGGGCGTCCACCATTTGGCGATCTTGCCGTCGAAGTAAGCCAGCAGTTCCTCCCGGCTGGCTTTGGCGCCGGGCTTGAGCGTCACCACCATCAGCGGCCGCTCGTCCCACTTGGGATGCGCCACCGCGATGGCCGCCGCCTCCGCCACCGCCGGATGGCCGACCAGGATGTTTTCCAGATCGATGGAGCTGATCCATTCGCCGCCGGACTTGATCACGTCCTTGGTGCGGTCGGTGATGCGCATATAACCGTCGGCGTCTATGGTCACCACGTCGCCGGTGTGGAACCAGCCGTCGGCGCTGTGATTGGCGTCCAGCTCGCGCTTGAAGTATTGCGACAGCACCCAGGGGCCGCGCACTTGCAGATTGCCGAACGACACGCCGTCATGCGGCAAAGGCAGGCCGGCGTCGTCGACAATGCGGATGTCCACGCCGTAAATCGGCCGGCCCTGCTTGATCAGCAGATTGATCTCCTCCTCGCGGCCCTGCCCCTCGTGCTTCAGTTTGGGCGTGCAAGTGGTGCCGCAGGGCGACAGCTCGGTCATGCCCCATAGCTGGCGCATCTCTATGCCTTGCGCGGCCAGTTGCTCGATCATGCTTTCCGGCACCGCCGAACCGCCGGCGATGACGCGCTTGAGCGGCGCGAGCGACAGTTTTTCGCGCTGGCAATATTGCAACAACTGCAGCCAGACCGTCGGCACGCCTATGGTGGTGGTCACGCCCTCCTCCGCCACCAGTTGCTGCAAGCTGGCCCCATCCAGCTTGGGCCCCGGCAACACCAGCTTGCTGCCGTTCATCGCGCAACTGTAAGGCAGGCCCCAGGCGTTGGCGTGGAACATCGGCACCACCGGCATCACCACGGCGCGCGCCGAAATATCGAAGCTGTCCGGCAGCGAGCTGCCATAGGCATGCAGCACAGTGGAGCGGTGCGAATACAGCACGCCCTTGGGATTGCCGGTGGTGCCCGAGGTGTAGCACAGGCTGGAGGCGGCGTTTTCATCCAGCTTGGGCCAGGCGTAGACATCGCTGTGGCTGTTGACCAAATCCTCGTAGCTGAGCAGGTTCGGGATGCCGCTATCGGCCGGCAGATGGGCGTGATCGGCCAGCAGCACGAACTGCTCCACGCTCTTGAGCTGATCGGCGATCTGCTTCACCAAGGGCAGGAAGCTGGCGTCGAACATCAGCACCTTGTCTTCGGCGTGGTTGATGATCCAGGCGATCTGTTCCGGGAACAGCCGGGGATTGACGGTGTGGCAGACCGCGCCGCTGCCGGAGACGGCAAAATAGATCTCGAAGTGGCGGTAGCCGTTCCAGGCCAGCGTGCCGACGCGGTCGCCGGCCGCCACGCCCAAGGCAGGCAGCGCGTTGGCCAACTGGCGCGCGCGGCGGGCGGCGTCTCGATAGGTATAGCGATGAATGGGACCTTCCACGGCGCGCGACACGATCTCGGTGTCGCCATGAAAGCGCTCGGCATGCACAAGCAGGTCGGAAATCAGCAACGGCAGTTCCATCATCTGGCCACGCAACATCTCGCATCTCCCCATTATTGGTATGGAAATAGCACGTTACGACGCCATGGAGCATTCGCTCCAATCATATTTTCTGATGGCCGGCCCTTGTTCGATTTATATATCCGTCATTCCCTTTGACTTAGCTTTTCACCGGCTTTTTGGCCAGCATCCGCTGCAAAGTGCGTCTATGCATGTTCAGCGCCCGCGCGGTGGCGGAAATATTGCCGTCATGCTCGGCCAGCACCCTTTGCAGATGCTCCCAGGTGACGCGGCGCAAGGACATGGGCTGCGGCGCCACCGGCAATTCCGGATTGGCCGACTGCTGCGCGAAAGCGGCCAGGATTTCATCCACATTGGCCGGCTTGGCCAGATACTGCACCGCGCCCAGCTTGGTGGCCTCCACCGCGGTGGCGATGCTGGCGTAGCCGGTCAGCACCACGATGGCGCTGGCCGGGCTGATTTCGCGCAAGGCCGGCAGCAGCCGCAGGCCGCTGTCGCCGTCCAGATTCAGGTCCAGCAAAATACGCGCCGGTTCTTCGGCGGCCATCGTCAGCGCTTCCGCGGCATCGCGCGCGCGCGCCACCTCCTGGCCGCGCCGGCCAAGCGAGCGCGCCAGCACCATGGCGAACGCGTCGTCGTCGTCGATCAGCAAGAAATCGCTCATCTGCTTTCCTCGATTCGCAAAGGCAGCCGAATGCGGGCATGCACGCCGCCCTCGGCCCGATTGTCCAGGCTCAGTTCGCCGCCCAGCCGCGCCAGCGTGGCGTGGCTCAGCAGCATGCCCAGCCCCATGCCCGCCGGTTTGGCCGACTCCAAGGGCGTCAGACCGGCGCGCATCAATTGCGCCTCGCTCAAGCAGCCTTGCCGGTTGACGATGTCCAGCACCAGTTGCTGCCGCCGCAACTGCGCCTCTACCTGCACCTCGCCGCCGCCGGCCTCCGCCGCGTTGTTGACCAGATTGAACAGCGCCGGCCAGAAGGCGGCATCCAGGCTCACCAGCGGATCATCGCCTTCGGGAGCCCGCCATTGCAGCTTCACATCCGGCCGCAAGCTGCGCCAGCCTTCCAGCTTTTCGTTCAAAGCCGCGAACAAAGGCAGCGGGCCAGGCGCCGGCTCGGAGCCGTGCTTGAGCCGGGCCAGCGTGCCGCGGCAACTGGCCAGCTGCGCCTGCATCAGCAATAAATCCTGTTTGAGCGGCTCGTCATCCTGTCTTTCGCTCAGCAACTCATCCACCAGCAGCGTCAAGGTATTCAGCGGGGTGGACAAGGAATGGGCCGCGCCCGCCGCCTGCATGCCCACCGCCAGCAATTGCTCGTCGCGCAGCTGGGTTTCGCGCGCCTGCGCCAAGGCATCTCCCTGATGCCGGAGCTGGCGCGCCAGCCAGGAAACGAAACCGGCGATCAGCAAGGCCGACAGCGCGAAAGTCAGCCACATGCCCGACAAATGCAAGGTGAAGGCATAGGCGGCGTTGCCGCCGTTCAGCGGCCAGTCCAGATGCCACTGAAACAGCAAGCCGTAGCACAAGATGCTGAGCCCGGCCAGCAGCCAGGCGAACCAGCCCGGCGACAGCAACGCGGCGAACAATACCGGCGGCAGATAGAGCGAGGCCAAGGGATTGGCCGCGCCGCCGCTGAAGGCCAGCAGCTCGGTCAGCACCAGCAAATCGGCCAGCAGTCCCAAGCGCAAAGCCGCTTCCGGCGTGCCGACCCAGGCCGGCCATGCCGCCAGCAGCCAATTGGCCAAGGCCAGCGTGGCCAAAGCCTGCCCCACCAGCAGCCAAGGCAGCTCCACGCCTTGCCAAGCGCAGCCGGCCAGGATGGCCAGCCCCAAGCCCAGCATCAGCCAGCGCAGCCGCCGCACCCGCAGGCCTGTCCGCAGCGCCTCGCTTTCCGGCTCCGGCGTCCATATCGCATTCCATTTCATGCCGCCACTTTACCACCAAGCCCCTGCCGCCGACGCTGCGACAATATGCCGCATTCCGTCCTATATAAGGTTTGCACTAGCATCGCCGCAAAATTCAAAACAGATTCACTACCGTGATGCTCATCAATAAAATTCTGCTTCCCGTGCCTTTGGCGCTGGCGGTCGGCCACGCTTTTGCCGCCGAAACGCCTGTTTACCAACTCGAACCGGTCGTCGTCACCGGCGTGCAAACCGATCAGCCCCTGACTATCAGCACCGATCCGCGCGCGCCGCGCCAACCGGTGCCGGCCGGCGATGGCGCCGACCTGCTGAAAACCATCCCCGGCTTCAGCGTGGTGCGCAAGGGCGGCAGCTCCGGCGATCCGCTGTTGCGCGGCTTGGGCGGCTCCCGCCTCAACATCCTGGCCAATGGCGGCTTCGTCTACGGCGGCTGCCCCGGCCGGATGGACCCGCCCACCGCCTATCTTTTCCCCGACGCTTACGACAAGGTGGTGGTGATCAAAGGCCCGCAATCAGTGAAGTACGGCGGGGCGCTGATCAGCGGCGCGGTCAGTTTTGAACGCAAGACCAAGCCTTTCGACGAACCCGGCCTGCGTTTCGACGGCAGCCTGCTGGCCGGCAGCGCCAAGCGCCAGGACGCCTATGCCGATCTGACCGTCGGCAGCAAACTCGGCTATCTGCGGCTAATCGACTCGCACAACCAGGCCGACGACTACCGCGACGGCGATGGCCAGAAAGTCCACTCCGCCTATCGACGCGACAGCCAGAGCGTGATCGCCGGCTTCACGCCCGGCCGCGACACCACGCTGGAGCTGTCCGGCGACGTCAGCAACGGCCGCGCAGCTTATGCCGACCGCAGCATGGATGGCAGCCAGTTCGACCGCCGAGCCTGGGGCTTCAAGGCGGAACAGCGCAATCTGGCAGCCTGGCTGGACGCCGTCCGGCTGGCGGCCAACCACAGCTACGCCGACCACGTGATGGACAACTACACGCTCCGCCCGCTGCAAGCAGGCAGGCAGCCGATGGCCAGCAATCCCGACCGAAGCACCGACGCCGCCAAACTGGAAGCGGATCTGGCGCTGGCCGACATCGAGCTGACCACCGGCGTGGATTGGCAGCGCGACCGCCACACCGCTCGCGGCGGCGCGAATTACGCCAGCAAACTACGCGTGCCGGACCAGCATATCGAACGCGCCGGCCTGTATCTGGAAGGCAGCAAGCCGCTGCTGGACGGCAAAGTCATCGCCGGCTGGCGGCACGACCGCGTCCGCGCCTTCTACGACGCCACGCTCAGCCAGGGTGAACAGCTGCAGGATTACCGCCTGTACAGCGGCTTCGCCCGTTACGAATACAAGCTCGGCAATTGGACGCCCTATCTGGGCATAGGCCATGCCGAGCGCGCGCCGGACTACTGGGAACGCTCCAAGGTCAGCGGCAACCGCAATGTGTTGCAGCCTGAGCGCAATAATCAGCTGGACGTCGGCGCGCTGTACCGCGGCGACAAGGTCAAGGGCTCCATCTCCGGCTATCTGAGCCGCATCGACGACTTCATTCTGATCGATAGCAAAGCCAGCCAGCAGACGCGCAATATCCAGGCCTATCGCTACGGCTTCGAGGCCGACGCCTCCTGGCAATTCGCGCCCGCCTGGCAACTGTCCGGCACCGCCGCCTACAGCTGGGCCGCCAATGCCGACGACGACAAACCGCTGGGCCAGACGCCGCCGCTCACCGCCAGCCTGACTCTGGGCTGGGACAAGCAGACCTGGGCCGCCGCCGCCGTCTGGCGCGTGGCTGCCGCGCAGACCCGCTACGCCATCGGCCAGGGCAATATCGCCGGCCAGGACCTCGGCCCCACGCCGGGTTACGCCACGCTGTCCTTGAACGGCGGCTGGCGCGTCAGCAAAGCCATCAAGCTCACCGCGGGCATCGACAACCTGTTCAACCGGACCTACGCCGAGCACGTCAGCCGCGGCGGAGCCGACATCTCCGGCTATGAGCAAACCCTGCGCGTCAACGAGCCAGGCCGCACTGCGTGGCTGAAGCTGCAAGCACATTGGTAAGCCAGCCGTAGGGCGGAAGCCCAGCTTCGCTGGGCGTTCCGCCTCACCCTGCGCGCCGTCGCAACGCTGCAAGAAAAATGACCGATCGCGCCGCGCGCGGTACAGCCGAGGCCACCGTGATCGGAGCCAAAAGGCGGATCGCCCCGCTTGCGGGGCATCCGCCCTACACAAGATCAATTTCATAACAACAAATGGAGAACCGTGATGAAACCCTATTGGATGCTCGCGCCCGCGCTATGCCTCAGCCTGGCCGGCTGTTTGGGTGGCGGCGTGAAAAGCAGCGAAGACCCGACCCCGAATCAGAATGCGCAAACCCAACAGCCCGCCGCGCCGAGCCAGCCCGCCGCGCCGAGCCAGCCGGCCAGCAGCCCTGCGGCGCAGCAACCCGCCTACCCAGGCGGCGCCACCACCGTGCATTTCGCGCTGAAATCCGGCAACCAGCCGGTCGCCTGCGGCAGCAAGCTCACCAGCATCGGAACCAGCCTTGCCAACGCGCAGCTGACCGAAGGCATGATCTATGTGCACGATGTAGCGCTGATCAATGATCAGGGCCAAGAGGTGCCGCTTCAGCTTGATCAGAAAAACCAGTGGCAATTTCTGAACCTGGCCCTGCTGGACTTTGCCGGCGGCAGCTGCAAACAGCCCAATGTAGACGACAACCAGCCGCTGGATGGCAGCAATAGCGACGTAGTCGGCAGCGCACCGGCCGGCCGTTATACCGGCCTCAGCTTCAAGGTAGGCGTGCCGATCTCGGCCAAGAACGCGCAGGGCAAGGAAATCGGCCTCAATCATCAACCGGCGCACAGCCCGCCGCACCCGATACTCGGCGTCTATTGGCTGATGTGGGAATGGCAATCCGGCCACCGCTTCATGCGGGTGGACCTTGCGCCGGATGGCGGCGTCAAACGCCAGGATGGCAAGAGCGATCCGAAATGGGCCTTCCATCTGGGCTCCACTGATTGCAAGCCGGACCGCGACATCGTCGGCGGCTACCGCTGCGGCAAGCCCAACCGCTTCAAAGTGTTGTTCGACCGCTTCAACCCGCAGTCCGACCGCGTGGTGCTGGATATCCAGTCCTTGTTCAGCGGCAATGACATCACCCGCGACGACAGCGCCGATTTCGGCTGCAAGTCCAATGTCACCGACGCCGAATGCCAGCCCATCTTCGACCGGCTCGGCCTGCGCCTGAACGAAAGCCAGCCCGGCGCCAATGATGGCGGCCAGCCCTTGAACGATGGCCGCAACGCCCGCGTGTTCCGCCTGGAGAAAATCGCGTCATGAACCTCGCGCGCGCGCTGGCCGTCGCGGCCATGGGGCTGATCGGCCTGACCGCCTGTCAGCCGGACTCCCCAGCCCAGCCAGCCGCGCGCGGCGACTGGCGATGGAGGCTACCGCCCGGCGTGAGGCCGCCGCCGGTGCCGGCTGACAATCCTATGACCCAAGCCAAGTTCGAACTGGGCCGGCGGCTGTTCTACGACAAGCGCCTGTCCGGCAACGGCAGCATCAGTTGCGCCAGCTGCCATCCGCAAGCCAAGGCCTTCAGCGACAGCGTGCCCTTGTCCTTGGGCAGCGCCGGGGAGCGCACCTTGCGCAACGCCCAGCCTTTGGCCAATGCCGCCTGGCATCAAAGCTATACCTGGGCCAACAACACGCTGACGACGCTGGAGCGGCAGATGGACGGGCCGCTGTTTCGCACCGATCCGGTGGAAATGGGCATCAACGATCTGACCCAGCCCAAGGTGCTGGCGCGGCTCCAGGCCGATCCCGTCTATGTTCGCGGCTTTGCCCAAGCTTTTCCGGCGGAAAGCGGGCCCTTGAACATGGCCAACATCGTCAAGGCCATCGCCACTTTCGAGCGCGGCATCGTGTCGTTCGACTCGCGCTATGACCGCTATCAAGCCGGCAAGGCCCAGCTGTCCGCGGCGGAGCTGCGCGGCCTCAAGCTGTTCCGCTCCGAGCAAGGACAGTGTTTCCGCTGCCACGGCAGCGCCAACTTCGACGATCAGATGGCGGGGGAAAGCGGCGGCCTGCCCTTCCACAATATCGGCCTCTACAATCTGGACGGCAAAGGCGGCTATCCCTTCCCCAACCGCGGCATGTTGGAGCTAAGCGGCGCGCAGGCCGACATGGGCCGCTTCCGCAGCCCCAGCCTGCGCAATGTGGCCCTGACCGGACCGTATATGCACGACGGCAGCGTGGAGACGCTGGAGGAGGCGATACGGGTTCATGCCGAGCATGGCCGCGGCGCCGGCAAATCCAATCCCTGGAAAGACGCAAGCTTGGACCGGATACGCCTCAGCCGGCAGGAGCAAGCGGATCTGGCGGCGTTTTTGAAAACGCTGAGCGACGACACGCTGACGCATGACCCGGCGCTGTCCGACCCATTCGCCGCCAAACCATGACAACGGCACTCGTCGGCAAGCGGCCAGTCTGATACGCTGGGGGACTTTCGTCGCCCGACCACCGCATGAAAACACCCTATTTCAAAATTCTGGCCTGCGGGCTGATCCTGTTCATCCTGCTCGGCCCCTTGGTCGGGCTGCTGGCCAGCGGCGTGGTGCCGATGATGGCCTACCTGCTGGGCGCGGTGCCGGCCTTGATCGTCGGGCTTTTGCTCAGCCTGCTGCGCATCAGCCTGGCCGGCAATATCCAGCGCTGGCAAGCGCAATGGCCGGCGTGGCTGTTGCTGGTCGTGGCTTTCGCGCCCGGCGCGATCAGCGGCAGCACCATCACCCTGCTTTACGCCCGCGTGGCGGAGCCGCTGCTGTACAACGACTGGATGACGATCTACCTGGGCGCGATGGCCGGCGGGGTGTGCAACGCGCTGTTCTGGCGCATGCGTTTTGGCGGCACGCCCGCCTGAAACCCCATTTAGATTCTGAGAAAGCTCATGCCGCATTGCATCATCGAATGTTCCGAAGACCTGGCTCAGCAAGCCGCCGCGCCGCGCCTGCTGCAAACCGTGCATCAAGCCGCTTTTGACAGCGGGCTGTTCCAGGCCGGCGACATCAAATGCCGCCTGGTTCCGCTGCGGCACTATCTGGTGGGCGGCCAAGCCGCCTCTTTCATCCACATCGCCTGCCATATCATGGCCGGCCGCAACGCCGAGCAGAGGAGCCAGCTGGCCAAGCGCCTGGTGGCTGCGACGCAGGCGCTTCACCCGGAAATCGCCGCCGTCAGTTGCGAAATCCACGAAATGCTGGCTGAGAACTACAGCAAGCGCTAAGGCCTGCAGATAAAAAAATGCCCGCCAGGTCTGGGCGGGCATGCAACCTTTGTCTGCCCGATGCCGTTACGACCGGACAGCTGAAGCATAATCCGCTTTTCCTTGCGGCGGGATGCGGCCGATTGTCGCAGCCGCCTTCATCCCCCTGTCAACAAAACCTCATCCGCCTGTCACTTGCGCGTTGCAGCATGCCCTCATCGACCTCTCCCTGATGACGCCATGCACGCCGACTCCGCTCCCGAGCCCGAAGCCAGCCGCAAACTGCGCAGCATCTGGATTTCCGATGTGCACCTGGGCACGGCCGGTTGCCGCGCCGATCATCTGCTGGACTTCCTGCGCGAGCATGAGTCCGACTATCTCTACCTGGTCGGCGACATCGTCGACGGCTGGCAACTGCGAAAATCCTGGTACTGGAAGCAAAGCCACAACGATGTGGTGCAAAAGCTGCTGCGCAAGGCGCGCAAGGGCTGCCAGGTGATCTACATCCCCGGCAACCACGACGAGGCGGCACGGCAATATTGCGGGCTGGATTTCGGCGGCATCGCCATCCGCCAGGAGGCCGAGCATCTCACCGCCGACGGCAAGCGTCTCTTGGTGCTGCACGGCGACGAGTTCGACGGCGTGATCCAGTACGCCAAGTGGCTGGCCTATGTCGGCGACAATCTGTACACGCTGATTCTGCAACTGAACCGCGGCTTCAACTGGCTGCGCCACCGCATGGGCCTGCCTTATTGGTCGCTGTCGCAGTATCTGAAACACAAGGTCAAGAACGCGGTGAACTTCATCACCCAGTTCGAAACCATTCTGGCCGGCGAAGCGCGGCGGCGCGGTTTCGACGGCGTGATCTGCGGCCACATCCACAAGCCGGAAGTGCGGATGATAGACGGCATCCTCTACGGCAACAGCGGCGACTGGGTGGAAAGCCTGTCCGCGCTGGTGGAGCACCCCGATGGCCGGCTGCAGGTGCTGCACTGGACGGCGCTGGCCGCCGCGCAGGCCGCCGATCCGGCTTCGATCCCCTCTTCCACGAGCTCCGAGGAGTCCACATGCGCATCATGATCGTCACCGACGCCTGGAAACCGCAAGTCAACGGCGTGGTTCGCTCGCTGACGGAAACCATGCGCGAGCTGGATGGTTTCGGCCATCAGGTCAATATGATCACGCCGTTGGAATTCCGGACCCTGCCCTGCCCCACCTATCCGGACATCCGGCTGTCGCTGTTTCCCTACCGCCAGGTGGCGCAGCGTATCGCCGGCTTCGCGCCGGACGCGGTGCACATCGCCACAGAAGGGCCGCTGGGCTTGGCCGCGCGGCGCTATTGCCTGCGCCATGGCTTGAGCTTCACCACCGCTTATCACACCCGCTTCCCGGAATACATCCATGCCCGCTGCCGGCTGCCGCTCAAGGTCAGCTATGCCTGGATGCGGCGTTTTCACAACGCTTCGCGCGCGGTGATGGTGCCCACCCGCTCCATCGCCCGCGATCTGGAAAACCGCGGCTTCAACAATATCCAGCTGTGGAGCCGCGGCGTCGATACCGCCATGTTCACGCCCGGCGAAAGGCAAAGGCTGGACGAGTCGGATCCGCCCCGCTTCGTCTATATCGGCCGGGTGGCGGTGGAAAAGAACATCGAGGCGTTTTTGCAGCTGGACTTGCCCGGCAGCAAATGGGTCGTCGGCGATGGCCCGCTGCTGCCCAAGCTGAAACAGCAATATCCCGAAGTGTATTTCGCCGGCGTGTTTCCGCAGAATGAGCTGGCCCGTTTCTATCGCGCCGCCGATGTATTCGTCTTTCCCAGCCTGACCGACACCTTCGGCCTGGTGCTGCTGGAAGCGATGGCCTGCGGCACGCCGGTGGCCGCCTTCCCGGTGGCGGGTCCGCTGGACGTGGTCGGCGGCACCGGCGCCGGCGCGCTGGACTGGGATTTGAAAGCCGCTTGCCTCAAGGCCTTGGATATCGACCGCGATCATGTGCGCAAAGTCGCGGAAACCTATTCCTGGCAAACCGCCAGCCGCCAATTTGAATCCCATTTGCGGCCCAACCCGCCCATGGCTGCGGCGATAGCGGGTCAATTAGATTAACTCTTTCTTGCTTTATCAGCGGCAGGCTCTATATTGCAAATGTTGAAGCAACAGGGAGGATGCGGAATGCGTCAAGCCTCTCTAGCCGGCAGCCCGATGTTTGAAATGGCATTGTGACCGCGCCAAGACCACGCGCAGCGGTCGGTTCCGTAGGGAGCCCTCAATGCCCGAGACAGCATCCAGGACGGATGCAAGGCACAGCCAAGCGACAGCCGGCCAGCCAGACATGACTAGTTGTTTTCATGACCTGCGAAGTTGAAGTGCGCGAACAGGGAATAGACTGTCCCCACATTCGGCCCTTAAAGGGCGAAAGACTAAGCGCCGGAATTTAAAGATAGCGGTACCGGCCAATGTTTCCCGAGCTTCGACGCGGCCAGTCGAATCGACTGTGCCAGTATTGAGTTGGTAATGAGCAGTCAGATTCGGATCCACGCATAGATAGCGCGCCTATCCGGATAGTCAGCATGATTCAGGCAGTTATCCAGAGGGCATCCCACCACCGGGGTGCCCTCTTTCATTATGGCTAATCAGAACGATATCGCGTATCGTTAATAACAGTCAGTGCTAAAAAAATCAGAAAACAATCTTCCTGCCATCCAACACTGTCGGTTACCATGCGATAATAAACGCTTTCGCCAGACGGAATCATCCACTTGGCGATCACTCACGATGCGCCCCGCCCACTCGGCCCGGCGTTATCCCAAGCACAACGCCGACGCGGCTGAATGCCGCGCCGCCGCATAATGCCCGGCGCCGCGCGATCAAGCAGGGGGCTGGCAAACGGGCTAAAGTTATCGCATTGCAACATTTTTCCGATCTTTAATTGAGTGAGCCGCACGAGATATGTCTTCTCCCAATCTGACCGCTGAAAAAGTCCTGTCCGTCCATCACTGGAACGACACGCTGTTCAGCTTCACCTGCACCCGCGACGCCGGTCTGCGCTTCATCAACGGCCAATTCGTGATGATAGGCCTGGAAGTGAACGGCAAGCCGCTGATGCGCGCCTACTCCATTGTCAGCTCCAATTACGAAGAGCACCTGGAGTTCTACAGCATCAAGGTGCAGGATGGCCCGCTGACCTCCAAGCTGCAACACTTGCAAGTCGGCGATACCGTACTGATCAGCAAGAAGCCGACCGGCACCCTGGTGCAGGACAACCTGCTGCCGGGCAAGAATCTGTATCTGCTGTCCACCGGCACCGGCCTCGCCCCCTTCATGTCCATCATCAAGGACCCGGAGGTGTACGAGCGCTACGACAAGGTCATTCTGACCCACGGCGTGCGTTGGGTCAGCGAGCTGGGCTACCACGACTACATCACCAAGGAACTGCCGGAAAACGAATTCTTCGGCGACGTGGTGAAGGAAAAGCTGATCTACTACCCGACCGTTACCCGCGAGCCGTTCCGCAATCAAGGCCGTCTGACCGACCTGATCACCAACGGCAAGCTGTGCGCCGACATCGGCCTGCCGCAGCTGAATCCGGAACACGACCGCGTGCTGATCTGCGGCAGCCCGAGCATGCTGCATGACCTGTGCGAAATCCTGAACGGCATGGGCTTCAAGGAATCGCCGCGCATGGGCGAGCCGGCCGACTACGCGATCGAACGCGCCTTCGTCGAAAAATAAGCGCCTCGCTTCCGCTCCTGCGGAATGAGAAAAGCCCCGCGGCCGATGCCTGCGGGGCTTTTTTATCGCGCCTGTCGCCGGGCCGGTTTACCCGGGCCATCAGCGATGGATAAACAAAAGGGAGGCCGAAGCCTCCCTCATTTTTTGTGCGAGCCAGATTGCGATCTGGTTTGATTACTTGGCGGCCGAAGCGGCAGCCTTGTGAGCCTTCTTGGCGTGGTGCTTGTGAGCCTTCTTGGCTACCGGAGCGGAAGCGTCGGCCTTGGCAGCTTGGGCCTTGGAGGCAACAGCCTTCTTGGCGGCGTGCTTGTGAGCCTTCTTGGCTACCGGAGCGGAAGCGTCAGCCTTGGCAGCTTGGGCCTTGGAAGCTTCAGCCTTCTTGGCGGCGTGCTTCTTGGCGTGGTGCTTGTGAGCCTTCTTGGCTACCGGGGCGGAAGCGTCGGCCTTGGCGGCTTGAGCCTTGGAAGCTTCAGCCTTCTTGGCCGCGTGCTTCTTGGCGTGGTGCTTGTGGGCCTTCTTGGCTACCGGGGCGGATGCGTCGGCCTTGGCGGCTTGAGCCTTGGAGGCAACAGCCTTCTTGGCGGCGTGCTTATGAGCCTTCTTGGCTACCGGAGCGGAAGCGTCGGCCTTGGCGGCTTGAGCCTTGGAAGCCTCAGCCTTCTTGGCGGCGTGCTTCTTGGCGTGGTGCTTGTGAGCCTTCTTGGCTACCGGGGCGGAAGCGTCGGCCTTGGCGGCTTGAGCCTTGGAGGCTTCGGCTTTCTTGGCGGCGTGCTTCTTGGCAACGTGCTTGTGAGCCTTCTTGGCTACCGGAGCGGAAGCGTCAGCCTTGGCGGCTTGAGCCTTGGAAGCTGCGGCCTTCTTGGCGGCATGCTTCTTCACGCCGACTTTCTTGGCCGGAGCGGAAGCGTCGGCCTTTGCGGCTTGAGTCTTTTGCGCGGCGGAGGCGGTTACTTTTTCAGCCTTTTTGGCATGATGGATCTTGGCCGGGGCTTTTTTCTCGGCTTTTTTGGCGGCCGGGGCAACCTTGGCGGCCGGAGCGGAAGCCGGGGTGGCGGCTTCAGCGGCGAAGCCGGCGGCGGAACTCAGACCAAATACAACGGACAGGGCAAGAAGGCTCAGCTTTTTCATGATTCGTCTCCAGATTCGGTTGCGGAGGGAATCTCTCCGCCAGGCACCGTGTTTGGTGTTTCCTTGAGACGTATCCTAGTCCTGCCCCTTCTTGCCGTCTGTTAGCGCCTTGTAAGGCCGTGTAACGCGACGTACAACTCAGTCGCGCCGCTTTGCCCTGACGATCTGGTATACGCCGCCGAACACGGTGCGCTTGCTCCACTCAAACTGAGCCGCCTCCGTGGCGTAAGCGGATATCTCCTTGCGCCACAAGGCTTCCGCGAACGGCTCCAGCGCGCGGTTCACCCATTTGAGCAGCCAGCCTATCGGCTGCCACGGACGCGGGCCGTGGTAGTCGACAAACATCGCGCGCCCTCCCGGCGCCACCTGGGCCAGCATATTGTCGACGATGGCGTGCTTCATCTCCTCCGGCACCTCGTGCAGCAAAAAGAAGCTGCACACCAAATCCTGCTTCTCTTCGGCCTGATAAGTCGCCGCGTTGGCGCGCACCACGCGCGCCTGCGGCAACGACGCCAGCTTGCCTTCGGCCAGCTCGACCTGGATGGGGGTCACGTCGGTCAAGGTGAACTGGCCTTTCGCGCCCGTCCGCTGCGCGGCGCGCTGCACCAGGTCGCCGTAGACATGGGCTAGCTGCCAGACCTTCTCGCCCTCGCGGATTTCATCCAGATACGCTCGCATCAGCCGCTGGTCGTTGCCGAACAAGAGCGTGCGCACCACCAGCTTGTGGTCCAGCAACCGGGCCTTGCGCGGATTGACATAAGCCCAGTCGTACACTTCGGTCATATACTGGGGCACGTCGCGGTAATAAGGGTCCGGCTGGATCGTAGTCGTTTTCAATGTGGTCATGGTCGCTACCGGAAGTCATGTGTGTGGAAACAGCTTAGCAAGAGCCGCCTTCTCCCGGCTTGAGCCAGGCCAAACGATGATGGACCGACGGCCGAATAGGCGATAAACCATGCTCGGCAATGCTTACGCCGGGGCGCGGGCGCCCCGGGATGGAGGCGCGGCCGGGACTAACCGCCCATATGCTCGACTTCGGCGTCGGCGTAAGCGATGGCGATTTCCCGAAAAGACTGCTGCACCGCGATAAAAGCATCGACGACATCGGGATCGAAATGCCTGCCGCTGCCCGCCAAGATGATGTCCCGGGCTTGTTCGTGGGTCATCGGCGGCTTGTACACCCGCTTGTTGATCAAGGCGTCGTAAACATCGGCCAAGGCCATCAGCCGTCCCGCCACGGGAATCTCATCGCCCTTCAAGCCGAACGGGTAGCCGCTGCCATCCCATTTCTCGTGATGCGAGCAAGCGATTTCCTTGGTGAAATGCAGAAACTCCACCTCCAGGCCCAGCTGGCATTCCGCCGCCACAATGGCGTCCCGGCCTAATACCGCGTGCTGCTTCATGATGGCGAACTCGTCGTCCGTCAGCTTGCCAGCCTTGAGCAAGATATGGTCGGGAATGCCCACTTTGCCGATATCGTGAAGCGGCGCCGACTTGCAGATCATATCGATGTTGCGATCACTCAGACACTGGTCGAAGCGCGGATGCGCGCGCAGATGCTCCGCCAGCGCCTGGACGTAAAACTGGGTGCGCTTCAAGTGTTTGCCGGTTTCGTTGTCGCGCGTCTCCGCCAGCGAGGCCAGCGCCCAGATCGCCACGTTCTGCACCATTTCGGTTTCGCGGGTGCGCCGCTGCACTTCCCGCTCCAGATAATCGTTCTGGTTTTTCAGGAAATCGCGGGCGGCTTTGACATCCAGCTGGTTGCGCACCCGCGCCAGCACGATGGGCGGGCTGATGGGCTTATGGATATAGTCCATGGCGCCCAGATCCAAACCCGTGGTCTCATCCTCCACCTCATGCTTGGCGGTCAGGAACAGCACCGGGATGTCGAAATCGGGCCGAGTCGCGCGCAAGCGCCGCATCACCTCGTAGCCGTCCATGTCCGGCATCATCACATCCAGCAAGATCAGGTCAGGCGGACTGCTTTCCACTATCTGCAAGGCCCGCGGACCATTGGGCGCGACCTTGACGCGATACGACTCCCGCAACAAGCCGCTCATCAGGGACAGGTTGTCCGGCGTGTCGTCCACCACCAGGATGGTGGGACGGTTGTCGGCTGCATGCTCCATGCTTGCTCCCGCTATTTCGCCGCAGGGCCTGCCCGCGCTTCGCGCAGAGAGGTCAGCGCCTCGTCAAACCGATACTGCAGCAAGGCCTGCTCGATTCCCGCCGCCGCCGGCCCCAGCGCCGTTCGCAAGATGCCTGCCGACGCGCTGAACACCTCCACCGCGTCGGCATCGTCATCCTTCAACAATTGCTCCAACTGATCGAACAAAGGCTGCAAGGCCTGCCAATCAACCGGCTGGGACGGTTTGGCGTCCGGCTCCGAAGGCAAAGCCTGCTTCAGAGATTCAATCAACCTGTCCAGCTCTCGCTGCGTCTCCGCCAGCCCCGCCTCCAAGTCGGCCAGCTCAGACCCCGCGTTCAGCGTCTTCTCCAGCTTGGCCGCCATTTCCTGCAGTTCGTTGGCGCCTATCGTGCCCGCCACGCCTTTGAGCGTATGCGCGGCGCGCGTGGCCGCCACACGGTCATCGCGCCCCATCTCCCGCCTGACGTCATCCAGGGCGCCCGCCTGCCCCGAGACGAAGCGGCGCAGCAGATTTTCGTACGAGGCCCGCTTCCCCAGCACCCGGCGCAAGGCGTTGGCGACATCCAGGCCTGGAATGCTGCTCAGGGGGTCATTGTCCGCCAGCGCGCCCGCTTGATCCGGCCCGGCGGGCGGCGCGGCGGGGCCCTGCTTGGATCTGGACTTGGCCTTTCCCTTGCCTTCCGGCTTGCCTTGCCGGCGCGGATCCCACTGCCTCAAGGTGGCGAACAGCTGAACGGGATCGATAGGCTTGGCGATGTGATCGTTCATTCCGGCATCGACGCAGCGCTCGCGGTCGCCCGTCATCGCATTGGCGGTCATCGCCAGGATGGGCATGTCCTGGAACGCCTCCAGCTGACGCAAACGGCGCGTCGCCTCCAAACCGTCCATCACCGGCATCTGCATATCCATCAGCACCAAATCGAAGGGCTGCCGCTGCGCCAAACTCAGCGCTTCTTCACCATTATTGGCGATAAGCACCTGAATTTCCGCGGATTGCAACAGTTCGGTCGCCACTTGCTGGTTCAGCTCGTTGTCTTCGACCAGCAAAATCTTCATGCCCTTGAGCGGCTCCAGCCCTGGCAATGCGTCATCCGGCCGATTGTCCGGCGCTTCGCCCGCCAGCCTCTCGCTGCCGAACAGGCGTATCGTCGCGTCGAATAGCACCGACGAGCAAACCGGCTTGACCAAGGTCATTTCGATGCCCACGCTTTCCGCCTCGCGGAAAACCTCCTCGCGCCCATAACCGGTCACCATCACGCGGTGGGGGCGGACTTTCTCGTCGCGCAGCATCAGCCGCCTCGCCACCTCGATGCCGTCTATCCGCGGCATCCGCCAGTCGAAGAACACCACTTCGTATGACGCATCCTCCCGCTCGGCCTCCTCCACCATTTCCAGGGCTTTCAAGCCATCTCCGGCCTCATCGACCCGGAATGTCATGCTGCGCAACTGCTCGGCCAGGATGGTGCGGGCGGTCTTGCTGTCGTCCACCACCAGCACCCGGCGATTCCGCAAATCCACGCTGGGCAGCCGTTCAGGATGCTTCATGCCCTTGCCCAGCCGCGCGGTGAACCAGAAGGTGCTGCCTTTGCCGACCTCGCTCTCAACGCCGACCTCGCCCTGCATCAAGCCGGCCAGTTTCTTGGAAATGGCCAGCCCCAGGCCGGTGCCGCCGTACTTGCGCGAAGTGGAGGTATCGGCCTGCTGAAAAGACTGGAACAGCTTGGCCTTCTGCCCTGGCGTCATGCCTATGCCGGTATCGACCACTTCAAAATACAACAGCATGTCTTGGGCGTTATCCTCGCGGCAGCGCACCCGCACCGTCACTTCGCCCTTGTCGGTGAACTTCACCGCGTTGTTGGCGTAGTTGATCAGGATCTGCCCCAGGCGCAAGGGGTCGCCGATCAGGGACAGATTCAGATGCGGATCGACATCGAAGATCAACTCCAGCCCCTTGGCTTCGGTCTTCTCGCCCAGCAGCGTCGCCAGATTGTCCAGCACCCGCTCCAGATCGAACTCGATGTTTTCCAGATCCAGCTTGCCGGCCTCTATCTTGGAAAAATCCAGGATGTCGTTGATGATGCCCAGCAGATGCTTGCCGGAGCTGTGGATCTTCTGCACATAGTCGCGCTGCTTGGGGTCGAGGTCGGTGCTTTGCGCCAAGTGGGCCATGCCGATGATGGCATTCATCGGGGTGCGGATTTCGTGGCTCATATTCGCCAGGAAATCGCTTTTGGCGCGGGTCGCGCTTTCGGCGTCCTCCATCGCCTGCGTCAAGCGCGCCTCGGCCTGCTTGCGGCTGGAGATATCGCGGATGAACAAGGTGCCGGTGCGCGCGCCGGCCATGTCCACTACCGTCAAGCCGGCTTCCACCTGCGTCGAGGACCCATCCTGGCGGCGCAGCAACAGCTCCCAGAACTCTCCGTTCAGTCCGCTCAAACTGGCGGAGGCCAAATCCTGCGCCAGGATGCCTGGCAGCGGACCCTCGCCCTCCAGTTTAAGCAGCTCGCCGAGGCGGCCGGACAAGGCGACCGCGGCCTCGACGCCGAAGATGCTCAAAGCGGTGCGATTGATGTCCTTGATTTCGCCCCGGCCATCCATCACCACCACGCCGACCGGCGCGCCGGCGATGATGGACTGCGAGAGTTTTTCGCTTTGCCTGAGCGCGTCGGTGCGGCGGACGATTTCCTCCTCCAGCCCCGCCTGATATCGCGACAAAGCCTTATTGCTGGCCACCAGCTCGCTCAGCAGTTCTTCGCGGCTTTTCTCATCCAGGATGCTGCGGATCAGCTCCGGGTCGGACTCCCCCATGCCGGGCGCGTCTATCACCACGCAATTGCGGCCCTCGCGCCTCTCCAGCCGCCATTGCGGATCGGCCAGCCGGATGTCGACGCGGCGGGCATCCTCCACGCCGATGAACAAGGTGTCCCAATCCACTTCAAGCTCGATGGACTCATAGCCGAGCTCCTGCAAATGCCGCAGCAGGCTGAACAAGGTCACGGCATGCCGCTCCAGCGCGCCGCCGCCCAGCCAGGACAGCTCCATCAAACGCAAAATCTTGTGCCTGGCGCGATAGAGACTCGCCTCTCCCACCAAAGACAGGTTGACCTGTTCGCTCATGGATCCCATCTCGCAACAACGCAGGTGGCGTCGTCATGCCACTTGGCGTGATCATTCATCAGCAGATTGCTGACCCGGCTGGCCGGCAGTTTCAGCCAACTTTCCAATAGCTCGACAGGCAAGTGCTCCTGCACGCCATCGGTGGTCAACAGCAACAAGGCGCCGGCCCTCAAGCGCAGCTGGCGCTCCACAATCACAGGCACCGCCTGGCCTATCGTGCCCGGCTGCCCGGGCAGCAACACCAGCTCAGGCTGCAGCACGCGCAGCAAGGCATTGCCGATATTGGCGCATGTCAGCATGCCGTCCGCCGCCACCCGGACCAGGCAAACCGCCGCGCCGCGAGTACCCTCAAAGGACCGGTGCATTTCCCGCAGCAGCTCGCTGACCGGCTTCCGCTCCGCCTGTTCCAGCCAGCGCTCCATCTGCCGCGCCAGGCCGTGCGCCTCCGCGCCGTGCCCCAGCACATCCAGGATGGCCAGCAGCGCGCCATCGGCCTCGCTTCGCACCACCAGCCCGTCGCCGCTGACGGTCTCGCCGAAAAATGGCCGGCCGCCCACCGACACTTCGCTCAGCGCCGGCGGCCAGGCATGGTCTGTCATCACTTCCATTTTCGGACGCATACCCGAGTGCCCTTGCGTGGCTCGCTGTCTATCCAAAACTCGTCCATCAGCCGACGGGTGCCGGGCAAGCCCAGCCCCAGGGTCCCCTTGCTGCTGTAATGCTCTTCCAGCGCCTTGGCAAGATCGGGAATGCCCGGGCCTTTATCCCGAGCCTGCAACTCCATCCCTTGCCGCAGCCCCTGCTGCACCGTGTGCCAGCGCACTTCTCCCTCTCCGGCGTACTTGAGGATATTCATCGCCAGCTCCGAGGCGCCGGTGGCCAGCTGGGTGGCGCCGACCGCGGTGAAACCCAAGCTGGCGGCATAGGCTTGAACCTGGAACACCATCATCCGGACATCGGTTTCGCTACGTATGGCCAGCGATCCGCCCATGCCCATTCGCTGCGCGGCCGTCAATGGCACCAGCTCCAGCGGCCGCGCGCTCATAGCTTCAAAGCCAGCGCCTGCTCCAGCGAGATGGCCCCGCGGAAGGCGCCCAGGTCGGCGCCGACTTGGGACAGGCCCTGGATCACGCCTGGGCGCAAGCCCACCAGCACGGTGGCGGCCCCCATCAGCGAAATGGTTCGCTTCATGTCGATCAAGGCCTGGTAGGACTCCAGATCCATGAACCGCACTTCGGACAGGTCCAGCATCACCTTGCGCACCGCTCGGCCGCTGATGCGCTCTAGCAATCGGCTCTGCATCTGCCTCACCACCGAAGGCCGCAATTCGGCCTGCACGCAAGCCAGCATGGCATCGCCGATTTGCGACAGCGTGATCCTGGCTTCGGATGCTTCGTCTGACATGTCGGCGCTCCTAGCTCAGTTGGCGGATCGCCAGCCCGCAGATGCGAAACGCCGCCTCCAGCGCGTCCCGCAAGGTGGAGAAAGTGGAAATCTGTTCGGTATCGATGCCCAGGTGGACGATGGTCTGGGCAATGGCCGGCGACAAGCCGGACACCAGGCTCTCGCAGCCCATCAACTGAGTGGCCTTGGTGATCTTGACCAGATGGTTGGCCACCGCGGAATCCACCACCGCCACGCCGGAGATGTCCATGATGAACACCCGCGAGCGCGTCGAGGAGATCTTGTTCAGAATCCCCTCCATGATGCTCTGCGAACGCTGGGAATCGATGATGCCGACAATCGGCAGCAGCAGGATGTCTTGCCAGATCATGGTGACCGGCGTCGACATCTCCATCATCGCCCGGCCTTGCTCCATGACCCGCTCTTGCAGCAGGCGGCTGTAAGTCTCCACCACCAGCGCGGTGTCCAGGTGCAGCAGCTTGCTGGCCGATTGCGACAGCTGCGACACCGTGTCGCGATCGCCGCTTGTCAAATAGCCGCTGAACAGATGGAAAGCGTAATTGACGCCGGCAAAATAGGTGCTGAGCGGCAGGCCGATCCGGGCATGGGTTTCGCCCGCGCACACCCGCTCCGCCAGATAGGCTTCGTCTATCACGCCGCGGAAAAAGCTGCGCCAGTAGGCCTCTTGCGCGACTTGGGCGTTACGCAGGGTAGAGGGACGGGAGAATAAGGCTTCATATTCGGGCAGGCTGGGCAGCCATTCGTAGAAATGCAGCATGGCCTCGCCCAAATGCGGCAAGACCGCCTCTCCCATGGCCTGCACCCGTTGCAGATCGTCGTCCTGAATGGCGAACCGCTGCAGGCATTCCCTCGCGTCCGCAAGACTGCTCGGATCCATCCGTTCCCCCCCCGCTAGCCGCAATTGCATGTTATGGATTGCTGTATGCCTATTGCTATCTATAGGCCATATAGCCATAGAATTTCCATCACGCGGCAGCGCGCAAAACAAAGGCCCGGCGCATGCGCCAGGCCTTGCAGGGGACGAACCGGGACGCTTAGTCCGCCAGCGTCAGCACTACCGGCGTGTGATCGGAGGGGCGCTCCCACTTGCGCGGGGCCTTGTCGATCTCGCAGGACTGCGCGCGCGGCTTGAGCGCGTCGCTGACCAGGATATGGTCGATGCGCACGCCCTTGTTGCGGCGGAACATCATCTGGCGGTAATCCCACCAGCTGTACTGTTTTTCTTCCTGATTGAACAGGCGGAAACTGTCTGACAGGCCCAGGCCGATCAGGCGGCGGAAGGCGTCGCGCTCCGGCGTGCTGCACAGCACCTGTTCATGCCAGCCCTCCGGGTCGTACACATCGCGGTCTTCCGGCGCGATATTGTAGTCGCCCAGCAAAAGCAGGTTGGGATGCGCGGCCAGCTCGGCGGCGACATGGCCCTCCAGCTTGGACAGCCACTCCAGCTTATACGGGTATTTGGCCGAATCCACCGCCTCGCCGTTGACGAAATAAGCGCAGATGGCGCGCACGCCGGCGATGGTGGCGGTGATGACGCGGCGTTGCTCGTCGCCGTAGCCGGGAATGCCGGACACCACGTCCTCGATCTCCAGCGGCGCCTTGGCCAGGATGGCCACGCCGTTATAGGTTTTCTGCCCGAACCAGACCGCGCGGTAGCCTGCGGCCTCTATGTCCGCCAGCGGGAAAGCGTCCTGGTCCATCTTCAGTTCTTGCAGGCACAACACTTCGACGCCGGTCTCGGCCAGCCATTGCAAGACTTGCGGCAAGCGGACTTTCAGGGAATTGACGTTCCAGGTGGCAAAACGCATCGAAGGGGCTCCTGAGCAAAGAATACGATAAGCCCGACACCATACCAGCCGGCGGCCGGACTGTTGAGCGCTTTTTCACGCGCCGCCGCGCGTCGGCCAAAAAAAAGCGCCCCCGCGATTGGCGGAGGCGTCAATAGACACAATATCACTACCCCTGATACGCGTCTGGCTCGCTTGCTGCTCCGGAAAACCCTGAGCAAATGATTAGAGCGAAACGCTTACAGCGGAGTTCCGGAAAGTTTCACATTTTTTTACGCGGCGGTTTCCACCATGCCGGAGTGGCGCAGCAGCGCGTCGATTTGCGGATCGCGGCCGCGGAAGGCGCGGAACGACTCCAGCGCCGGACGGCTGCCGCCAACCGCCAGAATCTCGTTCCAGAAGCGCTTGCCGGTGTCCGGATTCGCGCCGCCCACTTCTTCGAAAGCGGCGTAGGCGTCGGCCGACAGCACCTCGGCCCACTTGTAGCTGTAATAGCCTGCCGCGTAGCCGCCGGCGAAGATGTGGCTGAAGCCATTGGGGAAGCGGTTGTAGGCCGGCGGGAAGTTCACCGCCACCTCGCGGCGCACCTCATCCAGCAAGGCTTGCCAGTCGCCGGATGCCGGATCGAGCTGGCTGTAAGCCAGCAGGTCGAACAGCGCGAACTCCAGCTGGCGCACCGTGCCCATGCCGCTCTGGAAGTTCTTGGCCGCCTCCATCTTGTCGTACAGCGCGCGCGGCAAAACCTCGCCGCTGTCCACATGGGCGGTCATGCCTTGCAGCACATCCCATTCCCAGGCGAAGTTTTCCAGGAACTGGCTGGGCAGCTCCACCGCATCCCATTCCACGCCGTTGATGCCGGACACGCCCAGTTCGTCGACGCGGGTCAGCATATGGTGCAGGCCATGGCCGAACTCGTGGAACAGCGTAATGACTTCGTCGTGGGTGAACAACGCCGGCTTGTCGCCGACCGCGCGGGTGAAATTGCAGGTGAGATAGGCCACCGGCGTTTGCACGGTTTCGCCCTTCTTGCGGCGGCCGCGCGCGTCGTCCATCCAGGCGCCGGAGCGCTTGCCGTCGCGGGCGTACAGGTCGAAGTAGAAACTGCCGAGCAGCTCGCCATCCTTCAGAATTTCATAGTAACGGACATCCGGATGCCACACCGGCGCGGCGCTGTCGCGCACTTCCACGCCGAACAGCTTGTTCACCACGCCGAACAGACCTTGCACCACCTTGGGCTCCTGGAAGTACTGTTTCACTTCCAGCTCGGAGAAGGCATAGCGCGCCACGCGCAGCTTTTCCGCCGCGTAGGCCAAGTCCCAGGCCTGCAGTTCGGCGATGCCCAGCTCTGCCTTGGCGAAGGCTTCCAGCTCCTGGCGATCCTTCGCCGCGAACGGTTTGGCCTTGGCGGCCAGATCGCGCAGGAAGGCGATGACCTGCTCCGGGCTTTCCGCCATCTTGGTGAACAGCGACAGCTCGGCGAAGTTGGCGAAGCCCAGCAATTGCGACTCTTCGCGCGCCAGTTGCAGCTTTTCGCGGATGATGGGGCTGTTGTCGCGCTCGGCCGGGCCGAACTCGGACGCGCGCTGCACATAGGCCTGGTACAGCTTCTCGCGCAGGGCGCGGTTGTCGGCGTATTGCAACACCGGGAAATAGAAAGGGAATTGCAGCGTGATCTTATAGCCGGCCTTGCCATCGCCTTCCGCCGCCGCGGCGAACAGCGCCAGCGAGTCCTCAGGCACGCCGGCCAGCTCGGCCTGGTCTTCGATGATCAGGCTGAAGGCGTCGGTGGCGTCCAGCACATTCTGCTCGAACTTGGCCGACAGCTCCGCCAGGCGCATCTGGATGGCGGCGAAACGCTCCTTGGCCGCGGCTTCCAGCTCGGCGCCGGACAGGCGGAAGTCGCGCAGATCGTTTTCGATGATCTTCTTGCGCGCCGCGCCGTAGGCGGCATGCTCGGCGCTGGCCGCCAGCGCTTTGAAGCGGGCGAACAAGGCCAGGTTCTGCCCCATTTCGGTCCAGAATTCTGACACCCGCGGGATATTGGAATTGTAAGCCTCGCGCAATTCCGGCGTATTCACCACCGCGTTCAGGTGCGTCACCACGCCCCAGGCGCGCGACAGCCGCTCGGTGGCGTCGGTCAAGGGGCTGACGAAATCGTCCCAGCTCGGCTCGCCGGTTTCCGCGGTCAGCCGAGCCACGGCGGCGCGCGCCTCTTCCAGCAGCGCATCCAGCGCCGGATTGATGTGTTCCGGGCGGATTTCGGCGAAACGGGGCAGACCGGATAAATCGAGAAGGGGATTCTGGCTCATGGCTTCAGCGTCCTGTTACATGGAACGGATATGATAAGGGAATTTGCATGCCGCCGCGCGCGGCCTGCACAATGCATTATTCCTGAGATAAGGACGAAACGATGAAAAGCAATATCCGCCCCTACGACGGCCATCACCCGGTCATCGCCGACGATTGTTACATCGACCCCGCCGCCGTGGTGATAGGCGAAGTCGAGCTCGCGGCCGGCGCCTCGGTGTGGCCTTGCGCGGTGATCCGCGGCGACGTGAACCATATCCGCATCGGCAAGAACAGCAATGTGCAGGATTTCGCCATGCTGCACGTCAGCCACAAGACCGAGGCCGACCCGCAAGGCGCGCCGCTGATCATAGGCGAGCACGTCACCATCGGCCACCACGTGACGCTGCATGGCTGCACCATAGGCGACGAGGTGCTGATCGGCATCGGCAGCATCGTGCTGGACCGCGTGGTGATCGAGGACAAGGTGTTGATCGGCGCCGGCAGCCTGGTGCCGCCGGGCAAGCGGCTGGAATCCGGCTTCCTGTATCTGGGCAATCCGGTCAAGCAAGCCCGGCCGCTGAGCGACAAAGAACTGGCGTATTTCAAATATTCGGCCGAGCACTACACCCGCGTCGCGGACAAGCACAAAGCCAATCTGGAAGGGTAAGCGATGATAGACAGCGACGATGAGCTGGAATATGTCGGTTTCTGGGCCAGGGTGGCCGCCTGCCTGGTGGATACCGTGCTGCTGGTCGTGGTATCCGCGCCGCTGCTGTGGCTGCTGACCGACGGCGGCGCCAGCAGCTTCGACAACTGGACCGAAATCGCCCTCGGCAACAGCAAAACCGACCATATCGCCGACTTCATGATCAACTATGTGTTGCCGGCGGTGGCGGTGATCCTGTTCTGGATCTACAAAAGCGCCACGCCGGGCAAGATGATGCTGGGCGCGATAGTGGTGGATGCCGACAGCGGCGGCCCGCTGACGCCGGGCCAGGCCGTGCTGCGCTACCTGGGCTATTACCTTTCCCTCATTCCCTTTGCCCTGGGACTAATCTGGGTGGGCCTGGACGCGCGCAAGCAGGGCTGGCACGACAAGCTGGCCCGCACCGTGGTGGTGCGGCGCAAGCCGGCGGCGGTGGCCTTCCGCCGCCGCTAAGCTCAAACCGCGGCCAGCGCGCGCGCTTGCGTCCGCCCTTGGCCGGTCGCCGCCGGACGCTCGCCCGCCGGCAGCCGGAACCACGCCAGCGCGCCCCCCAGACCGCTGGCCGAATTCGCCAATTGCAGCATCAGCGGTTCGGCCTCTTCCATCTGGCTTTCGATGTCCACCGCCAGGCTGGCCAGTTCGTGGCCGTGCTGGCGGATGCTGCCGCCGGCTCGGGCCTGCAGCTCTCGGGCCGCGCCGATGTCGTCCATCAAATCGCCCAAGCCGCCCAGCGCCTCGTCCACCAAGCCCAGGGCCTGGGCCAGAGACTGCTGTGAAGACAGGCTCTCGCCGCTGGCCGCGCCCGCCGCCAGCAAGGCTTCGCCCAGTGCGCCCTTAGCCCGCTCCATCTTTTGCAGGCTGCCGAAAATCGCGCCGGTCGCCTTGGCCGTGCTTTCCGCCAGCTTGCGCACCTCGTCCGCCACCACGGCGAAACCGCGGCCGGACTCGCCGGCCCGCGCCGCCTCGATGGCGGCGTTGAGCGCCAATAGATTGGTCTGCTCCGCCACGTCGCGGATCAGCGAGCTGCTCTGCGCGATGTCGCCCACCGCCTGGCTCAGCTCGCGCATCTCGCGCGTGGCCAGCTCTATTCTTTCCGCCAGCAAGCGCATGGCTTCGGCGTGGTATTCCCCCAAGGCCCTGGCCTGCCCCGTCGCCACGCCCGCGCCGCGCGAATGGTCCAGCGCCGCCTCGATGTGCAGCGCCATCTGCTCGGCATGATTGGCGATTTCGCCGGCGGCGTCGTTGCACAGCCGGCTCTTGCCGATTTGCTGCTGGCTGGCGTCGGCGCTTTGCCGCGTCAACAGCTGCAAGCGCTGGCTGTCGCGCAGATTGTCGCCGGCATGCAGCCGCACTTCGTCCAGCAAGCCGGCCAGCCTTTCCAGGAAACGGTTGATGCGCGAGGAGGCATGCGCCAGCTCATCGCCGCCGCCATCCGGCAGCCTCACCTCCAGATTGCCTTCGCTCAAGGCGTCCGCCGCCAGCGCCATCGCCGACAGGTGGCGCTTCAAGCGCCGCGCCAGCGTCAGCTGGATCAGCACCACCAGCACGCTGGCCAGCGCCATCGGCCCCAGGATCAAGGGCGCCAGCCAGGTCAAGGAGCGGGCCAGCTCGGCCTTCTCTTGCGCCAGCTCGCCTTCGCGTTTCGCCAGCTGCCTGTCTATCTCCAGGGTCAGCGGCACCAGTTCGTTCTGATAAGCCTGCTCCGGAATGGACAACGCGTCCTGCGGCGCCGTTTCGGCGATATGCAGGGCGCTTTCCAGATTGCGGGCGTAACTCAGCCAATGTTGGCTCATCGCCTGGCTGAATAGCTGGCGATCGCCGCCAGGCAGCACCGCCTCGATGTCGCGCTGCAAGGCCGCGGCGCGGCTTTGGGCCTCGGCCAATCGCTTGCCGGTATCCGGCAGCAGCGGGTCGGCGCGGGCAAACGACAAGGCCACCGCCTTGAGCTGCTGCAAATTGGCCGACAACTGCTGCGCGCTGCTGTAGCGATCGACATGATGGGTGAAGGAGTACAACTGCTGGCTGGTGACTGCCATCACCAGCGCCAGACTGGCCAAAGTAAACAGAATGGTCAGCCACAGGCGTTTGATCAGAGACATGATTTTAAGACGAGGTAGAACGATGCAGACGGCCCACTGTAGCGCCGAAACATGACAAAAAGATTGCATTGCGGTAATCCGCAATAGCAACATTTTCTAATATTAGGTTACAATCCGCCGCCCTTGCAGGTGCAAACTGCGCCCGGCGCCCTCGGCGCATTCCGCCAGTTTTCCCTCGGCGCGGGCCGTTTTCCGGCTCCGCCGCCATCAGGCATGGTTCTCCATCGAGTGCCGCATTCTAGAAGACCGGGCCCACCCGGCCTAGTGGGCAGACATCCGTCCGGATTTGGCGCGAGCGCGCTAAACGGCGGCGTCTGGCCCGTCATCGTTCAAATGACAGGAGATACGCCCTTGCAACATCAACATTCCCGCCACATCGGCCCCATCGCGCTGATGCTGACCGGACTGGGTTCCATCATCGGATCCGGCTGGCTGTTCGGCGCCGCCCACGCCGCGCAGATCGCCGGCCCGGCCGCCATCGTCGCCTGGATCGTCGGCATGGTGATCATTCTTTCCATCGCCCTGAGCTACGCCGAATTGGGCGCCATGTTCCCGGAATCCGGCGGCATGGTGCGCTACGCCCGCTACTCGCACGGCTCTTTGCTTGGTTTCATCGCCGCCTGGGCCAACTGGATCGCCATCGTGTCGGTGATTCCGATCGAGGCCGAAGCCTCGGTGCAGTACATGAGCACCTGGCCCTACGCCTGGGCGCATGATCTGTACCACAACGGCGAACTGAGCACTGTCGGCCTGTCGCTGTCCGCCGTGCTGGTGGTCGTTTACTTCCTGCTTAACTACTGGGGCGTCAAGCTGTTCGCCAAGGCCAACAGCGCCATCACCGTGTTCAAGGTGATCGTGCCCGCGGTGACGGTGGGCGCGCTGGTTTACAGCGGCTTCCATTCGGAAAACCTGAACAACGCGGCCCTCGGCGGCTTCGCGCCCTATGGCTGGGCCAGCGTGATGACGGCGGTGGCCACCAGCGGCATCGTATTCAGCTTCAACGGCTTCCAGAGCCCGATCAACCTGGCCGGCGAGGCCCGCAATCCGGGCAAGAGCGTGCCCTTCGGCGTGGTCGGCTCCATCCTGCTGGCGGCGGTGATCTATGTCGCGCTGCAAGTGGCCTTCCTCGGCGCGCTGTCGCCCAGCGATCTGGCCCACGGCTGGAAAGGCATCGATTTCAGCTCGCCCTTCGCCCAGCTGGCCATGGCTCTGGGCCTGAACTGGCTGATGATGACCCTGTACTTCGACGCCTTCGTCAGCCCCAGCGGCACCGGCGCCACTTACATGGCCACCACCTCGCGGATGATTTACGGCATGCAGCGCAACGGCACCATGCCGGAGATGTTCGGCCGCATCCACCCGCTATACCGCATTCCGCGTCCGGCCATGTGGTTCAACCTGGCGGTGTCCTTCGTGTTCCTGTTCTTCTTCCGCGGCTGGGGCACCCTGGCGGCTGTGATCTCGGTCGCCACGGTCATCTCCTACCTGACCGGCCCGATCAGCGTGGCCGCGCTGCGCCGCTGCGCGCCTGACCTGCCGCGCCCGCTGCGCCTGGCCGGCCTGTCGGTGATCGCGCCGTTCGCCTTCGTCTGCGCCTCGCTGGTGCTGTACTGGGCGCGCTGGCCGCTGACCGGCGAGATCATCTTCCTGATCGTCGCCGCGCTGCCGGTGTACTTCTGGTATCAGGCCAAGGCCGGCTGGCCGGACTTCAACCGCGAGCTCAAAGGCTCGCTGTGGATGGTGCTCTACCTACCCACCATGGCCTTGCTGTCCTGGATCGGCAGCACCGACTTCGGCGGCATCGGCATCCTGCCTTACGGCATCGACATGGCCGTGGTGGCCGCCGCTGCGCTGGGCTTCTACTTCTGGGGCGTGAACAGCGGCTGGTACACCCGCTACCTGCGCGACGAGCACGACCCGGCCATGGTGGAAGCGATGCAGCAGGACGGCGAGCCGTCCGGCAAACTGGCTGCCGAACGCGGCTAAGCGCCGCCAGCCTTCGCTCAAAAACAAAGCCGACCCGCGATGGGTCGGCTTTTTCTTTGCCTGCTGCCGGTGGATTACAGCGCGGCCAGGGCGGCGGCGTAGTCCGGCTCGTCGGCGATCTCGCCTACCAGCTGGCTATGCAGCACCTTGTCGTTGGCGTCCAGCACCACCACGGCGCGGGCGGTCAGGCCGGCCAGCGGGCCGGAAGCCAGCTTGACGCCGTAAGCCTCGGCGAAAGCCGGGTTACGGAAGGTGGACAGGGTGGCCACGTTTTCGATGCCTTCGGCGCCGCAGAAACGCTTCTGCGCGAACGGCAGGTCGGCGGACACGCACAGCACCACGGTATCGGCCAGGCCGGCGGCCTTTTCGTTGAACTTGCGCACCGAGGTGGCGCAAGTCGGGGTATCCACGCTCGGGAAGATATTGAGGATCTTGCGCTTGCCGGCGTAGTTGGCCAGCGTCACTTCGGCCAGGTCGCCGCCGGTCAGTTGCAGCGCCGGCGCTTGTTCGCCTTGGGCCGGCAGCTTGCCCGCCACTTCAACAGCATTGCCGCGCAGGGTTACGGTTGCCATGTCTTGAGTCCTCGTCGGGGTTGAGATGGCGATAGTGTGAGGCAAAGCCGCGAGATTTCAACCCCATGCCTGGCATGGTTGCCATCCGGACCAACCCCTTTCTTATCGTCGCCACACGCATCAAATTCCAAACAAGCCTAAAGGACAGTGTATTTAGTTTTATTTTGGAATAAGAATAAGCGCCGTGGCTACCGCTACCACGGAGCCACGAGCAAGCCATACGGGATGTCCGCTTACCGGCGGCATCGACTGTCATCCGATATACAAGGAGCCACGCAATGGCAAACCATTTGGATCGCGATCAGAAGTCCGGCCTGTTCCTCGTCCGCTACGACGTGTTCAAACCCGGCATCGTCGGCGGCTATCATCTGCAACTCAACCTGACCGTCTATCCGCCCAAGCGCCATGTCGGCGGCGAAGCCGTCATCACCCAGGCCACGGCTCAGCCGCTGGTTCTGCGCACCGCCGTGCATGGCCACTACGAGCAGAACGGCAGCAGCGTGACCAGCGACATCGATCTGTTCCTGACCGGCCGCAACCTGTTGCCCATCCCGCAGCAGCAGCAACAGCCGCACATCCTGCCGCTGGGCGAGGATTTCATCTTCGACGGCCTGCTCAAGGGCGGCTGGAGGGCGACACCGGGCTCCACCGCTCGCTACCTGTTCCTGCATAACGGCCGCTGGATCGAAGAAGTCGGCCAGGACATCCAACTGGAACACGAGCTGCAAAACGCCCATAAGGCGCTGAACCTGGCCTAAACCGGCCCCCCGCCTTCGAAACCGCCAGCGCTCCGGCCTGGCGGTTTTGCGCGTTTGACACACCCGGAGACCGCGCGGCATGACTACAGCAAGTTTCCGCCGCGCTCGCCAAGCAGCCGGATTATGATTCGACCAACGGCCCCCGCGGCCGCATTCCGGCCCCACCCATCCAGGAGCTGTCCCATGCCGCTCAATACGCCTGACTCCGTCTCCCCGCACCCCGAACTGAACCGCCGCGGCTTCCTGTTGGCGGCCGCCGGCTCGCTGGCCGCGCTGGCGCTGCCTGCGCTTTCACCGTCCGCCCTGGCTTCATCGGCCCATACCCTGCCGCCGCTGCCCTATGCCGACAACGCGCTGGAGCCGGTGATCTCCGCCCGCACCATAGGCTTCCATTACGGCAAGCATCACAAAGCCTATCTGGACAACCTGAGCAAACTGACCGCCGGCCGCGACTACGCCGACCTGTCGCTGGAGGATGTCATCACGCGCTCAGCCAAGCAGGCCGGCGACGCCGCCATCTTCAACAACGCCGCCCAACTGTGGAACCACACCTTCTACTGGAACAGCATGCGGCCGAAAGGCGGCGGCACCCCGCCGCAAAAACTGCGCGAAATGATAGAAGCGTCGTTCGGCAGCGTGGACGCCTGTAAGCAGCAACTGGCCGGCGCGGCGATTTCGCAATTCGGCAGCGGCTGGGCCTGGTTAGTGCAGGATGGCGACAAGCTGCGGGTGGTGAAAACCGGCAACGCCGACAATCCGATCACCGCCGGCCTGACGCCGCTGATCAATGTGGACGTGTGGGAGCACGCCTACTACCTGGACTACCAGAACCGCCGCGCCGACTACGTCAACGCGGTGCTGGACAAGCTGATCAACTGGGATTTCGCGCAACAGAACCTGAAAGTGTAAACAAGAGGCGACCATGCGGACGGGACCGGTAGACGCGCTGGTTTTCGATGTATTCGGAACCGTGGTGGACTGGCGCGAAGGCGTGGCCCGCGACGCGGCCGCCTTCCTCTCCCGCCGCGGCCTGCCGGCAGACGGCCATGCCTTCGCCGACGCCTGGCGCGCCCGCTATTCGCCGGCGATGGAGGCAGTGCGCAGCGGCAGCCGGCCATTTGCCCGGCTGGACCAATTGCACCTCGAAAACCTGCGGGCCATCCTGCCGGATTTCGACATTGATCCGGCCTCGGCGCCGGAGGACGAGCTGCAATGGCTGAACCGCGCCTGGCACCGGCTGGAGCCGTGGCCGGACAGCTTGGCAGGGTTAAGTCAACTGAAGCGGCGCTACATCATCGCGCCGCTGTCCAACGGCAATTTCAGCCTGTTGCTGAACCTGGCCAAATACGCGGGCCTGCCGTGGGACGCCATCATGGGCGCGGAACTGGCCCAGGCCTATAAACCGACCCCGCAGGCTTATCAGCGCACGGCGGCGCTGCTGGACCTGCCGCCGGAGCGCGTCTGCCTGGTGGCGGCGCACAACGGCGACCTGGCCGCCGCGCGCCGCAGCGGCTACAAAACCGCCTTCATCCACCGGCCACGCGAGCATGGCCCGGATCAGAAAAGCGATCTTGTCCCAGAGCAGGATTGGGATTGGGTGGCGGGGGATTTGGTGGGGCTGGCCGGCATGCTTGGGGCCTGAAATCAAAGTGGACAAACGAACTAGCTTGCCCACATAAAACACACATTGATCCCTACGCCCAACTATTCAAGAAACAGAATCTCCTGCTCCAACTTGTGCCCGGTTCTCTCCATCGCCTCAAGCAAGTTACGCAATTCATCAGGCAACGACTGTTTGAGCAAGCTCTGAATATGGCGTCTATCGAGGGCCTCCAGTGGCCAGTTACACTCCATCAGCTTGTCGTCATCGGCCTGCATACGCCATGGCTGCCATGAACGGCCTTGCTTCTCGACTAACAGCCCGACCTGCAAGGCAATAGCGACACCAGCCGGGTCCAAATCGCATGCGACATAGACTGGCGCATCGCACAAGCTGACTAAATGGGAAAACGCATTGCGCCAGCGGCTGTGCGGCTGCCCTGGCACCCAGACTACAACGGCATCAGACACACCGGAGGCAACCTGCTGGGTCAATGTTTGGAACACGCTGAAATTTTCTACAACCCGTACTTCTCGGACGAGACCCGCTACTCGCTTGATATCCAACACAGTCTCCGCAGGCAAAGCATTGCCTTGCCGCAGCAGGCTGGAACGGAGCAGCAAGCCTACTTCGTCATAGCAATCCAGATTGGCCGCCAGGAAAAAGTAAGGCGTATGCGGGGAGATGCCGCAGGCGTCCAGATTCAAGCCAGATTCGGCCAACCATTCTTTATCGGCTTTTGCCAATGCCTTCGTATGCTGGAAAACCACTTGCGAGAACTGGCGCTCGGTTCCGAAGCGCTCCTCGCCAAGCCAATCATCCAGCCCCTGCAGCAAACGCAACCGTCGTCGCGACGTATCTACTTGCATCGATGCCTTGCGACAGAGGGCTGCGATATCCTTCAACCAAGGATGGCGGGGCTGCCACTGCGACCACTGTTCTTGCAAAGCCTCTTTCTCGGGCTGATTGGACCAACCCAATGCGCGCCGTAACCCCTCCTTATCCCGCCAAACCACTTTGTAAGGAAGGTAGTGGTTCTGAGCAGCGCCCTTTCCGGCATAGCGAATCAACTCGCACCACCCTGCCTGCAGCAGGCGGCATAACAGGCTCTCGCAATGCAGCCACGCCTTCTCTGCCTTCTCTTGGCTGTTCTCGATCATCCATGCCCATTTGGAAGACGTGCCGGCCGGCTTGAGCCAAGCTCGTAAAGTCTGCCACTGCAGTTCCTCCAACCCCAATAATGGCATTTCGCCCGGAAGCAGGCGCGGCACCAACTGGTCCCGCCCCTTGCTTTCCTCGCGCACAAAAGCGCCCATGTCGAGATCAGATAACAGCATTAGAGCCCTTCCACCCGCCGCCGCGTCTGCAGGATGGGCGGCGCCCAGGTTTCGCCGGGACGCTTCTTGCGCGTGGCCAGCGTCAGTTCGGACGGGGCGAAGATGTTGATGTTGTGGGTGTTCGGCGTGGTGATCAAATACTGCGCCTCGGTGGCCTTGAGGAAGCCGGCGACGCGGTCGATGTTGAAGATGTCGAGGTGGGCGAACGGTTCGTCGATGAAGACGAAGCCGGACGGATTGGACTCGTCCATCATCAAGCCGATCAGCAGGATCAGCGACTTCATCACCTGCTGGCCGCCGGAGGCCTCGCCGTCGTTCATGCCCATCATGCCCTTCTGGTCGAAGTTGAATTTCAACACCAGCCCGGCCTGGGCCAACACCGCGTCGTCGTTCTCCAGCTTGGGCAGCTCCACTTCCACCTGGATGCCGGCCAGCTCGCCCAGCCGCTTCACATTCTGGCCGTAGGCGCGCACGGTGGCGCGCAGCTTGCCGATATAGGCGGCGCGCGCTTCGTCGGTCAGCTCGCGCGAGCGGTCCACCTCGCCCTGGCGGCGCTGCCGTTCCTTATCCAGCGACGTCAGGTCTTCCACCAGCTTGTCCTTCAGCGCCAGCACCGAATCGTCCTGCTCCCAGTCGCCGCTTTGCAGCTTCTCTTCCAGATAATTCAGCTGGTGCTTGGCGTCGGCGGCGGTATCGAACTCGTCCTCCAGCTGCGCCACATGCTCCGGCGCCAGCGCCGCGTCCGGCAAACGCTCCGCCCACTCCCGCAGCTCGGCAATCAGCCGCCGCAATTGGCGGCGCGCCTGCTCCACGTCCTGCAGCTTCTGATTGTATTTGCCCAGGCTTTCCATCTCGCGCTGGCAGACGCGGTCGTGCGCCAGGCGCGCGTCGCCATAACGCTGGTCGGCGGCATCCTTCTCGCCGCTGGCCTCGGCCAGGGCCGCGCCCTGGCGGGCGATCTCGGCTTCCAGTTCCGCCTTGCGCGATTCCAGCGCGGCGAATTCGTCGGCGCGGCTGTCCAGCTGGCGGATCGCGTCCATGCCGCCCAGATACTCGGCCAAGCCGGCCGCCTCGCGGGTGGCGGCCACCAGCCGCTCCTCATCGGCCAGGATGCGCACATTAAGTTGCTTCAGCTCATCGCGCACCGCCAGCAGGCGCGATTGCCGCGCCGCTTCGCCGAAGGCGTATTCATGCATGGGCACGCCGATGTGGCGCGCGCCGCGGCGCTCGCGGAAATAGCCGTCGCGGGTGATCCAGTCGCCGTCGGCATTCGCGCCCTCGCTCGCGTTCTCCACGCGAGTCACACTGTTCATCTGCCGGTACAGCCACTCCGGCGCGTCGGCGGAGAAGCGCACCACTTCCAGCAGGCTGCCCTTTTCGGCGCGCGGCGGCTTGCTGCGCTCCGGCACCACGAAATGGCGGTAGCGCAGCTTCTCGCCTATCTTCCAGGCCTCGCGGCGGTCCGACTCCTTGTCCAGCAACACCACGTGGCGATAGCCGCGCAGCAGCGCTTCCACTGCGGCCTGCCAATTGGAATCCATCACCTCGACGATGTCGGACAGCATGGCATGGCCTATGCCGGCCTCGTCCAGCGCCGCCTTGAACTGGCGCACGTCTTCCGGCGAACGGCCGCGGCCGATCTCCAGCGCCTCCAGATGCTGCTGGCTGTCCTGGCGCTGCTTTTTCAGCTCGCGCAGGCCGTCTTTCAATTGATCCGCTTCGGCGCGCAAGGCCGCCAGCTTGTCGGCCAGTTGCGCGGCATCGGCGCCGTATTCCTTGCCGGCCAGAGCCTGCAAGCGGTCGCGCTCCTTCAATTGGCCGGCCACGCCGGCATGCTCGCCCTTGGCCTTCATAAAGGCTTCCTGCACCGCCTGGCGCACCGTTTCCGCCGCGCCGCGCGCCTCGGCAGCGCTCACTTCCGCCGCCTTCAGCTTGGCCACCAGATCCAGCGTGTCGGCATGTTCGGCGCGCGCCTGGTTCAGCACATGGTAGCCGGCGCGGTAGTCGTTCCACTGCTTGCCGAAGGAGGCCTTGCCGTCCAGATAAGCCAGCACCGGCAGCGCCTCTTCGCGCAGCCGCTTGATGCCGGTTTGCAGCTGCTTCCATTCCAGGTAGCGGTTGGCGCGGTTCTTCATCGCTTCCACCCGCACCTGCAGCGCCTCTTCCTGGCGGCTCAGCGCCTCCAGCTCCAGCTCGGTGGCGCGCTGCTCGTCGCGCGCGCGCTGGTAGTTGTCCAGCACATCCTTGTCGCCGAAGACCTGGAACACCAGGTCCAAGAGCTGGCGAGGGCTGTATTCGGTCAGCTTGTCGGTGTCGCCCTGCTCCAGCGCCAGCACCTCGCCCACCGCGGCGGTCAGGCCGGCGGCCTCCAGGCGGCGGCGGTATTCCTGCACGCCCAGCCATTGCGCCTGGCCTTCGGCATGCTCCAGCGCGATATCGCCATCCAGGATGGCGTAGTGGCGCACCCAGTCGCCGCCCTGCTTCTTGATGCGGCACAACAGGGTGACGGACTCGGAGACGATGGGGAAGAACGGCGTCGGATACAGGCCGCCGCCGACGCGGCGCGGGTTGTCCACCACGCCGCGCAGATAGGCGAAGGCCTCCTTGTTGTTGCGCACATAGCGCTTGTAGTCGCGCTTGCCGGAGCATTTGATCGCCAGCAAGGTGCGCAGCGCGTCCAGCAAGGTGGTCTTGCCGGAGCCATTGGGGCCGATGATGGTGACGATCTGCGCGTCCAGCGGCACGGTCAGCCGCTGCCAGAAGTCCCAGTGCACCATTTCCACCGATTTCATCTGGAACATCAGCGCACCTCCCCATCCGCCGCGTCTTCCGCCGGCAGCTCAAACAGCGGACCGGCCGACTCAATGTCGTCCGCCGCATTTTCTTCTTCGATATCTTCCGGCGCGCGCTTGTCGGCCAGCGCCTCGCGGCCTTCGCGCCGCAGCAGCACATCGGCCAGTGCGCCTTCGATGATGCGCGGCGCCAGTTGGGCGTAATCTATCATCAGGTCCAGCATCGGCCCCTCGTCCAGCCAGCGGTTGCGGCGGACGATGAAGCCCAGGTTGACCAGCCGGCCCAGGTTGGCGTTGAAGCGGGTGCGGCCGCCCAGGGCCTTGCCGAAATCGGCGTACAGCGCGTCCTCGGAAATGCCGGTGGACACCGCCTCGCCGGTTTCCAGCGGCTTTTGCGCGCCGAACATATCGCTCTGGTTCTCCTTGCCGGCCTCGACGCGGGCGATCTGCCGCTCGCGCTTGGGCAGGATGATCAGCGCCCACAAGATCACCAGCAGCGCCACGCCGTCGCGCGGCAGGCCCAGGTTGTTGTTGAGCCAGGCGTCGCCCGAGCCGAACACCGGCTCGGTCATTTCCGGCAGCAGCGCCGCGGCGATGTGCTCGGCATAGGGGTTCTCCACCAGCCGCAGGCCGACCGCGGCCAGGCTCTTGTCCAACTCGGCGCGGAAGATGTCGTCCAGCAGCGCCTTGCGCGCCAGCGCGTCGCCACGGGGCACCACGCGGTGCGCCAGCAGGCGGGCGGTGAGGGTTTTGATTTCGTGTTCCATATTATTTCTTGGCTTGCGCCACGCTCTGGATCAGCATCAGCGCGGCGGAGGCCGCCAGCGCGGCATCGCGCGGGTCGGCCAGATCCTGGTTGAAGCGCGGCAGCAATTGCCGGTAATGCGCCAGCAAGGCTTGCACTTCGGTATTCACATCGCCGCCGAGGCGGGTTTCCATCCTGGCTACCGTCTCGGCCAGTTCTTGCCGGGTAATCGTCGGTTTCATTTCACACGCTCCCGCAGTGGGTGGTGAGGCAGGCATCCCCGCCAGGGGGAGGAGCTTTGGGCGGCTATCGATAGGCCACGCGCCGCAATACTTATGCGCATAAGCGTCGAGTCTCCCCTCTCCCCTCGCGGGAGAGGGGCCGGGGGTGAGGGGGTCGAATGCGAGCGTGGCAATCCCGCGCGCATCCATTCAGCGCTTTCCCATCGCCACCAACTTGGCGTCGGACAGCGTCGCCACCTCCGGGTGGTCCGGCACTATCACGCCATCGCCGCCCTGCAGGCTGAACGGCAGCTTGGCCAGCGCGGCGACGATGCTCTGGTCGTTGCTGGTTTCCGGATCGCCGATCAAGGACAACAGGGACAGGCGATAAGCGGTTTCGTTGTAGCTGTCGGCCAGCACCGCCTGGCTGATATGGGCGTCGGCCGCGCCGCTCATGCCCAGCGTGAGCAGCGCGTCGTACATGTCCTCGGCCTCCAGCAGCCGCTCCATCTCCGGCGCGTCGGCCATAGGCGCGGCTTCGCTGCCCGGCAACACATGCTCGCCGGCCTTGGCGCGCTCGCGGGCCAATAATTCGAATTCGGCCACATCGGCCAATTCCGGCGTGGACAGGAAGGCCGGCTCCAGGCAGATGGACAGCCCGTCCGCCAGCTTGCCGGCCAGCGTGGCCGAGCCCTGGCGGCGCAGCCAATCGGCGATGTCGGTGGAGGTGAGGCCGGAATTGCCCAGGTGCACGCGCTGCGCGGCCAGCTGCGCCAGACGGCGCTCAAAGGTGCCGGCCAGCGCCAGCATGCGGCTTTGCGCCAGCGCGATGGCCTGCGCCTGGTTCAGCACCAGCAGGCTCAAGCTTTCGTCCTGGGTCAGGCCTTTCACCACCTCGGTGGATTTCGCCACCCAGCGCCATACCGCTTCCAGCCTATGCTGGGCGGCGCGGATGCGGAATTCGGACTGCGACTCCAGCGCCTCTTCGAACTCCGCGTACAGCTCGTTCAGCCGCGCCAGCAAGTGCTTGAGCGCCTCGTCCGACACCTGCCCCACCGCCTGGCCGGCGGCGACCTGGCTGGTCAGATAACCCAGCTCCACGTCGTCGCCGACGAAATCTATCATCGTCGCCAAGGCCGCCAGCGCCACTCGCGCGCCCTCGGACAACTGGTAAACGCCGCCGTCGCTGTCGTAAACCAGCAAATCGCCTTCGCGCAAACGCCCCAGAATGGTGGCCAGTTTGGTATCGTTAAGATAAGAGAAGCGCTGGGCGATTTCCTGCGGCGTCCATTGCGGCGCTTCGGCGCGGCCGCCCAGCTCATGCAGCACCAGGAGGCGCATCAGCACTTCCTCGTCGCCGCCGCGGAACAGCGTGACGAAAACGGACAAATAGCCCCAGGCGCCTTGCAGCCGCGACACGGCCTGCAAAGAGCCGGGCTCAATGCCGGGCTGGAAGAAATCGGACAAGGAATCCAAACGCGCTCCACAATGGGAATCAAAGCGCAGATTGTCCCGGCCGGCCGGCGCTTCGTCAACGCGGCGGCGCGCTTTATGCAAACAGCAATATACAATAGAGAACACCGAGAAGGAGCCATCATGCATGTCCGCCACCATCCGCTGCTGTCGCCCAGCCTGGGCACCCAGCGCGCGCTTACCAGTTTCCACTTCGGCCAGAGCGGACAAGGCGAAAAAGTGCACATCCAGGCCAGCCTGCACGCCGACGAATTGCCCGGCATGCTGGTGGCCTGGCATTTGAAGCAGCGGCTGCGGCTGCTGGAAGACGAAGGCGCGATCCGCGGCGAAATCACCGTGCTGCCGGTGGCCAACCCGATAGGCCTGAACCAGAACCAGAACGGCCGCCTGCTGGGCCGCTTCGAGCTTTTGTCCGGCCAGAACTTCAATCGCCATTACCTGCCGATGGCCGAGCCGGTGTTCGCCGCCGTGCGCGGCCAGCTGGGCCCCGACGCCAGCGCCAACACCCGGCTGATCCGCGAGGCCATGCGCAATGTGCTGCTGCAGCACCGGCCGCAAACCGAGCTGCAATCGCTGCGCCACACCTTGCACTCCCTGGCCTTCGACGCCGACATCATGCTGGACCTGCACTGCGACAGCCGCGCCGATCTGCATCTCTACACCGGCACGCCGCTGTGGGATCAATGCGAGCCGCTGTCGCGCTACCTGGGCGCCTGCGCCAGCCTGCTGGCGGAAGATTCCGGCGATCAGCCCTTCGACGAAGCCTGCAGCCAGCCCTGGTGGCAGCTGCGCGATCTGGCGGCTCAGTCCGGCCTGTCCGTGCCCATAGAAATGGCCTGTCTGGCGGTGACGGTGGAGCTGCGCGGCGAATGGGACGTCAACCATGAATACGCCGCCCGCGACGCCGAGGGCATCATCCACTTCCTGCAGCACCGCGGCGTGATCGCCGGCGACGCGCCGGAGCTGCCGCCGCTGCGCCACCCCGCTACCCCGCTGGCCGGCTCGGAAGACCTGTTGGCGCCCCACGCCGGCGTGGTGGTGTACCGGGCCGAACCGGGCAGCCTGCTCAGTCCGGGCGATCTGGTGGCCGACGTGATCGACCCGGAACACGACGTGGTCAGCCAGGTGTGCACCCAGCGCGGCGGCGTGTTGTACGCCACCAGCGACCGGCCCTACGCCACCGCAGGGCTGGGCATCGCCCGCGTGGCCGGCGACACCGCTTTCAAGAGCGGCAAACTGCTGACGGCCTGACGGAATTTTCCCTCCGCGCGCGGATCAAACCGCCTTTGATCCGCCCGGATGGAGCCGAAACATGAAAATCCTACCCTCGCTCGCGCTTGCCATCGCCCTTGGCGCCGCCCTGCCGTCCATGGCGGAAGACGCCCAGGCCGTAGCGGTGTTCGCCGAACTGCCGGCCAAGCCGGACTATCATGCCGCCTGGCTCAAAATGCTGAGCGGCGAGAAATCCGTGCCGCGCTGGCTGCGCGCCGCCCGCGCCACCAGCTCGCCTTATCAAGCCGTAACGATAGACGGCAAGAAGTACCTGGCCGGCGATATGTGCAAGCCGCACGACTGCTTCAATCATCGCTTCCTGGGCCTGTTCAGCGCCGACAAGCAGCGCGCCTGGGGCTTGCTGGTCACCGTCGCCGATACGCCGGGCGCGATGGAGCAACCGGCGAAACACGCCAGATTGCGCTGGTTCGGCAACCCGGATCCAGCGCAAAGAGACTATCTCAACGGCCAATTGCAGGCCGACCCTAACTGGAAATAATGATGAAAACCACCCTCTTCCACGCCCTGGCGCTTGCCGCCCTGCTGGCCGGCTGCGCCCAAGACCAGCCGCAAGCGCCGCTGATCGGCATGGCCAACCCGGCCTCGGTGTTCTGCAAGGAGCAAGCCGGCAAGCTGGAAATGCGCAAGGACGCCAGCGGCAACGAATACGGCATGTGCCACCTGCCGGATGGCCGCGTGGTAGATGAATGGGCGTTTTACCGGGAAAAGCATCCCCAATGAATCAGGCCTGGGGATGACATAACCATTTTATCCACAGCCATGGACATTTCCCAGACTTGTCCACAGCATAAAAAAAGCCCGCCGGCAAACTACGCCGACGGGCTTTTTCCTACCCCCTTGGCAGGGAAATTCTATTTTAGACTACCGGACAAAAATGCCTTGAGTCTTTCGCTCTTGGTGTTGCCGAAAACTTCATCCGGATGGCCTTCTTCTTCCACCCGGCCCTGATGCAGGAACATCACGTGGTTGGACACATTGCGGGCGAAGCCCATCTCGTGCGTCACCACGATCATGGTGCGGCCCTCTTCGGCCAGCGCCTGCATCACCTTCAGCACTTCGCCCACCAGCTCCGGGTCCAGCGCCGAGGTCGGCTCGTCGAACAGCATCACTTCCGGCTCCATCGCCAGCGCGCGGGCGATGGCCACGCGCTGCTGCTGGCCGCCGGACAGGTGAGCCGGGTACTTGGCCTGGGCGCGCTCGTCCAGGCCTACCTTGGACAGATATTTCTTGGCGCGGGCGATGGCTTCATCGCGCGCCAGGCCCAGCACATGCACCGGCGCTTCGATGACGTTTTCCAGCACCGTCATGTGGCCCCACAGATTGAAGTGCTGGAACACCATGGCCAGTCGCGTGCGCATCGCTTGCAGCTGTTTCTGGTCGGCCGGCACCAGCTCGCCCTGCTTGTTGCGGGAGAGGCGGATTTCCTCTCCGTTCAGGGTGATGGTGCCGTCATTCGGCTTTTCCAGGAAGTTGATGCAGCGCAGGAAGGTGCTCTTGCCCGAACCGGACGAGCCGATGATGCTGATCACGTCGCCGGCCTTGGCCTTCAGCGAAATGCCCTTCAGAACTTCGTGATCGCCGTAGCTCTTGTGAATATTGTTGATGTTCAGCTTGTCCATCTATGAATCCCCGTATTTCTCAGCTCTTGGTCGGGCGCAGATAAGCCATCCAGCGCGTTTCGGCCTTGCGGAACAAGCCGACCAGAATAAAGGTGATGCTCAAGTACAGCAGCGCGGCCAGGCCGAAGGCATTGAAGGAATCGTAAGTGGCGGCGTTGACGTCGCGCGCGACCTTCAAAATGTCCGGCACCGTGGCGGTAAAGGCCACCGTGGTGGCGTGCAGCATCAGGATCACTTCGTTGCTGTACGCCGGCAGCGCGCGGCGCAGGGCCGACGGGATGATGACCCGGCGGTACAGCGTGAAGTCGCTCATGCCGTATGCGCGGCCCGCCTCGATCTCGCCATACGGCGTAGCCTTGATGGCGCCGGCGAAGATCTCGGTGGTGTAGGCGCAGGTATTGAGCGCGAACGCCAGGATGGTGCAGTTGTAGCCTTCGCGGAAGAAGTGGTTCAAAAAGCCCACCTCGCGCACCGCGTCCAGGCTGTACATGCCGGTGTAGAAGAACAGCAGCTGCACATACAGCGGCGTGCCGCGGAACACATAGGTGTACAGCCACACCGGACGCGCCAGCCACTTGATCTTGGATACCCGCGCCACCGCCAACGGAATCGACACCACGAAGCCGAAAGCTATCGACAGCACCAAAAGCCACATGGTAACAGCCAGGCCGGACAGGTGGTAGCCATCGCTCCACAGAAATGCCTTCCAGTATTGCTGGATGATGTCGATCATAGCTCGGCCTCCCTCACACCCATCGAATAGCGGCGCTCCAGCCACATCAACACGAAATTGGACAGCGTGGTCAGCAGAAGGTAGATCGCCCCCGCCACCAGCGTGAAGAAGAACACCTTGTAAGTGCTCTTGCCGGCGTCGATGGACGCCTTCACCACATCGGCCAGGCCGATGATGGACACCAGCGCGGTGGCTTTCAGCATCACCTGCCAGTTATTGGAAATGCCGGGCAGCGCGAAACGCATCATCTGCGGAAACTGCACCCGGTGGAAAACCTGCCAAGACGTCATGCCGTAAGCGATGCCGGCCTCGATCTGCCCCTTGGGCACGGACAGGAAAGCGCCGCGCAGCGTCTCGGTGAAATAAGCGCCGTAAATGAAACCCAGCGTGACGATGCCGGACACGAACGGGTCGAGGTTGATCTGATCCACGCCCAACGACTCGGTGATCTTGTTCATGCCGATCTGCAAGCTGTAGAAGATCAGCAGCATCAGCACCAGATCGGGCACGCCGCGCACCAAAGTGGTGTAGACGGTGGAAATCCCGCCCAGCACGGGGTTATGCGACAACTTGGCGCCCGCGCCAAACAGGCCAATGACGAAAGCCAAGAGCAGCGACAGCACCGACAGCTCCAGCGTCACCAGGGTCCCCTGCCAGATAATGGGACCGAATCCATCCAGAAACATCATGTGTTCCCCTTGTCGAGAAGCCTGCCCATTCAGCTTATACCGCCGACTTGCGGCAGGCTCTCCAGATTAATACGCCCCGGCCAGGCGGGGCGCATCGCAACATCCGGGAGGACGGCTCGCGCCGCCCGCCGGGTCAGCACTTAGTTGCCGTATACGTCGAAGGAGAAGTATTTCTTCTCAATCTTCTTGTAGGTGCCGTCTTTGAGCATGCCGGCGATAGCCTTGTCGATATCGGCCTTCAGCTCTTTGTCTTCCTTGCGCAGGCCGATGCCGGCGCCTTCGCCCAGGGTTTGCGGATCGACCAGGTCCTTGCCGGCGAAGGCGAAGCCCTTGCCTTCAGGCTTCTTCAGGAAGCCCATGTCGGCTTGCACGGCGTCTTGCAGCGAGGCGTCCAGACGGCCCGCGGTCAAGTCGGCCAGCACCAGGGTCTGGTTCTGGTAGGGAACCACTTCCACGCCAGCCGGCGCCCAGTGCTTCTTGGCGTAGGCTTCCTGGATGGTGCCCTGCTCCACGCCCACGCGCTTGCCCTTCAGCGAGGCCGGGGTCGGCATCAGGCCGGCGCCGGTCTTGGCGACCATGCGGGTCGGGGTGTTGAACAGCTTGGCGGAGAAGGCGATTTCCTTCATGCGCGCCTCAGTCATCGACATGGACGACAGCACGCCGTCGAACTTCTTGGCCTTCAGCGCCGGAATCATGCCGTCAAAATCGTTTTCCACCCATACGCACTTGGCCTTCAGGCGCTTACAGATTTCGGTACCCAGGTCGATGTCGAAGCCGACGATCTGGCCATTGGCGGCCTTGGACTCAAACGGCGCGTAGCTGGCGTCCACGCCAAAGCGGATTTCTTTCCAGTCTTTGGCCAAAGCGCCGAACGAGGCGGCCATCAGGCCGATTGCGAGAGCTGCTGCTGCCTTCTTCATGTGATTCTCCTCATCAAAGCAAACTACTTTGTTGGTGGTTACGGCCTTATGGCCAACCTTGTATCCCCAGGCAAACCCCACCCGGAACAAAACCGAAACGACATGTCAATAACATAGCGCCGCGCATGAGCAAAAGGACGGCTGCACCATGTTATATAGTTAGAGCAATTTGTCTAGCAAGCTTGTCGTGGCGGCTATGCCATTCGGCTTTAGCGGCCAGCTCCTGCCCGACAAAGCAGAATCCATGCCCGAAAACGCTGAAATGACAGTTTTATTGCGGTTTTTCGCCTGAGGAAAAAATACAACATCCAGTCGACAGGAGAACTAACGAGGGGGAGAAAGATCGGTGTACAGGAAAGCGACAAAAACTAACGAAAATCGGCCAAAACCCTGCATTTTGCCCATAATGAATAAAAAAAGGGACTGGATATGCCTCCAGTCCCCGCTCTTATCAGCAAAAGATGACGATCGCTTTATTGCGACTCATCTCCGCCTTGCTCCGTCGCCGGCGCTTCCGGCGAGATCAGCTTTTGCTTGGCCGCCGCAGCTTGCTGCTGCAAGGCTTCCGACTCCTTGCGCGCCTGGGCCCGCACCACGTCCAGATAGGACATGATGGCGAAAGTCAGATCGCGGGTGCCTTCGTGGTTCAGCGCGGAGATGCTGAAAACGCGCGGCGCCGTGATATCGAAGCCGTAAGAGTCGTTCGGTTGCTCCTGCGGCCAGCCGTAAGCATTCAGGAAGGCCGACACGGTCAGTTCGCGCTCGTCTGGCGGCAGCATGTCCACCTTGTTCAGCACCAGCCAGCGCGGTTTGCTGTACAGCTCTTCATCGTACTTCTTCAGCTCTTCGACGATGGCGCGCGCCTCGCGCACCGGATCGACGTTAGGATCGAACGGGGCGATGTCCACCACGTGCAGCAGCAAACCGGTGCGCTGCAAGTGCTTGAGGAAGCGATGGCCCAGACCGGCGCCTTCGGCCGCGCCCTCGATCAGACCCGGAATGTCGGCCATCACGAAGCTGCGGGTGTCGTCCATCCGCACCACGCCCAGATTGGGGTGCAGCGTGGTGAACGGATAATCGGCCACCTTCGGACGCGCGGCGGACACCGAACGGATGAAGGTGGACTTGCCGGCATTGGGCATGCCCAGCAGGCCCACGTCCGCCAGCACCTTCAGCTCCAGGCGCAGCGTGCGCTGTTCGCCCGGCTCGCCCGGCGTGGACTGGCGCGGCGCGCGGTTGGTGGACGATTTGAAGTGGATATTGCCCAGGCCGCCCTTGCCGCCCTTGGCGATCATGATGCGCTGGCCGTGGTGGGTCAGGTCGGCCACTACCTCGCCAGTGTCGGCGTCGTGAATCACCGTGCCCACCGGCATTTTCAGCTCGATATCGTCGCCGCCCTTGCCGTAGCAATCGGCGCCGCGGCCGCGCTCGCCATGCTCCGCCAGATACTTTTTGACGAAACGGTACTCAACCAGGGTGTTGACGTTCTCGTCGGCCACCGCGTACACGCTGCCGCCCTTGCCGCCATCGCCACCGTCCGGGCCGCCGAAAGGCACGAATTTTTCGCGACGGAAACTGGCCGCGCCGTTGCCGCCGCGACCGGCCATCACTTCAATTCGGGCTTCATCGATGAATTTCATTGCACTCAACCTCTGTCTTGCGAGGAGTCAGGGGTCAGGACTGGCCGCGCCAACCCTCACGCCTTGCCCCTCGGGTATGAAAAAAGCCCTATCGCAAGGATAGGGCTTTCTTACTTAGATGTCAGAAAGCGAAATTATTCGCCGTCAACACCAGTGTACGGAACCACGTTAACGGTCTTGCGCTTTTGCGCGCCCTTAACGGTGAATTCAACGTAGCCGTCAACCTTGGCGAACAAGGTGTGATCCTTGCCTTGACCGACGTTTTCGCCAGCGTGGAACTTGGTACCGCGCTGACGCACGATAATGGAACCAGCCGGAATCAGTTCGCTGCCGTAAACCTTAACGCCCAGGCGTTTGGCTTCGGAGTCACGACCGTTGCGGGAGCTACCGCCTGCTTTTTTGTGTGCCATGACTGTTTATCCTTACTTCGAAATCGCGTCGATGCGGATTTCGGTGTAGTTCTGACGATGACCCTGATGTTTCTGGTAGTGCTTACGACGACGCATCTTGAAGATGCGGATCTTTTCGCCACGACCGTGGGAAACAACGGTGGCCTTCACAGCGGCGCCGGCAATCAGCGGGGCGCCTACAACAACCTGTTCACCGTCAGCAATCATCAGCACTTCTTCAAGTACGATCTGGCTGTCGACGTCTGCAGGTATCTGTTCTACTTTAAGTTTTTCACCGATGGCAACTTTGTATTGCTTGCCGCCGGTTTTTATGACCGCATACATTCGCATGAGCTCCTGATAAATAAATCCCCACGCCTAATGCGCAGAGAACGCGAGAATATACGGGACCTGCGTCAAGTTGTCAATGATTTCATCGACTTACCCCGCCACCACGCTGGCATGGCGGCGACCGGGGCTTTTCTGGTAACATCGCAGGCTTTGGCACCCGCAGACGATAACTGGTTGAAATCGTGTCCACCCCGCTTTTCCGTACCCTGATCGCAGAAGACATGCAGACGGTAGATCGCGTGATCCGCACCCGCCTGCACTCCGACGTCGTCCTGATCCGCCAGGTGGCGGAATACATCATTAGCGCCGGCGGCAAACGTCTGCGCCCGGTTCTCACCCTATTGTCCGGCCGCGCGCTGGGCTATCACGGCGAACATCTGCATGAACTCGCCGCGATGGTGGAGTGCATCCACACCGCCACGCTGCTGCATGACGACGTGGTGGACGAATCCGACCTGCGCCGCGGCCGCAAAACCGCCAATGCCCTGTTCGGCAACGCCGCCAGCGTGCTGGTGGGCGACTTCCTCTACACCCGCGCCTTCCAGATGATGGTGACCACCCGCAATATGGACATCCTGGAAGTGATGGCCGAGGCCACCAACATCATCGCCGAAGGCGAGGTGCTGCAGCTCTTGAACATCGGCAATACTGATGTCAGCGAAGACGAATACCTCAAGGTCATCCAGTACAAAACCGCCAAGCTGTTTGAAGCCGCCGCCCGCGTGGGCGCGCTGATCGCCGGCGCGCCGGCCGAGCAAGTGCAAGCCATGGCCGATTACGGCATGTACCTGGGCACCGCCTTCCAGATCATCGACGACGTGCTGGATTACAGCGGCGACGCCGAAGCCATAGGCAAGAGCCTAGGCGACGACCTGGCCGAAGGCAAGCCGACCCTGCCCTTGATCTACACCATGCGCCAAGGCAGCCCGGAAGCCTCCGCCCTGGTGCGCGAAGCGCTGGAAAACGCCAGCCACGATCGTTTCCACGATGTGCTGAATGCGGTACAATCCTGCGGCGCGCTGGAATATGCCAAGAACGAAGCCGTAAAAATGGCCGAACAGGCCATCGCCTCCTTGCAGAACATTCCCGAATCGGAAACCCGCCAGGCCCTGATCGAGCTGGCCCGCCTGTCGGTGGACCGCAGCGCCTGAGCGCGCCCCCGTTTTCAGTAGTGTCTCCGTAGTTAAATGGATATAACGGCCCCCTCCTAAGGGGCAGTTACAGGTTCGATTCCTGTCGGGGGCACCACCCACACTTCCAAAGCAGTCCGAGAAAGTCCACAAACCCGCGCCAAATAAGGATTTGCGGGTTTTTTTACGTCCAAAGTCGTCCAAACAGGTCCATTGAAAGCCGGGGGCACATGGGGGCATACTTGGGGGAATCACTACAGGGGGCACATTTCGATGCCCCCAAATGCACCCGAGAACAACCTCATGCCCCTGACCGATACCGCCTGCAAGACGGCCAAACCGCGAGAGGACGGCAAGCCGCTTCGCCTGTCCGACGAAAAAGGCATGTACCTGGAAGTCATGCCCAACGGCTCCAAATACTGGCGGCTGAAGTACCGCTTCAACGCCAAGGAAAAACGCCTGGCCCTGGGCGTCTACCCGGAGACCACGCTGAAGGAGGCCCGCCAGAAGCGAGACGGCGCCCGCCGACAGCTGGCCAATGGCGAAGACCCAGGCGAACAGCGCAAGCTGGAAAAGATACTGAAGCAGGCCGCGACCGCCAACACGTTTGAAGCCATCGCGCGGGAGTGGCATGAAAGAGAAAGCCACGAATGGTCCGCCGCCCACAGCGAGCGCGTCCTAGCAGCCATGAAGACCCACATCTTCCCTTACATCGGCGACAGGCCAATCCACGAGATTCGCCCGCTGGAGCTGCTGGAAGTGCTGCGTAAGGTGGAAAGGGCTTTGTTGCACAAATCACCCTCCCAGCAGGCGGGGTAGAATGACGGCATGAGCAAGCCCGCCCCGCCCAAGTACAAGACCACCAACTGGAAGACCTACAATGCTGCGCTCAAGGCGCGTGGGTCGCTGATGATCTGGTTGGACCGTGACATGCGCTGGCATGGCTCTGCAGTCGGCAAACGTGGACGGACACCGACTTTCAGCGATGCCGCCATTCAGTTCTGCCTGACGATCAAATGCCTGTTCAATCTTGCGCTCCGACAGGCCGTGGGTATGGTGCAAAGCCTGCTCAAACTGGCGGGGCTGGACTGGCTGACGCCGGACTACAGCACCGTGTGCCGGCGGCAAAAGCATTTGCAGGTGGCCATTCCTTGCCGTCCAACCACGACCGGGCTGCACCTGTTGATCGACAGCACCGGCATCAAGATGCTGGGTGAAGGCGAATGGAAAACGAAGAAACACGGCGCGGAGTACCGCCGTCAGTGGCGCAAGGTGCATTTGGGCATTGATGCGCAGACGCTGGAAATCCGGGCGATTGAAGTGACCGACAACGCGGTGGGCGATGCGCCAATGTTGCCGGAGTTGCTGGACCAGATTTCCGCGGGGGAAAGGATTGCTGCAGTAAGTGGCGATGGTGCCTACGACACCAAAGGCTGCCATGAAGCGATTGCCAAGCGAAAAGCCGAGGCGGTGATTCCTACCCGAAAGAATGCCAAGCCGTGGAAGGAAAATCGGTTGGGCGCCCATGTCCGAAACGAGATACTGCGTGCTACCCGGCTCCTGGGTCGAGCGATCTGGAGGAAATGGAGCGGTTACCATCGCCGCAGCCTGGTGGAAACCAAGATGCGCTGTTTCAAGCTGCTGGGCGAGCGGGTAATGGCAAGGGACTTCGACCGTCAAGTCGCAGAGCTCCAAGTGCGAGCGGCGATCTTGAACCGCTTCACGCGGCTCGGGACGCCGATGACGGTGCGCATGCCATAAATCCGTCCGGGGAAAGGGGCTTTGCATGCCGAAGCCTATTTATGCAACAAAGCCCCATGAAAGCCCCGATGTGCAGGACTGCCGCGACAAAAGAAAAATGCCCTAGCAGCCCTCCTCATCCGATAGCTATCGATCTGCCGGCAATGGCGCGCAAGGCGTCCCATGCGCGCCCGCGAGACAGCCAACGGCCCCGCGATATCGGGCGCCCATCAACCCGTTGCCGCTTCCAAGCTGGCAGACCGCTCTTTGGCCGCCTCGGATTTAGCAGTCAAACGCGCCAGTTGCAGCAGCGCCGCCATGCCGGCTCCGGCCAGGCAGACACCGGTCCAGCCGGCGTGGGCGTAAGCCAGGCTGGCCGCGCCGGAACCCAGCTCGCCGCCCAGAAAATAACTGACGAGGTAGACCGTGGTGATGCGGCTGCGGGCTTCCGGCTGCAGCGCGTAGATCACGCTCTGGTTGGATATGTGCAAGGCCTGCACGCAGATGTCCAGCAACAGCACGCCCGCCAGCAGCGCCGCCAGCCAATGGCCGCCCAGCCACAGCAGGCCGAAGGCCAGCAAGATGCCCAGGCAGCAAGCGGAAGTGACGCGCCGGCCGTGACCGCGGTCCGACAGCCGGCCGGCCCCGCTGGCAGCCAGCGTGCCAGCCGCGCCCACCAGGCCGAAGGCGCCGATCTGCGCCTCGCTGTAGCCGTATGGCGGCTGGCTGAGCAGGAAGGTCAGGCCCGTCCAGAACAGGCTGAAACAGGCGAAAGCCAAGCCGCCGTACAGCCCGCGCAGACGCAAGGCCGGATGGGCGCGCGCCAGCGTCAGCAGCGAAGCCAGCAAGGCGCCGTAGCGCAGCGACTGGCTATGGCGGTCGCTGGGCAGCGCCCGCGCCAGGATGGCGGTGAACAGCAGCACCACGCCTGCGGCCAGCCAGTACACCAGCCTCCAGCCGCCCAGCTGGGCCACCAGGCCGGAAAAGGTGCGCGCCAATAGAATGCCCAATAGCAGGCCGCTCATCACCGTGCCCACCACCCGGCCGCGCTCATGCTCCGCCGCCAGCGAGGCGGCGAACGGCACCAACAGCTGGGCGGCGCAAGTGCACAGCCCCAGCGCCGCGCAGGCGGCGGCGAACCAGCCCAGGCTGGGGCTGGCGGCCACCGCCATCAACGCCAGCGCGCTGCAGCCCAGCAGCGTCACGATCAGCTTGCGGCGGTCCAGCGCGTCGCCCAACGGCACCAGCAGCAGCAGGCCGCAGGCATAGCCCAGCTGGGTCAGCGTGACGATGAAGCCCAGGCTGGATGGCTGCGCGCCAAAGCCGCCGGCGATGACGGCCAGCAGCGGCTGGGCGTAATAGATGTTGCCGATGACGGCGCCGCAGGAAACCGCGAACAGCAGCGCCATGCCGCGGCCCAGGCCGGGAGCGGAAGTATTCATGTCCATCCTTGAAAGTGCGCAAAACAAAAAACGGCCGCATGCAATGCGCGGCCGCTCGGCAAAACCCGGGTCAGTACGGCTTGTTGGGCAGGAACTTGCCGTCCAGCGTGATCACCGCGCGCTCGCCGCCTTCGGGATCGGCCACTTTCTGGATGTCCAGCCGGAAGTTGATCGCGCTGATGATGCCGTCGCCCAGCTTCTCATGCACCAGAGCCTTCAGCGTGGTGCCGTAGATCTGGATCATTTCGTAGAAGCGGTAGATGGTGGGATCGGTGGGAATGCCGCCCGGAATGCTACCACGCAAGGGGATGGTCTGCAGATTGATGGAGTCCGCCGCACTCAGGCCCAGCCGCTCGCACACCAGGTCGGCGGCGGTTTTGGGCAGCGCGTGCTGGCCCAACAGGGCGGCGGTGACATAGGCCAGGCTGAGGCCGGTATCGGCGGCCAGCTGCTCCCAGCTCAAATCTCGCAGCGCTTTGGCGGCGACGATGCGGGCAGTCAGTTCGATTCGGGCGTCCTGGGTGGTATGGGATTGCTGCATGGTGTTTCCTTTCTATAGATAGTGGTCTGGCTCAATCGCGCTCAGGCGGCGCGGGTTTGCGGAAAGCCCGCCAGCGGGACGAAGCGCTTGCTGGCGCCGTCCAGCGTTTCTATGGTTCCGCTTTCGATGTCGTAGACCCAGCCGTGCAGGCGCAACTTGCCTTGCGCCATGGCCAGCGCCACCGCCGGGTGGGTTTTGAGATTGGCCAGCTGGGCGATGACATTCTCCCTGACCATATCGCTCAGCCTGGCCTGGGCGGATTCGTGATGGCGGGCGGCGTTGACCGCCTTGGCGGCATCGGCGTGGCGCAGCCAGCCGGCCACCGCCGGCATATGGTCCAGGCAGGCGCAGCGGGAGATGGCGGTCATCGCGCCGCAATCGGAATGGCCACAGATGACGATGTCGCTGACTTCCAGCGCGGCCACCGCGTATTCCACCGTGGCAGTGACGCCACCCGGCTCCGGACCGTAGCCGGGCACGATATTGCCGGCGTTGCGGATCACGAACAGGTCACCCGGCTCCTGCTGCGTCAGCAGTTCCGGCACCACCCGGCTGTCGGAGCAGGTGATGAACAGCACGCTGGGGTTCTGGCTGTCGGCCAGCTTGCGGAACAGCTCGGAACGCTGGGGAAAGGCTTCCTGCTGAAACTTGAGAAAGCCGTCGATGATGGCTTGCATGGGGTTCTCCTTGCGGGTGAAACGATGCCGCAAGGATGAACCGATTAAACTATAGCGTCCAAGACTGATATAAAATAGAAACCATAAGTAATTCCTATAGTTTGCGCCATGATACTCAGACATATCCGCTACCTGATCGCCGTAGCGGAGCACGGCAACTTCACCCGCGCCGCGGAGGCGCTGCACGTGTCGCAGCCGACGCTGTCGCAACAGATCCGTCAATTGGAAGACATGGTGGGCGCGCCGCTGTTGGACCGCAGCGGCCGCACGGTGCGGCCCACCGACGCCGGCGCGGCCTACCTGGAATACGCCCAGCGGGCGCTGCGCGAGCTGGCCGCCGCCCAGCGCGCCACCCATGAAGTGGCGGATTTGTCGCGCGGCACGCTCAGGCTGGCGATGACGCCGACCTTCACCTGCTATCTGCAGGGCCCGCTGCTGGAGCGCTATTCGGCGCGGCATCCCGGCGTGAGGCTGGAAATCCGCGAGATGACGCAGGATGCGATGGAAGCGGCGCTGGCGGCGGACGAGCTGGACCTGGGCGTCGCCTTCGATACCGCTGGCTCGCCAGAGATTGAGCGGCGGCCGCTGTTCGCTGAAAAACTATGCGTGGTGGCCGGCCCGCGCCACCGCTGGCGCGAACTGGAGCAGCCGCTGGACGCGCGCGAGCTGGAACAGGCGCCGCTGGCGCTGCTGAGCGCGGACTTCGCCACCCGCGGCCATATCGACGAGCACTTCCGCCGGCTGGGCATCGCGCCGCGCGTGGCCATGGAGGCCAACACCATAGGCGCCATCCTGGAGGCGGTGCGCCGCGGCGTCATGGCCACCATCCTGCCGGAAGCCATCGCCCGGCAAGACCCGGCCTTGCAGGCGCTGGAGCTGCGGCCGGCGCTGCCCTCCCGCACCGCCGCCCTGCTGTGCCGGCGCGATGGCTTCCGCAGCGCCGCCGCCCGCGCCTGTCTGCCGCTGCTGGATGAATTGGCGGAGCAGCTGGCCTAGCCGGAGACTGGCGCTACCCCGCACAGCCTCATCAGCTTGGCCATGACAGACTCCAGCATCCGGGCAGCATCCGCCAGCCCACGATATGCGCCATACAAAGACACCTGGTCGCAGGCCTGCGGCCGGCCGGGAATGAAAACGCGTCATCCTCCAGTCAGATCAGCTCGCCTCCGCCAGCCGGCGGCTGAAAACGTAGTCAAGAAAGGTCGGCGCGATCAGGATGCGGCTCATGCTCGCTCCTGAACGCTGGGAAACCCGACAAGGTCAACTTGCCTATGGTGTCGCCCCGCGCCAGCCGGACATGGGCCGCGCTGAGATTGCGGGCGGATAGGCTGCCCAAATGTTCGCGCTGGGTGCTGCGTATCCGTCCTGCCTCAGCCAAACGGGCCAAATCGGCCAGAATCTCGCCCTGGCGCGCCATGTCCGCGGTCTGAAACATCGATCGGGTGAACATGTAGTTCCAGCTCAGACTCACGCTCTTGCGCATCAGCAGGTTGATTTCAGGCGGCTGGGAAAATGGCACGATATTGACGATGTGTCCAAACGGCACCATCAGTTCCGCCAAGGCGGCGAAGTGTTCATCAGGCCGATTGAGCAGCAAAACCGACTGCAAGCCCTCAACCCCGATGGCCTGCAGCTGCGGCCGCAAGGGTTGGCGGTGGTCGATCACCTCATGCGCGCCCATTTGCCGGCACCAGTTCACCGATTCCGGACGCGAGGCGGTGGCGATCACGCGCAAGCCAGGCGCCAAGCGCGCCAACTGGATGGCGATGGAGCCGACGCCGCCCGCCCCGCCCAGCACCAGCAAGGTTTGCCCTGCCGCAGATGCTTCCGGCGCATAGCCAAGATGCTCGAACAAGGCCTCCCAAGCGGTCAGCCCGGTCAAAGGCAAAGCGGCGGCCTCTTCCGCGCTCCAGTTGGCGGGGCGGCGCGCCGCCAGCCGCGCGTCCACCAGCTGATAGGCGCTATTGCAGCCAGGCCGGTTCACATCGCCGGCGTAATACACCGCGTCGCCGGGGCGGAACCGCTCGGCGGCCTCAGCGCCGCACGCCACCACTACGCCGGCGGCATCCCAGCCCAGCACCACAACCTGGCCATCATCGAGCTTGCGCTGGCGGACGCGGCAATCGGCAGGGTTCACCGCCACCGCATCCACCCGCACCAATATATCGTGCCCAGCAGGCGTGGGAACAGGCAGGAACACATCGCGCAGTTCCGCCGGCGGGGGCGCCTGAATGCCTACGGCAGGCATCTGCGTGGGGAGCAAGTTCATGATGGACGCTCTCGATAAGGAAGATGAGCGTAGTGTAGGCCCTTGATTTATTCGACATAAGTCGAATAAATTGGCGGCATCTGTGCATTCATGATCGGACCGCCATGCAATGGGACGATGTGCGTTACTTTCTGGCGCTGGCCCGCGAGGGCAGCCTGTCCGCCGGAGCGCGGACGCTGGGTGTGGAACACAGCACCATGTCGCGCCGAATCGGCCAGCTGGAGGCGGCACTGGGGCTGCGGCTGTTCGATAGGCTGCCGCGCGGCTGGCAGTTGACCCAGGAAGGGGAAAACCTGTTGCCTCAGGCGCTGGCTTTGGAGTCCGGCATTGCCGCCATGCGGCAGGCGGCCGCGGAACACAATGCGCTGGCCGGCCAAGTGCGGCTGACGGCCCCGCCGCAGTTGCTCAATCATGTGCTCTTGCCGCTGCTGCCCGCTTTTCGCCAGCGCTATCCGGAGATTGACCTGGTCTTGCTGGGCGAGCAACGCCGCGCCCGGCTGGAACAAGGCGAAGCGGATTTGGCCTTGCGGCTGGATGAGCCGAACACGCCGGAGCTGATCGCCCGCCCGCTGGCCCAAGTGGGTTACGCCCTGTACGGTGCCGCGCGCTGGCGGGAGACGGCGGACAGCGAGCGGCTCTTCATAGGCTTTGACGACAGCCTGGCCGGCCTGTCATTGAAACGATGGCTGGACCAGCATGCCGGCGAGCGGCGGGTGGCGCTGCGCGGCAATGATCTGGACACGCACTTCCAGGCGGCGAAACAGGGCTGGGGGATCGCGCTGCTGCCGCATTTTCTTGCCCGCGGCGCGTCGGAATTGGTTTTGCTGGACAGCCCGCCGCCGCCGGACAAGACGCTGTATCTGCTGATGCATCCGGATGTCCGCCGCGCGCCGCGGGTTCAGGCGCTGGCGGACTTCATCGCCGACGCCCTGCCCGCCGCGCTGAGCTAAGCGGCGCTCAGCGCCAAGCGCCCCAGAACAGCCACAGCACGATGGGCCCGCCCAGCAGCAGCCACTTCAACAAGTAGTAAGTGAAGCGGCTTTGCGCTTTGATTTTCTTGCCGAACAAGCGCAGCTGCTGGATGTAGCGGAAAGCGCGGTTCAGGCCGCCGGTGCGGTCGCCTTCCTGGTTGGGCGCATTGGCCGCGCCCACCAGCAGTCGGCTGACGATGCGGTTGATCCAGGCCGCCGGCGCGAACCACATCGGCCGCTCCACATCGCAGAACAGAATGATGCGGTTCTGGTCGGTGGTGTTCTCGGCATAGTGCAGATAGGTTTCGTCGAACATCACCGCCTCGCCGTCGCGCCAGCTGTACTTCTCGCCATCCACATCGATATAACAACCCTCGCTGTTGGGCGTCAACAAGCCCAAATGGTAGCGGATGGAGCCGCCGAAGGGATCGCGATGGCGCACCAGCCGGCTGCCCGGCGGCAATGCGGTGAACATCGCCGCCTTGATATTGGGAAACTGTTTCAACAGCTGGGTGGTATACGGGCACAAGGCCTGAGCCGAAGGGTGGTCCTGGCCGTACCACTTCAGGTAGAAGCGCTTCCAGCCGGTTTTGAAGAAGGAGTTGAAGCCCAGGTCATCATACTTGTCTGAGGCTTTGATATTACCCTGATCATACAATGCGGCCGCTTCTTCGCGGATTTTCTCCCAATTGGCGGTCAAGGCCGCCAGCTCTGGAAACCGCGCCACCGGCAGGAAGGGCTTGGCCGGCACAGTGGAAAACAGATACATGAAGCAGTTGATCGGCGCCATGAAGGTCGAGTGATCGCTCAACTGGCGCCAGAAGCCCAAGCGAACCCGGCCGCGGAAATGGACATACAGGGTGGATAAGATAAAAACGGCTACGATGCTGAGTTTGACATACGGCATTCGCGACTTCTCCAGGCTTAGCGTTGCGCATCACGCCTGATCGGCAAGCAACACGCGCACGCGCGAACCCTGCAGACTCAAGCGTAAATCGTGGCCACATCGTACCCCTGAATCCCGAATGTAAACAACCGGCCGCCTTGCCGGTTTTCGGTATCCACCGTCGACGTGCCCTTGCGCCATTGGAAACAGGCGGCCGGGCATACTTCCAGCGCTACACTGCCGCGAGCCAGGCTATGTTCGCCATGGACATGGCCGCAGATCGCCAGCTTGAGTGCAGGAATGTCTTGCACCGAAGACCAGAACGCCTCGCTCTGTTGCAGCATGCAAACATCCAGCAGCGGCGTGCCCACCGCCAGCGGATGATGATGCATCGCCAGCGCCAGGTTCGGAGCGGTGGCGTTCTGCAGCCGTACTCGCAGCACGGCCAGCGCATCCGGGGCGATCAAGCCTTCGTCCTGATTGCCCGGCAGAATCGTGTCTACCGCCAACAGCGTCCAGCCCGGCCACGACAGCTCATCCAAACGATGCAGGAAGGAATAGCCGGCGAACACGCTAGCCACCGTGGCGGGGCTGTCGTGGTTGCCGGGGATCCAATGCACCGGCGCGTCAAACGCCGCCAATGCTTGCGCCGCCCAGTGGTAAGAGGCCTCCGACATATCCTGCGAGATGTCGCCAGTCAACAACACCGCGTCCGGCTTGGCGGCGGCCAAGGCGGAAACCACGCGCCGCAAACCGGCGTAGACATCATGTCCGAGAAAAACCGCCGCCGGGTCGGCGAACAAATGCAGATCGGTCAATTGCGCCAGCTTCATCGCTCAAGCCTTGCTTCGATTCAAACCATCAGCATATCGCATCGCCATGCCCGCCCGCCTCCGAGCAATAAAAAAACCGGCGGGAAATTCCACCGGCTTTGTTGGGCGAAAACGCTTAAGGTCAGAACAGCTGGTCTTTGACGTTTTCCACCGCGTCCTGCGCCGCCGGCTTGTTCGGATCGTCCGAAACCGGCGCGCTGGCGTCTTCGTCGCTGCCCGGCACCGTGCCGCGGTTGTCGATATGCAGTTCCGGATTGGTCTTCTGGAACTCTTCGTAGTAGTACTCGTCGCCGCCGCGCTGGCCGGCGCCCGGCTTCACCACGATGCCAGACGGCACCGGCAGCTCGATCTCCGGCTGGCCCTTCAGCGCGTTGCCCATATAGTTGATCCAGATAGGCAAGGCCGCGGAACCGCCGTAGCCGTAGCGGCCCAGCGAGCGCGGCTGGTCGAAGCCCACCCAGGTGGCGGCCACCAGATTGGGGTTGAAGCCGACGAACCAGGCGTCTTTCCAGTCCGAGGTGGTGCCGGTCTTGCCGGCCAGGTCGCCGCGGCCCAGGCTCATGGCGCGGAAGCCGGTGCCGTAGCGCACCACATCGCCCATCATCGAACGCATGATGAAGGCGTTGCGCGGATCGATGGCTTGCTGCGCGTTCTGGCCGGCCACCGCAGGCGCGGTCTTGGCCAGCACGCGGCCGGACTGGTCTTCGATGCGATCGATGAAGAAGGCCTTGGTGCGATAGCCGCCGTTGGCGAATACCGAATAGCCTTCCACCATCTGCAGCGGCGTCACCGAACCGGCGCCCAGCGCCATCGGCAGATAAGCCGGGTGCTGCTTGGCGGAGAAGCCGAAGCGCTGGATGTATTGCTGGGCGTAATCGGTGCCCACCGCCATCAGCACCCGCACCGACACCAGGTTCTTGGACTGGGTCAGGCCGCGGCGCAGCGAGATCAGGCCGGAGAACTTGCCGTCGTCGTTCTTCGGCTCCCAATTCTGGCCGTTGATGCCCGGCACCGACAGCGGCGCGTCGTTGATCATCGTGGACGGCGTAATGCCGCGCTCGATGCCCGCCGAATAGATGAAGGGCTTGAACGAGGAGCCCGGCTGGCGCCAGGCCTGGGTCACGTGGTTGAAGCTGCGGCGGTTGAAATCGAAGCCGCCCACCAGCGAGCGGATGGCGCCGGTATGGGTGTCCAGCGATACGAAAGCGCCTTCCACCTCGGGCATCTGCACGATTTCCCAATACCCCTTGGGATTAGCCTGGAGTCGGATCACCGAGCCGCGGCGGATCTGCAGCTGCTGCGACGCCTTGGCGCTCAGCCCGCGACGGGCGAAATCGAGCCCCGCGCCTTTGACTTCCGCGATCTTGCCGCCGCGCATATAGGCGCGCACTTCAGACTGGCTGGCCGACAGCACGATGGCCGGCAGCATGTCGCCGCTGTCGCGCAGATCGGCCATGGCCTCGTCCAACGCCTCGGTGGCGTCTTCGCCGTCGCCGGACGGCAGATCCAGGGTGCTTTCCGGGCCGCGATAACCCATCTTGCGGTCGTAATCGACCAGGCCGGCGCGCAGCGCGTCGTAGGCCCACTTCTGGTGGCGGCTGTCTATGGTGGTGTAGACCTTGAAGCCTTCGGTGTACGCCGCTTCCTTATAGCGCTCGTACATGGCCTGGCGCACCATTTCCGCCACATACTGGCCAGGCTGGCTGGTATCAGCTGCCTGACTGGCCAGATGCAAAGGCTCGCTCACCGCCTGATCATATTGCTCTTGGGTGATGAAGTTCAGCTCGCGCATGCGGCGCAGCACATACTGCTGGCGCAGCTTGGCGCGATCCGGATTCACCACCGGGTTGTAGGCCGACGGCGCCTTGGGCAGGCCGGCCAGCATGGCCATCTGCGCCACGCTCAGCTCGTTCAGCGGCTTGCCGTAATAGGCCTGCGCCGCGGCCGCGAAGCCATAGGCGCGCTGCCCCAGGTAGATCTGGTTGAAGTACAGCTCCAGGATCTGGTCCTTGCTCAGCGTGTGCTCGATCTTGAAGGCCAGCAAGGCTTCGTTGAACTTTCGGGTGAAGGTTTTCTCGCTGGACAGGAAGAAATTCCGCGCCACCTGCATGGTGATGGTGCTGGCGCCGGAACGGGTATGGCCGGACACCAGGTTGCCGACCGCCGCGCGCAAGATGCCGAGGTAGTCGATGCCGCTGTGTTGGTAGAAACGCTCGTCCTCGGCCGCCAAAACGGCTTGTTTCATCAGCTGCGGCACTTCGTGGATGCGGGAAAAAGAACGGCGTTCTTCGCCGAATTCGCCAAGCAGCTGGCTGTCGGCCGAATAGACCCTAAGCGGAATTTTCGGCCGGTAATCTGTAATTACATCAAGGCTTTGCAATCTGGGGTAGGTTATGATGATGGCAATCGCCGCAGCGCCCGCCAGCAATACCACGCCCCCCAGAAATGCGCCCGCCAGAATTGCAAGTAATCGTCTGAGCATAGTTACGATGGGCTTTCAGTGGAATACGGATTATAACGTCTTGTGTAAGCCAGAAAGATAAACAATGGCGGCGACAGTCCTAAATCTGTTGCAAGTGACGGGATAAAGACAGCGATGTTAGCCGAAAAACTATGGCCCGGCCGCTCATGGCTGACCCAACTGGGACTGGGAAAAGCCCACAACCATCCCATGCTGGGACTGGATATCAGCACCACCTCGATCAAACTGGTGGAGCTGTCGCGCAGCGGAAAAAACCAACAGATCGAACGCTATGTGATCGAAGCGCTGCCCAAGGAGGCGATCAACGACGGCAATCTGATCGAGATCGACGGCATCGCCGAGACGCTGCGCCGCGCCTGGAAACGCCTGGGCAGCCCGATCCGCAGCGTGGCCATCGCCATTCCCACCCCCATGGCCATCTACAAGAAAATCCTGGTTCCCGCCAGCCAGGCGATAGACATGGAAGAAATGATCGAATCCGAAGCCAACCAGATCATCCCCTTCCCGCTGGACGAAGTAAACCTCGATCATCAAGTGCTGGGCCCCTCGCCATCCAGCATCGACGATCTGGAAGTGCTGCTGTGCGCCGCGCGCAAGGAAAAAGTGGAAGAGCGCGTGGCGGTGGTGGAGATGGCGGGCCTGCGCGCCCAGGTGGTGGATGTGGAATCGTTCGCGATGATGACGGCGTTCGAGCAGATCCAGCATCAACTGCCCGAAGAAGGCATGAACCAGACCTTCGCCATGTTCGACATCGGCGCCACCCGCATCCACTGCAACATCATCCGCAACGGCCAGCAAATCTACTATCGCGAGCAGATGTTCGGCGGCCACCAGCTGACGCGCGACATCCAGCGCCGCTACAACATCAGCTTCGACGAGGCCGAAAGCGGCAAACGCAGCATGGCGCTGCCGGACGGCTACGAGTCCGAGCTGATGCACCCCTTCATCGACTCCCTGGCGCAGGAAATCCAGCGCGCGCTGCAGTTCTTCTACACCACGGTCAGCGTCTCGCAATATCTGCGGGTGGACTACATCCTGCTGGCCGGCGGCTGCAGCATGCTGCCGGGCCTGGACGACGCGGTGGCCGGCCGCACTCAGATCAGCACCATGATCGCCAATCCCTTCACCACCATGGTGCAGTCATCGTCGATCCGCCTGAAAGAGCTGCTGCTGGACGCGCCGTCGCTGTTGATCGCCTGCGGGCTGGCGCTGCGGAGGTTCGACTGAATGATACGGATCAACCTGCTGCCCCACCGCGAGCAGAAAAAAGCCGCCCATAGACTGCGCTTCCACTTGCTGCTCGGCTCCACCGCGGTCGGCTCGCTGCTGATCGTGGCCATGGTCTATCTGGCGCTGGAACACCAGCAGTCCAGACAAGAGCAGCGCAACCAGTATTTGCAAGCCGAAATCGTTCGGCTGGATCATCAGATCAAAGACATCGGCAAATTGAAGAAACAGCGCGACGACCTGCTGGCGCGCAAGCAATTGGTGGAAAGACTGCAATCCGGCCGCAACGAGGCGGTTCACCTGTTCGATCAACTGATCCGGCAGACGCCGGATGGCGTCTACCTGAGAAGCTTCCATCAGACCGGCAGCCAGATCGTGCTGACCGGCTACGCCCAATCCGGCGCCCGCGTCTCCAGCTATATGCGCCAATTGAGCCAGTCTGAGTCGTTCGAGAACCCGTCCCTGGTTGAAGTGACCTCATCCATCGTCAACAACCAGCGCGTCAACGCCTTCACGCTGAACGCCAATCTGCGCCAAGGCCCGGCCGGCGCCCTGCCGCCGGTCTTGCCGGCGACGCCCCCGCCCGCTCCGCCGCCTGGCGTCAACGCGCAAGGCTTCAACGCATCGGGAGCCAAGCCATGACCCTGGACGAGCTGCGGACGCTAGATCCCAAAGAATTGCCCAACTGGCCGCTGCAGGCGCAAATCATCATGCTGGCGCTGTTGGCGATGATTCTGTTCGGCCTCAGCTATTTTATGGTGCTGAGCGACGAGCTGGATCATTTGAACCAGTCGCGCCAGCAAGAAGAGCAACTCAAGCAAACCTTTGTCGACAAGAAACGCCAGGCGGTCAACCTGGACGCGCTGCAGCAACAGCTGAAGGAAATCGACGCCTCGTTCGGCGCGCTGCTGAAACAACTGCCCACCAAATCGGACATGGACACATTGCTGACCGAAATCAACCAGGCCGGCCTGGGCCGAGGCCTGCAATTCGATCTGTTCAAGCCCGGCAACGAGCTGCGCTCGGCGGAGATGGCCGAAGTGCCGATCGCCATCCGCCTGACCGGCAGCTACAACGACCTGGCCGCCTTCGTCAACGATGTGGCCCAATTGTCCCGCATCGTGACGATCAACGACATCACCCTGGCGCCGAGCGGCAAGGACAATCGCCTGACCATGGACGCCACCGCCCGCACCTACCGCGCGCTGGAGGCGAGCGAGCGCACCGGCCAGCCGCTGGTGGCCCCGCCCAAATGAGAAGCGAAAGAAGCACAGCGATGATCCGATTCGCCCTCTGCCTGCTCATCCTGACGCTCGCCGCCTGCGGCGGCCCGAATACCGACGATTTGCGCCAATGGATGGCCATGAACAGCCAGGGTTTGCGCGGCCAGATCGAGCCGCTGCCGCAGGTGCAGTCCTACCAGCCCTTCACCTATCAAGCCTATGACCTGACCGACCCCTTCAACCCGCAAAAAATGCAGGCGGGCAAACGACAAAACTCGGCCAACGCGCCCGACTTGAAACGAACGCGGGAAGCGCTGGAAAACTACGATCTCGACAAATTGGCCATGGTGGGCACCCTCAAGCGCGGCGCCGCCATGTATGCCTTGATCCGCACGCCGGAAGGGGCGATCTATCGCATCCAGGCAGGCAACTACATCGGCCCGAATTACGGCAAGGTCATCTCCATCAGCGAAGGCGAAATCGTGCTGTCGGAAACCGTGGAAGACCTGAACGGCGAATGGGTGCAGCACAACAGCAGCCTGTATCTGGATGAACAAGGGCAATCCAAATGAAAAAAACGCTACTCACTCTGCTCTGGCTGCTGGGCCTGTCTTGCGGCGCCGCCTTCGCCGATACCGCCATTACCGCGCTTGAGCTGGGCAAGGCCGACGGCAACCAGCAAGTGCTGCAAATCACTTTCGATGGGCCGGCGATCAAACCCAATAGCTTCGCGCAGTCCAACCCGCCGCGCATCGCCTTGGACTTCGCGGGCGCGGACGTCAAGATGGCGCAAACCCAGCTGAACCTGAACGGAGCGCTGCTGCGCTCGGCCATCGCGGTGCCGGTCCCGGGACGCACCCGACTGGTGCTGAACCTGACCCGCAACGCCACTTACCGCAGCCAGCTGTCCGGCAACAAGCTGTTGATCACGCTGGATGGATCGCTGTCGCCCGGCCAGGCCGCCACGCCCCAGGAGCAACCAGCCCAGGCCGGCGCCGATCGTCAGGCGCAGGCTCAGCTCGCCGCCGCGGCAGGCTCCGCCAGCCTGGATTTCCGCCGCGGCCGCGGCGGGGAGGGCCGGATCGAATTGACGCTGCCCAGCGCCAACACCCCGGTAGACATCCGCCGCGACGGCAAGAATCTGGTCATCGACATCGTCGGCGCCATGCTGCCCCGGCAGCAGGCGCGTCGGCTGGACGTCACCGACTTCGGCACGCCGGTAGCCAAAGTCGAAGCGGCCAATCAGGGCAACAACATCCGGATTCAAGCCATGCCGCAGGGCGATTGGGATTACTCTTCATATCAAACCGACGGCAAGCTGGTGGTCGAGATCCGGCGGCCCAATGCCGACGCCGCCGCAGACAGCGGCAATGGCAAGCCGCAGTACAAAGGCGACAAGTTGTCGCTGAACTTCCAGAATATCGAAGTGCGCACCGTGCTGCAGGTGATCGCCGAATTCACCGGCCTCAACATCGTCACCAGCGACTCGGTCAGCGGCAATATCACGCTGCGGCTCAAAGATGTGCCCTGGGACCAGGCGCTGGACCTGATCCTGCAAACCAAGGGCCTGGATCAGCGCCGCAACGGCAACATCATCCAGATCGCGCCGCGCGACGAGCTGCTTGCCCGCGACAAACAGGTGCAGGAAGCCCGCCTGCAATTGTCCACGCTGGAGCCGCTGCGCTCGGAAACCTTCGTGCTGCGCTATCGCTCGGCGGAAGACTTCAAAAAGGTGTTGAACGGCGAGAACACCGCCGGCAAAAAAGACAGCCTGCTGTCCGAGCGCGGCAGCGTGTTGATCGACCCCAAGACCAATACCCTGATCATCAACGACACCGGCGCGGTGATAGACAATATCCGCGACATCATCACCAAGACCGATATCCCGGTGAAGCAGGTGTTGATCGAGGCCCGCATCGTCGAGGCGACGGACAATTGGGAGCGCGACCTGGGCGCGCGCCTGGCGTATGAGCGCGTCGGCAGCACCGGCATCATCAGCGGCAGCGGATTGCCGCAAAGCATAAACAACGCCAACGGCCGCATCCCCCCGGTGCAATCCGCCACCCAGACCCCTTATGTGGTCACGCCCGGCGTCAACCTGCCCATCGCCACGCCGGCCGGCTCGCTCACCACGCTGTTCAGCGTCGGCCAGTCCGGCATCATCGGCCTGGAACTGCAGGCCATGCAGGCGGAAGACAAAGGGCGGATCATCTCCAGCCCCAGAGTGATGACCTCCGACCGCCAAGAAGCCACCATCGAGCAAGGCACGGAAATCCCCTATCAGGAAGCCAGCTCCAGCGGAGCCACCTCGGTCGCATTCAAAAAGGCGGTGCTCAGCCTGAACGTCAAACCGCAGATCACGCCGGACAACCATGTGCTGCTGGATGTGAAGGTCAACAAGGATTCGGCCAACTTCCAGCAGACCGTCAACGGCACGCCATCGTTGACCACGGAGAAGATCGAAACCCAGGTCCTGGTGGACAACGGCGGAACCGTGGTCATCGGCGGCATTTATCAGCAGCAGCTGGACAATGTCGTCAATAAAGTGCCCTTTCTGGGAGACATTCCCCTGTTGGGCATCTTTTTCCGCAATACCCAGAAAATCGACAAGCGCAGCGAACTGCTGATTTTCATCACGCCTAAAGTGGTCAATGACCTGATCACGGCGGGACGCTGAACCGCCAAGACAGATTCTCAAACGATCAGCTACAATGGCTGGCATGGAGAAACTGGCAGGCAATTACTTTCTGGTCGGCCTGATGGGCGCGGGCAAGACCACGGTGGGCCGCGCGCTGGCGCGCCGGACCGGCAAAACATTCTATGACTCCGATCAGGAGATCGAGGCGCGCACCGGCGTGCGCGTAGCCACCATCTTCGACATCGAAGGCGAGCTGCGCTTCCGCAACCGCGAAACCTGCGTCATCCGCGACCTCGCCCAGCAAAGGGACATCGTGCTGGCGACGGGCGGCGGCGCAGTCCTGCGCGAGGAAAATCGCCGCGTGCTGGCTCAGTACGGCACGGTAATCTACCTGCGGGCCGCCATCGACGACCTCCTGGCGCGCACTCAACACGACAAGAACCGGCCGCTGCTGCAAATCGCCGACCCTCGCGCCAAACTGCAAGACCTGTTCGACGAGCGCGATCCGCTGTATCGTGAAATCGCCGACATCATCGTCGACACCACCCAACAGAACGTCAATCTGCTGGTCAACAAACTGATAGACCAGTTGCTCGACCAGCCACCGCAACAAGAAGGAAGCTGAACCCGTGATTACGCTCGACCTCACCCTGCCCGACACCCGATACCCGATACACATTGGCCACGGATTGCTGGAACAGGTCGAGTTGCTGTTGCCTCACCTCCCGCTGCCCAAAGTCCTGATCGTCAGCAACGAAACCATCGCGCCGCTTTATCTGCCCCGCCTGCGCCAGGCGCTGGAAGCCCGCGGCGTGGTCTGCGCCAGCGTCGTGCTGCCCGATGGCGAGCATCACAAGAATTGGCAGACGCTGAATCTCATTTTCGACGCCCTGCTGTCCAGCCATGCCGAGCGCAAGACCACCCTGATCGCGCTGGGAGGCGGCGTGATCGGCGACATGACCGGTTTCGCCGCCGCCTGCTACCAGCGCGGCGCGCCCTTCATCCAGATTCCCACCACCCTGCTGGCCCAGGTGGACTCGTCTGTTGGCGGCAAAACCGCCATCAACCATCCGCTGGGCAAAAACATGATAGGCGCCTTCTACCAGCCGCGGGCGGTCATAGCCGACATGGACCTGCTCGCCACGCTGCCTGACCGCGAGCTGTCGGCCGGCCTTGCCGAAGTGATCAAGTACGGTCTGCTCGGCGATGCGGATTTCCTCGCCTGGCTGGAAACGAATATGGCGGCGTTGCGCGCGCGCGACAGTGCCGCGCTGCAATACGCGGTCAAACGCAGCTGCGAAATGAAAGCCGCCATCGTCGCCGAAGATGAGAAGGAAAACGGCGTGCGCGCGCTGCTGAATCTTGGCCACACCTTCGGCCACGCCATCGAGGCCGGCCTGGGATACGGCGTCTGGCTGCACGGCGAGGCTGTCGCGGCGGGCATGTCTCTGGCCGCCAGAGCCTCCGCCGAGCTTGGCTGGCTGTCTGGCGCAGACATCGCTCGGATCGACGCGCTGCTCCATTCTGCCGGCCTGCCCAGCGCCGCGCCCGATATGCCGCTGGAGCAGTGGCTGGAGTTGATGGGGCATGACAAAAAAGTAGAGTCAGGCACCATACGCTTTGTACTGCTGCGCCGCTTGGGTCAAGCCTTTATTCAGCTGGGCATCGACCGCGCCATCCTGGAAAAGATTTTACCCAACCGAAGCTAATGCCTTATGAGTAAAAGTCAAAACTAGGGATTTTTACGGATTGCGCAAGCAGTAACCTCGTTAGAATAATCAACCAACTACAAGATGTTGCTGCATCGCACACGAGGGGGAGAAACAGAATGGATGTTTTTACGGCACTGGCCAGCAGCCTGGCGCTGATGCTCGTCTACTATTCGCTGCGCCAATTCTGGCGCCGGCTTCGCTACACCAAACCCATACAGCGTGGAATCGACCCCGTGGGGGAGGCTGAAGTATTTCTGGCCTATGGCCGCACCCGGGAAGCCGTTCGCGTCCTCAAGGACTCCTTGAAGGATGACCCTGACAACCTGAACGCCAAAGTGGCGCTGCTGCGCGCCTATTCCAGCGCGCGCGACAGCGAGTCCTATGTGCTGCTGGCGCGCGATGTCCACGCCGAGGTGCAGGACAAGGCCGTTTGGCGCACGATACAGGAAAACGGCCGCGAGCTGGCCCCGCAGGAACCCTTGTTCGATCGCGCGTAAGCCCACAAATCAAAGGGCCGCAAACGCGGCCCTTTGATTGGCTGATAGCGAAACCTATTCCGGCTGCGGCTCGCCAAATTGCAAACTATGCAGCTTGGCGTAGATCCCGTCCGCCGCCAACAACTCATGATGGCGGCCCTGCTCCATGATCCGCCCGCTCTGCATGACCACGATACGATCGGCGTTTTCGATCGTAGACAGTCTATGGGCAATGACTATCGTGGTCCGATTTTTCATCAAATTATCCAGCGCCGTCTGGACCAGCCGCTCCGACTGCGTGTCCAAAGCCGATGTCGCCTCATCCAGGATTAGCAGCGGCGCATTCTTCAGCAACGCGCGGGCAATGGCGAGACGCTGGCGCTGGCCGCCCGATAGCCGGCCGCCATTCTCGCCGATGACGGTATCCAAGCCCTCCGGCAGCGATTCGATGAACTCCCATGCATTCGCAGCCTGCGCCGCGACGATGATCTCCTCTCGCGAAGCGCTGGGCCTGCCATAAGCGATATTGGCGGCGACAGTATCATTGAACAGCTCGACATGCTGGCTGACCAAGGCGATATTTTCGCGCAGTTGCGGCAACGGCAAGTCGGTGACGGGTATGCCATCCAGCAGCAAGCGCCCCCCGCTAGGCTCGTAAAACCGAGGGACAAGGTTCGCCAACGTGGTTTTCCCGCTGCCGGAAGAGCCGACCAGCGCCACCGTCTGCCCAGGTTCGATGCTCAGATTGATGCCAGCCAGGGCCGGTCTCTCGGCACCGGCATAAGCAAAATCAACCTGGTCGAAAGACAGCTCTCCACGCGTCTTCTCAAGCCGATGGCGGCCTTGATCCGGCTCCCCCGGCTCATCGATGAAAGCAAACACCGATTCCGCCGCCGCCAAACCACGCTGCATGGCTTGGGACACGCTGGAAATGCGTTTCACCGGGGCGAATAAGCCTAGCATCGCCGTCAAAAACACCATGAAGTCGCCAGCAGTCAAACTGCCATGCTGCGCGCGCAAACCAGCGAAATACAAAATCGCAGCCAAGGCGCAGGCGATCATCAACTGGGTGGCGCCGGTATTCGCGGCGCTGGCGGCGCTCTGCTTGACCTGGTTGCGGCGCACCGCGCCGGCGGTGGCATCGAAACGGGCGGTTTCCCTATCTTGCCCACCATACACCTTGATGGCGTGCTGGCATTGAATGCTCTCCGCCAACACCTGCGTCATCTGCGCCATATTCTGCTGATTCTGCCGCGCCAGACCACGCAAACGCTCGCCGACCAACTTCATGCAATAAGTCACGGCGGGCAAAACAACCAAACAGATCAGCGTCAGTTGCCAGTCCGTTGTCAACATCAGTCCCAACATCGCCAGCGCGGTCACCCCATCGCGCACCGTCACCGTTATGACATTGAATCCCGCCTCGGTCACTTGGTTGACGTCATTGGTGATCCTCGACATCAAGCGGCCAGACTGCTGTTCGTCATAATAATGCGAGGGCAGGCGAACCATCTTGGAGAACATCTGCTGGCGCAAAGACTGCACCAAGTGGCCAGTCAACCAACTGGCCGTGTACTCATTGATGAAGCCCGCCACGCCGCGCAGCAGATAAATGCCGATGATGGCCAAAGGCACCCACAAGATGACTTTAGGGTCTTTATTGACGAAACCGCCATCGATCAAGGGTTTGAGCAACTTGGCTACCGCAGGCTCGGTCAGCGCCGCCACCATCATCGATAGCATCGATAGCAACAACACCTTCCAATAGCCGGCCAAATAGCCTAGCAAGCGGCGGTAAACGCTCCAGCTGTGTTGAAAACTGTTCTCTTTCATGCAGATTCCATATCATGCTACCCACTAAACGGGGGAATCATACAAGCGATTCCATCAATTTCTGTTACATCGTGTATCGACTCAACCCGCTCCCATCACACCATAAAACACTTGCGATGCCTTATGCGATCTTGTCATCGTGGGTCCGGCCAAACATGCGAAATGCCTAGTTACTATCAGATATTGCTGTACTCAACTTATACAATGATGCCAACAAAACTGCTTGAAACACTGCATAAATAGAAGCATACATTACCAATCCCAAAGTAATATGGGTAAAGCCGACAAAGAAGAAAACAATACTCCCAGCCACTCCAGCCCTCCCGATTTTAACGATATCAGGCAGAGATGACTTAAGTGCACGCACATATGGCAATGTCACACCAAAATAAAACATAACATAAACTAAGAGACCTACAGTTCCCAAGCTAGCCGCATTGTAAAAGAGCTCTGCATGGGTATCAACTGCATCCGAAACGGCCTTACCGACAATTCCACGATGATATAGGTCCTGCATAGTCGGAACAATATCTCGACCCACTCCAAAAACTGGATGCTCTGTATAAATATGATATGAAGCCGATGCCATATCCATCCGCATACTAACAGAACCATCCTTCTTCCCTGCAAAATATTCCGAATACTCTGCAGTGGCCTTATGCACACGATATTGAACCATAGGACTTTGATGATATACGGCTATCAGAATCACTGGAATAGCCACTACCATCAAACATAGTTTCTTCCAACTGAATCCCAAATGCGAGAAAATGACATACGCTAAAACTGCAAGCGTGGCGATCCATACCCCTCGCGCTTGAGACAAATAAATTACAGTTACCGCCACCAGCGCTACCATCACGCTAAAGAGACTATCCAGTCGGCTACGGCCAAAAGAGTAAATAAAGAAGGAAACAGCAAACAACAAGCAAAACGCAGCAAATGGAATGGTGTTGGTAAATGCAGTATGTATACGATCATCCCCTACTTGTTCCGCACCGCTGATGCCAAAAAGCAGCATAGATAAGACAGCCACCGGAAGCATCCATCTTATATTATGAAAACTTAGCCGCCGAGAACAACAAATTGCTGCAAAAACGGGTATTGCAACCATCAAACGGGTCGCAGAATCAGCGTAACTAGTTCTAGGATTCAGATCGATCAATAGCCGTACCAGAATTGCCAATCCCAACGCTGACATGCCTATTACCCAGGGCTTATACAAATCCCAGCAGGGCTTGAAATAGTTACGCCCTACAAAAAGCGTACCGAACCCAAGAAGAGCAAGCAATAACGAAGCAGCAGGCGCACTGCCTCGCCAAACAAAGCCCATTGCCAAGATAAAAAATAATAACAGGCCTACAAGAAGATCATAGATTTGATCTTTACTGAAAAACATCAGCGCGCTCCTCTAACCAATCGCTTCAAGGCAAAAAAAGGTCCAAACAAGAACGGAAACATCCCATAGCTCAATATCCTGATCTTGAAACCCCAATCAAGATCTACAGCCTTCCACCAATACCACAATTTATCCTTGGCAGAAATTGGACTCCGCAGCATTATCTCGATCAAACACTCTTTCTGATAAAGATTCATGAAATAGCGCAACAAAGCCGGAGAGGCTCTCTTACGAGCGGCGACTTCGATCATGTGAAGCAATTCTATCTTGGTGTTATCAATCTTCTTGATGAAGGCCGCCTTGACTTCATCCAAAGAAAGATGCCTGCGCTTTCCTGTCGTACCTCCGCGTCGATACAAAACCAATGGTTCAGGAATTGTCAATGCGCCGCCTGCTGAAAAGGCGCGGAAGGCCATCAACATGTCTTCAGCCACCACCCCGCTCGGAATCCCCCGGAACTCATCGTAGAGTCGCCGAGTCCAGGCCTGAGCAGCCCCAATCAAGGTTGGATGCCCCTGAAGCCAAGCATCAACCCCTTGGTAGCGCGATAAATCTGTCACAGGTATAACGTCATGCGTGGCGCCGGACTGGTCCAGATCCTGCAGGTACGATGCCAGCAAATCAGGACGTTTGCCATGTTCTAACCAGTTTTTCGCCAAAACCGAGACGCGATGCGGCAAGGAAATATCATCGCCAGCCGTCACAACCAGCAACTCGCCGCTAGACAAGGACACGGCGGTATTGAGATTCTCACCAATTCCGACATTCCGTTCATTGCGGTGAAGCACCAGTTTGTGCGGACCTTGATACTCTGCGCTGAAATCACTCAAGATATGGAACGTCTCATCGCTAGAGCAATCATCAGACACTATGATTTCAAGATTTCCATAATCTTGGGACAAAGCCCCTTTCAGCGCATCTAAAGCGTAGCGCTGCTGATTGTAAGTAATCAGCAGCATCGAAATCTTTGGCAAACTATCCATTTACGACTCCAGCATATCCAGCAAGCTATCAACGTGCCCAGCCAGTGAATAAGGATAATGAATCGACTGCTGAGCCAGCTTACTCAGCTCGATTCCTTCGCAGACCCGCTTCTCCATCAACCGCTCCAACGCCTTGCGCAGAGAGACGGCGTCTCTTTGGAAAACGTAGCAGCCCGGCTCTGACAGCACCTCCACCGCGCCGACTGTATCAGCGAACAATACCGGGGTGCCGCACAGAATCGATTCTGGCCCGACCATGCCGAAAGCCTCATATTTGGAGGCAAGGATGGTCGCATCGGCGGCAGCGTACAAGGCAGGCATATCACTGCGGAATCCGGCATTGACCACTCGCTCGCCACTCAACGGCGCCTTGCCCGCGGCAACAAGAGTCACGTCTTTGCGTCCAGCCAAGACTTGCAGAATCAGATCTCCGCCTTTCAATGCGTGGTTGTTAGAAGGAAACAACAACATGAATTGATCCGGCGCAATGCCCAGTTCACGCCTGAGCGCCGCTCTTCCCTCACGGGCCGAAAGCGAAAACTTGCCAGTGTCTACAGGGGGATATAACACCGATAATTTATCCCCGGCCATGCCGTAATGCTGGCGAATTTGTTCGCCAACCCTCACCGAGTGCGGCATGATGGCTTTTGCATTAGCATAGAAGAGGGTTTCATGCGCGATAGTCCGCTTATCATAAAAGCCAGGGCGCAGTTTTCCTTTATCCAGCAAATGGCCTATATGCGTGCCGCCGACAATGGCGAGATCGACAGGTCCGGTCACTCGCGAAATGCCTATGGTTTTCCAATCTGGATGGCAAGCGCGCAAAGCTTTGCGTTCAAACAGCAGATTATTCAAGCGTGAAAACGGCGTGCGGTCCGCTAACCGCGACAATTCGACGCCACGAGGCGGTTCCGGCCAGTCTATCTTGCGCGCTATGCCGCGAACGGCTATGCCCCGCCTGCATAACTCCGCAATCACATCCATGACGTAGCGTTCCATGCCGCCGCCGGGACGGATCGAATGGAATACCAGATTGATACCGCGTGGCGTGCTCAATTCGAGTTCTCCGTCCCCGCGCCGGACAGTCCTTCTTGCGCCCTCACATGGCTGCCATGCAGGGACGCTTCAAAGCGCTTCCAATTCTCGCCTTCAAAACTGCGATCATTTTCCTTGTGCCACAAATGCAGCACCGGCACGGCAAAGCGGCCATTCTTGATGCCCGCGCCATGGCGGATCAAGCGCACCGCGAAATCGGAATCTTCATAACCCCAGCCGGAAAAAGCGGCATCGAAACCATCGACCGCCAGGTAATCGCTTTTCCATACGCCGATATTGCAACCGCGCAGCAGTTTCCAGTCATCGCGGCGTTTTTTCCGCCAAGCAGGCAGCGCCAGCCGCAACCAGCCCAGGCCATTATTCACGCATTTTCCTGCGCGCAATCGCAGCCAGGTCCACCGGCCCCAACGGGCGACCGGCTTGCAGCGTCCCGCCAGGTAATCCCGCGTAAAACGCTCGGCCAGCAGCACTCGATTGCCGGCCACCACCCAGCCCGATTCGGCCAGGCCCTGATGGCAAGCGATGAAATCGCGCTGAGGCACGCAATCGCCATCCAAAAACACCAGATACTCGTTCTTCGCCCCGCGCGCCGCCTTGTTGCGGATTTCGGCCAAACGGAACCCTTTATCCTCATGCCAGACATGCGACAGTCTTTCGCCCAATTGCGGTTTGAATGCGGCGACAACGTCCGCGGTGCGCGCGTCGGAGCCATCATCGGCGACCACCACCTCCCATTGAGAAGGCTCGACGCCGCTCTGGGCCGCGAATCCCGCCAGCACCGCGCTCAAGGCGTCTGGCCGGTTATAGGTGCTGACAATCACGGAAATGCTCGGCGCCATTCAGCGTTTCTCCCGCTCGCTCAGATATAAAAGTTTCAACTGCCGGTAGAAAGTGCCTTCCGCATTGGCCACCGCGATGACAAAACCTTCGCGCCCGTCCAGAAAGCCGCGCCGCAACAGATAGGTGCGGCAAAAAGACCAACAGGCTTTGGCGATCACCGAGGCCATGCTCCCGCCGCGTTTGCCGCGCGCGAAGCGCTGCTGGGCGCCGGCCGATGAGTAACGGTTCATTTTGTCGACCACTTCGTCCAGATCGTCGAAAGAGTAGTGCAACAACTCCCCGGACAACAGGAGAGGCTCGCCCTCGAAAACCAAACGCTCATGCACTAGGTCATCGGAAAAACGCGCGCGCCCGCGGCGGAATAGTCTCGCCACATGATCCGGACGCCAGCCGCTGTAACGCATCCAGCGGCCGCATAGATTCGATAATCGAGACAGGCTGAACACCGCGTCCTCGCCCGAAGCTACAGCCTGGCGGATTGAATGCGCCAGTTCATCGGTCAAGACTTCATCGGCATCGAGGGACAGCACCCAATCCGTAGCCAACTGATCCAGCGCGCGGTTTTTCTGCGGCCCGAATCCTGGCCAATCCGCATCGACAAACACGCGCGCGCCATGGCTGCGGGCAATGTCCGGCGTGCCGTCCGTGCTGCCGGAATCGATCACCACGATGTCGTCCGCTACGGCTTTTGCCGCAGCCAAGCATTTTTCGAAATGCGCGGCGGCATTCTTGGTAATAATGGCCACCCCTAAGGTGGGTTTGGCCAGTTGGGAAATTTCAGTCATCGCCTTATCGCTTTCCAGCTTGCCGACGCCGCTGCGGAATTCCGCTCGGTGTTCATCAACCGCGCGTGGATGGGTTGGGTCGCAACGGCAGCTCGGCATCCTGTTTCGCCTCAGCCCGACGCATCTTGATTGATGCGCCAAGCAAGGCATGAAGTCGCTGCGCGCGTGGAATCAGTTTGGATAAGCCTGGCCAGTCTCCGCCAGCAAGCTCTCCACCGCCGCCAATACCTGCCGAACCGGGATATTCTCCAAACACTCGCTGCGCTCGCTGCCGCCGCACCCGGCCAAGTTGCAAGGACGGCAGGGCAGATCCAGCGAGACCTGGCGATGCGGCACTTGCCACGGCCCCCAAACCTTATCGCGCGATGGCCCGAACAAGGCCACCACCGGCGTTTGCGCCGCGGCCGCCATATGCATGGGCAAGGAATCCACGCCCACCAGCATCCGCGCCCTGGCGATCAGGGCCGACAATTCCTTCAAGGAAAGCTGGCCGCTGAAATCGATAACAGGCTGAACGACGCCGGCCTTGACCTCGGCGATCATCCTGGCTTCTTCATCGGACGGCGCGCCGCTCAGAGCCACTTGCCAGCCGCGTTCATGCAAGGCATTGATCAAAGCCGCCATCCGCTCCGCCGGCCAGCACTTGTAAAACCAGCGCGAGCCCGGATGCACCAAGATGAAACCGCCGCGCGGCAACCCTTGCGCCGCCAGCAAACCATCGACCCGGCTCTCCGCCTCCGGACCGGCCACCATCTGCAGCTTGGTTTCCGATTCGCTCGGAAAGATCCCCAGCCTGCGCAGCGCGTCCAAGTGCCAATCGACGATATGTCGTTTATTGCCCAACACCAAGGCATGTCTATGGGTAAAGGTCTTGCGGAAGAAGCGCCCGCGATCGGGGACATCGGGCACCACCGACCAGCGCGGCTTGAGCAGGCGGACCAAGGCAGTCGCCCGATTATTGTCGTTCAACACCACAATCAATTGATAAGCGCGCGCCTTGAGCCGGGCAAACAAAGCCCACTCCAGCTTCAGCCGCTGCCAGGCGCCCAGCTTCTTCCAATTGCGGTCGATGGTGAAGACATTGTCTATCGCCGGATGCTGGGTCAGCATGTCTCGGGTTTCGTGATAGACCAGCGCGTCGATCTCGACATGAGGCGCATGGTTTTTCAGCACCGTGAACACCGGCGAGCTCAACAACACGTCGCCGTGGTGCATCAGCCTCACCACCAGCACGCGGCGGAGCTGGGACAAATCGATAGCGTCTTTAGGCATAAATAAAAACCGGGCTACTCGCCCGGCTCTGCGTTCAGCAGTTGCAACAAATCGGCTATTTTATCAGGATCTTCCGATCTGAGCATGCGCGCCGACAGCGAGGCGATTTCATCCAGGTGCGTGGTCAATACCTGCTGCTTCACCGCCAGCAAATTGGCCGGATGCATGGAAAACTTGCGCAGCCCCATGCCCAGCAGCAAACGGGTCAGCCTGGCGTCGCCCGCCATTTCGCCGCACACCGCCACCGGCAGATTGGATTTGATGCCGGTTTTGATGGTGTGCAGGATCAGCTTCAGCACCGCCGGATGGATGGGATCGTACAGATGGCTGACCGTGTCGTCGTTGCGGTCGATCGCCAGCGTGTACTGGATCAGGTCATTGGTGCCGATGGACATGAAGTCCACATGCTTGGCGAAACTGCCCGCCACCAGCGCCGCGGACGGGATTTCTATCATCGCGCCCACTTCCACGCCGTCGGCGTAGGCTATGCCCTCTTCGCGCAGCTCTTCCTTGGCGTACTCGAACTGCGTCAGCGCCTGCTTCAGTTCCGGCAAGGAGTTGAGCATCGGGAACAGCACGCGGATGCGGCCGTGCACCGAGGCGCGCAACAGCGCCCTGAGCTGGGCGCGGAACATCAGCGGCTCCGCCAGGCACAGCCGGATGCCGGTCAGACCCAGCGCCGGGTTCTCCGCCTGGCAATGATTGAGCCACTTCGGGCTCTTGTCGGCGCCCAAGTCCATGGTGCGGATGGTGACCGGCATGCCCTTCATCGCCGAAGCCACATGGCGATAGGCTTCGAATTGCTCGTCCTCGGTCGGCAGCGTGTCGCGGCCCAGGAACAGGAACTCGCTGCGGAACAGGCCTATGCCCACCGCGCCGGATTCGCGCACATCGTCCACGTCCTGCGGCCGCTCGATATTGGCCAGCAGCTCGATCACGGTGCCGTCGCGCGTCACCGCGCTGGATTTGCGGATCGACGACAGCTTGCGCCGCGCGCCGCGCCAGGCGCGCTGGCGGCGGCGGTATTCGGTCAGCACCAGATGATCCGGATTGATGATCACCACGCCTTGCTGGCCGTCGATGATGATCATTTCGTCCTGGCGGATCAGCTCGCGCGCATGATGCAGCGCGATCACCGACGGCAAGTCCAGGCTGCGCCCCAGAATGGCGGTGTGCGAAGTCGCGCCGCCGACGTCGGTGACGAAGGCGGCGAAGTTGGAATCCTTGAAATACACCATGTCGGCCGGCGACAGATCGTGCGCCACCAGGATGTGGTCTTCCACCAGATCCTCAGGCGCCGGCAGCTGCGGCGCGTCGCCGTCCAGATTGGTGAAGATGCGCTCGATTACCTGCAGCACGTCGTTCTTGCGTTCGCGCAGGTAGTCTTCCTCGATGGCGTCGAACTGCTCCACCAGGTGGTCGCATTGCAGCTTCAACGCCCATTCGGCGTT